>NZ_JBHJTK010000007.1:193442-221271 GCF_042267665.1 Streptomyces sp. NPDC056224
GCCGAGGCTGGGCCGGTACCTATGGGTTCCCACCACTTGCGGGGGGCCCCCCTTTCGGGGGGGCCCGCTTCTTCACTGTGGAGCTAAGGAGAATTGAACTCCTGACCTCCTGCATGCCATGCAGGCGCTCTACCAACTGAGCTATAGCCCCTTGCCTTGCTTGCCGCTCGGGGCTTCCGTTTCCGGTTCCCCCTGGCGACGTCCCAAACATTACACGGTCATGGCCCTGGTCCAAAAATCGGTTTCCGTCGACCGCAGGCCATGCCCGATTTGACCTATTCCATCACGCTCTTGCGAACTGGTAGAACCGCTTGAGCGTGCAGTGCTCGTCGAGCAGCCGGCCGTAGATCGGCTCCCCCTCCAGCTCCCGGTACGTCTCGATCGGGTCGCCTTTTATGATCAGCGCCCGCGCACATTCCTCGCACCAGTACTGGTAGTCGGGGTTGACCGGGTCCATGTCCCGCACGATCGGCGTGCCGTTGTTGCACCAGTCGCACCGGCGCCGGTGTGCACCCATCCGTCAGCGACTCCCTCCCGCATCGGGCCGTCGTCTCCCCCCTCCGGCTGTCCGATTCTGCCATGCCGGTGCGGGCCCGGTCAGCAAACGCAAAGGGGGTAAAACCCAAGGATCCCGCCCCCTGTTGGGGACGGGATCCTGATTGTGGAGCTAAGGAGAATTGAACTCCTGACCTCCTGCATGCCATGCAGGCGCTCTACCAACTGAGCTATAGCCCCGCTCTCCGCCGCGCTCCCCCCGTCTCCGGTGTTCCGCGCTGCGAACAAGAAGAACTCTAGCCTGCGACCAGCCGGAAAGTGAAATCCGGGTGGCAGCCACGGCGGGGACCGCCGAAGGACCGGCGAAGGACCGGCGCAGGAGCGGCGGAGGAGCGGCGGAGGAGCGGCGCAGGAGCGGCGCAGGAGCCGCTCAGTCGTCGTCGCCGAGCACCGGTTCCGGCAGCGTGCCGGCGTTGTGCTCCAGCAGACGCCAGCCGCGCGCGCCCTCGCCGAGGACGGACCAGCAGCAGTTGGAGAGCCCACCGAGGCCCTCCCAGTTGTACGGCTCCAGGCCCAGCAGGCGGCCGATGGTCGTACGGATGGTGCCGCCGTGGCTGACGACCACGAGCGTGCCGCCCTCCGGCAGCCGGTCGGCGTGCTCCAGCACCACCGGCGCGGCGCGCTCGGCGACCTCGGTCTCCAGCTCACCGCCACCCCTGCGGACCGGCTCGCCGCGCTTCCACGCCGCATACTGCTCGCCGTACTTCGCGAGGATCTCGTCGTGCGTGAGGCCCTGCCACTCACCGGCATAGGTCTCGCGCAGCGCCGCGTCGTGCGCCACGGGCAGCCGCGTGACGGCGGCCAGCTCCGCGGCCGTCGCGGCGGCACGCCGGAGGTCGGACGCCACGATGGCGTCCGGCTTCAGCGAGGCGAGCAGCCGCGCGGAGCGGCGCGCCTGCGCCACTCCGGTCGCGGTCAGCTCGATGTCCGTGGAGCCCTGGAAACGCCGCTCCAGGTTCCACGAGGTCTGGCCGTGGCGCCAGAGGACGATCTTCCTGCCGGACTTGCCCGAGGTGGTCGTGCTCAGAACAGATCACCGTCCAGGTCCTCGTCGCCGGCCGCCTCACGCAGCTTGGCGTGCTCCTCGGCCTTGCCGATGGTGAGCTTGGCGTCCTCGGGAAGCTCGATCTCGGGGCAGTCCTTCCACAGGCGCTCCAGCGCGTAGAAGACCCGCTCCTCGCTGTGCTGGACGTGGACGACGATGTCGACGTAGTCGAGCAGGATCCAGCGGGCGTCGCGGTCGCCCTCGCGGCGCACCGGCTTGGCGCCGAGCTCCTTGAGCAGGCGCTCCTCGATCTCGTCCACGATCGACTTGACCTGGCGGTCGTTGGGCGCGGAGGCGAGCAGGAAGGCGTCGGTGATCGACAGCACGTCGCTGACGTCGTACGCGATGATGTCGTGCGCGAGCCGGTCGGCCGCGGCCTGGGCGGCGGCGGTGATGAGCTCGATGGAGCGGTCCGTGGCGGTCACTGGCCATGCTTTCGGGTTGGCGGGCAGATCCTTACAAGGGTCTCATGTACCGCCGACACCGCCCGCGCGGAACGTTCCGCGCGGGCGGAGCCACCTGTCAGAGCCGGATCAGGGCCCCCCGGAACGCCTCAGGACGCCTTGTAGTCCTTGCCGAGGATCACCACGACGTCCGCGTTCACCGCGTTCTCCGCCTTCTTCACGGCAGTCTCCGGCAGCCCGAGCGTCTTGGCGACCTCGATCGCCCGGTCCCGCTGGGCGTCGTCCTGGTACGTGATCTGCGAGGCGGCGGCGGTCTTGTCCGCCTTGCCGCCGTCGACGAAGTCGTAGCCGCCGTTGAGCAGCGCCGCCCGCGCCGCGACCTGCGTCTTCTCGTCACCGGTCGCGTCCTTGAGGCCGACGCGCGGGGCCGCGCCGGGCTGCGCCGCGGCGACGGAACCGCCGAGCACCTCCTTGACGACCTTCTTCGTGGCGTCGTCCGTCAGGCCGCCGTCCGGTTTCACGCTCAGGAGGTCGGTGCGGTACGCGCCCACCTTGGCGTGCGCGCCGAGCCGCGACAGCAGGGCGCCGAGCGTCTGCGCGTTCAGGGCCGGGTCGAGGATCTGGCCCATGCTCTCGACCGTGAGCGCGGCCGCCTTCGGGTCGCTCGGGACCTTGCGCAGGACCGCGTACAGCACCTTGCCCATGCGCTCCAGCTGCTTGGCCTCCGGTTCGCCCTGGGCGCGGTACGTGGCGTAGGCGACGGCCATCGGGCCGCTCAGGCTCTGCTTCTGGCCCTGGCCCACCGCGGGGGCCTTGGCCGCGTCGTCGGCCGGGACGGCGGTGTCGGTGTCGACCTCGATGCCGCCGACCAGCTCGACCAGGTTCTCCAGGAAGGGCGTGTCCAGGCGCCAGGTGCCGCCGATGTGCGTGCCGAGCACCGAGTCGAGGGCCTCGCGGGTGCCGAGGCCGCCCGCCTCGACCGCCTTGCCGAGGCCGGTGGCGGTCCCGTCGGAGCCGGGGACGCCGAGGGTGTTGGGCAGCAGGACGGTGGCCCCCTGCTTGGCGGTGACGTTGTCGACGAGCAGCGCCGAGGAGGTGCCGCCCTTCTTGGTGTTGTGCACGTGGACGACGATCATGTCGCGCTTCTGCGCCCCGGTCCCTGCGGCCGCCGGGGCCTTCTTCTGCCCGGGACCGTCGAGGAAGGGCAGCTTGCCCGCGTACCAGAGGTAGCCGAGGCCGCCGACGACGAACAGGGCGAGGACGACGATCAGCGCCACCACCCGGTTGCGGCCGCGGCGGCGGGCCTCCTCGCGGCGCTCGGTGCGGCTCTCGGTGAACTTGAGCCAGTCGATGACGTCCTCGGAGTCCTCGTCCGGCTGGTCGATGAAGGCGAACATCTCGGTGCGGTAGTCCCGGCCCGCCTCGCGCTCGGGCTCGGGCTCGGCTTCGGGCCGTCGCGGTTCGGGGACCTGCGGGGCCCGCTGCCGCTGGGCCTCCGGCTCCGGGGCGGACTGCTGCGGGATCCACTGCTGGGTCTGCTGCGTCTGCTGGGTGTCGTACCCGTAGCCGGGGGCGGCGGGCGGCTGGGCGTACTGCTGCTGCCCGTAATCCTGGCCGGGCTGTTCGTAGTACTGCTGCTGCGGCTGCTGGCCGTAACCCTGGGCCTGGCCGTAACCCTGGCTCTGGGCCTGGTAGTCGTAGCCGTACTGCTGCTGCTCGTACTCGGGGGCGGGCTGCGCGGGTGCCTGGCTGTACACCGGCCGCCCGTACGCGTCGTAGCCGATGAGCTGCTGCTCGTGGGCTGGGTGCGGATCGTACCGGTCGTACGGATCCTGTCGGTCGTTCACCGCGGGGGCCCCTCTCTCCGGAAGCTCAGGCTCCCCGGTACAGCTCACGCTTGTCGATGTAGCGCACCACGCCGTCCGGCACCAAGTACCAGACAGGGTCCCCCTTGGCGACCCGAGCACGGCAGTCCGTGGACGAAATGGCCAGGGCGGGCACCTCGACGAGGGAGACTCCACCCTTGGGCAGTCCGTCGTCGGTGAGCACGTGGCCCGGCCGGGTGACCCCGATGAAGTGGGCGAGCGAGAAGAGCTCGTCGGCGTTCCGCCAGGTCAGGATCTGGGCGAGCGCGTCGGCTCCCGTGATGAAGAACAGGTCGGCGTCGTCGTTCAGCGCCTTCAGGTCGCGCAGGGTGTCGATCGTGTACGTCGGCCCGCCGCGGTCGATGTCGATGCGGCTGACCGAGAACTGCGGGTTCGAGGCGGTGGCGATGACCGTCATCAGGTAGCGGTCCTCGGCGGGCGACACGGCACGCTGCGACTTCTGCCACGGCTCGCCGGTCGGCACGAACACCACTTCGTCGAGGTGGAACAGGGCGGCCACCTCGCTGGCGGCCACCAGGTGTCCGTGGTGGATCGGGTCGAATGTGCCGCCCATCACGCCGAGCCGGCGCTTGACCGGACCGGTAGGCATCTCCTGCTCTCCCATGAGCGCAGAGCCTACTGGCCCGGCAGTGCCGGCGGCCTCGGCGAGAGGGCTAAATCACGGGCCTAGCGGTCGCGGTTCAGGCGCGTGGTGATCCAGAGCATCAGGCACAGGATGAGGAACGCGCCGCCGCCGGTCACGTAGGGGTTGAGGCTGTCGTGGTTGCCGCCGTGCTGCTCGGCCCCCTCCGAGGCGAGGACGACCAGGTTGTGGGCGGTGGAGGAGAGGCTCATCAGGCAGGTACCTATCGAGTCGGGGAGCGGGCGGAGACTTCGCTCACATCGTATGCGGGGGCCTGGGGCACGCTCACGCCGACTCAGGCGTTGGAGAGGATAGACGCAAGTCCGGTCAGGCCAGATCCAGGGGAGGGCGCTATGGCGCAGACAGGGTTCGAGAAGGTGCCGGCGCGGGACCGCAAGAGGTTTCCCGGCATCTCCTCACGGGCGTACGAGCATCCGGCGGACCGCTCGGCGCTGGTCGCACTGCGCAAGCTGAGCGGCTTCGACACGGTGTTCAAGGCCCTGAGCGGGCTGCTTCCGGAGCGCAGCCTGCGGCTGCTGTTCCTGTCGGACACGGTGCGGGTCGGCGAGACGCAGTTCCCGCACCTGCACGAGATGCTCCGCGACGCCTGTTACATCCTGGACCTGGAGAAGGTCCCGCAGATGTACGTGCAGCAGGACCCCAAGCCGAACGCCATGTGCATCGGGCTGGACGAGCCGATCATCGTGGTGACGACGGGCCTGGTGGAGCTGCTCGACGAGGAGGAGATGCGGGCGGTGGTGGGCCACGAGGTGGGCCACGCGCTGTCGGGGCACTCCGTCTACCGCACGATCCTGCTGTTCCTGACGGGTCTCGCGCTCAAGGTGGCGTGGATCCCGCTGGGCAATGTGGCGATCACGGCGATCGTGACGGCGCTGCGGGAGTGGTTCCGCAAGTCGGAGCTCTCCGCCGACCGGGCCGGACTGCTGGTGGGTCAGGACGTGCACGCCTCGATGCGCGGCCTGATGAAGATCGCGGGCGGCAACCACCTCCACGAGATGAACGTGGACGCCTTCCTGGCCCAGGCCGAGGAGTACGAGGCGAGCGGCGATCTGCGCGACTCCGTGCTGAAGATCCTCAACATGCTGCCCCGGACGCACCCGTTCACCACGGTGCGGGCGGCCGAGCTGAAGAAGTGGTCGGAGAGCCGCGACTTCCAGCGGATCATGGACGGCCACTACCCGCGGCGGGACGAGGACAAGGACACCTCGGTGACCGATTCCTTCCGGCAGTCCGCCGCGCACTACGCCGACTCGGTGCGTACCAGCAAGGATCCGCTGATGAAGCTGGTGGGCGACATCGCGGGTGGCGCGGGCGACCTGGGCGGCAAGCTCCGCGACAAGTTCACCGGCGCCGGTACCGGATCCGCCGGCGGCCCGGAGGGCAAGGGCGGGGCTACGGAGCAGGGCTGACCGGGGTCGCCGTCGGGCCCTCGCGCTGCGCGAGGACGCCGCACAGCCCTGCGGCGCGCCTCGGGTGGCCGCTGGCGTACGGATCGCTCGCGGCCGGGCCCACCGTGGTGGGGCCGGCTCCGGCCAGCAGCGGGCGGAAGCCCGCGGCCGGGTCGCTGGAGCATGCCTGCGGTCCGGCCATCACGTAGGCCGAGACCAGCTCCGCCCGCCGGGCGCCGATGTCCTCCCGGTCGAAGCGCAGCCGCAGCTCGCGCCGGATCGTGAAGAGCGAGGCGCCGTCCGCCCGGGCCGGGGCTCCGGCGGCGGGCCGCACGGCGTACACGAAGGTGTGGTCGGTGGTCACCTCCAGCAGCTCGGGGGTGACCTCCTCGAAGGCGAGCGTGCCGCTCACCCGGACCCGGGAGTCGGCCACGACGGCGGTGCCCGGGTCGAAGCGGACCAGCCAGCCGGTGGCCGCGTGGCGGCCGTCGCCGGAGGGCGAGGTCATGCTGCGGTCGAACTGGGCCAGCTGGTCGGGGTCGATCAGGACGCGCACCGGCCGGGAGGCCGTGCCTGCCAGGACGTCGGGGTCCAGCGAGGACTGCACCAGGTAGTCCTTGGCGATGGACAGCGCGGTGACGACCTGGGCGTCGGTGAAGTGGTGCGTGCGGCGCACGGCCGGCAGGGTGATTCCGGCCGCCCCGACGCGGTAGTCGGCGGCGGGGCTGTTCGCGTACAGGTCGGCGGGCCGCCCGCCGGGCACGGTGGAGCTGGGGGCGAGCGGGACGACGGTGCTGCTGAACGGCTCGGCGGGACCGCCGGGCGGCGGCACGTACGGATTGCGCAGCCCCAGGTAGACGGCGGCGGCGAAGGCCGTGGCGATGAGCAGCACGAGCAGCATGCCCTGCCGGGCACCGCGGCCCGGGGTACCGGTGCGGGAGCCGGGGCCGCCGGCCGACCAGAGGGAGCGGCTGCGGACGGCCCTGGCGTGCTCGCCCATGCGTTCCTGTGCGGAGTACTCCTGAAGGCGGGCAGCCCGGACGAAGTCCTCGTCGAACACCACCGAGCGGTACTCGTCCGGCCGGAATTCGTCGTCACCGCCGCCGATGCCCTCGGGGGTGCCGTTGGGTGGATCTCCTGGTACGGCCATCGCTTCTCCCCGCTGTCCCCGCTTCAGAGAAGCCCCCAGCTCCTGGGTGTGCGAGTGGGGTCGTACCTTCAGGGTTGGCGGTCGGAGGGGTACGTAAACGCACCGACGCCGGTGACTTCCTTGCGGGGGGTGCTGGCGGGCGCGGGGGCGGGGTCCGCCTCGCCCGCGGCGCTGCGGTAGACGGCGCTGAAGGCGAGCGCCACCATGCCGAGGCCCATCACGAAGGCGAGCACCCAGGCGACGGGACGGAGCCAGGGCGAGCGGCCGCGGTAGGGGCGCAGACTGCCGCCGTAGGCCCCGTACGGGCCGTCGGCGCTGCCGTGGCCGCGGTCGTACCCCCAGCTGTCGTCGTCGGGGCCGTACCCGTCGGGGTGGCCGTATCCGTAAGCGTCGTAGTCGTCGTCGCCCGTCCAGCCGCCGGCGACCGCGCGGGCGGCTTCGGCCTCCGCGCGTGCCCGGTCGGCCGCCCGCTGACGCTCGGCGGCGCTCGGTTCATGGATCTCGGCGTTCCGGACGAAGGCCTCGTCGAACACCACGGAGGCGAAATCCTTGTCCGCGCCTCCGCGGTCGTCGTCGGGCTCCCCGTCGTCCGGGAACGGCTTGCCCCCCACGTCGTCCGGCACAGGACCAGGGTAGACCTGGGGGGCTGCTTTGGGCAGGGTGTACGCCGAAATCCGGCCACACCGTGTTCAGGAACTGATTACCGGATGTGACCGTCGCCGGTGACGATGTACTTGGTGGAGGTCAGCTCGGGCAGGCCCATCGGGCCCCGGGCGTGCAGCTTCTGGGTCGAGATCCCGATCTCGGCGCCGAATCCGAACTGGCCACCGTCCGTGAAGCGGGTGGACGCGTTCACGGCGACCGTGGTCGAGTCGACCAGCTGGGTGAAGCGCCGGGCGGCGGCCTGCGAGGTGGTGACGATGGCCTCGGTGTGGCCGGAGGTCCAGCGGCGGATGTGGGCGACGGCGTCGTCGAGGGAGTCCACGACGCCGGCGGCGATGTCGTAGGACAGGTACTCGGCGGCCCAGTCCTCGTCGGTGGCGGGCAGGGCCGTGGCCTTGGTGCCCTCGGCGGCGGCGAGCACCCGGGCGTCGCCGTGGACGGTCACGCCGGCGCCGGCGAGGGCGTCGAGGGCGCGCGGCAGGAAGGCGTCGGCGATGTCGCGGTGGACGAGGAGGGTCTCGGCGGAGTTGCAGACGGAGGGCCGCTGGGCCTTGGAGTTGATGAGGATGTCCACGGCCATGTCCAGGTCGGCCTGGGCGTCCACGTAGACGTGGCAGTTGCCGGTACCGGTCTCGATGACCGGGACGGTGGACTCTTCGACCACGGTCTTGATGAGGGAGGCGCCGCCGCGCGGGATGAGCACGTCGACGAGGCCGCGGGCGCGCATCAGCTCTCGGACGGAGTCACGGGACTCGCCGGGGACCAGCTGGATCGCGTCGGCGGGCAGGCCGGCGCTCTCCACCGCGTCGCGCAGGATGGCGACGAGGGCGGTGTTGGAGGCGTAGGCGGAGGAGGAACCGCGCAGGAGGACCGCGTTGCCGGACTTGAGGCAGAGGGCGGCGGCGTCGACGGTGACGTTGGGGCGGGCCTCGTAGATGATGCCGACGACGCCGAGCGGGACGCGGATCTGGCGGAGGTCGATGCCGTTGGGGAGGGTGTTGCCGCGGACGACCTCGCCGACGGGGTCGGGGAGGGCGGCGACGTCCCGTACGTCGGAGGCGATGGCGGCGACCCGCTCGGGGGTGAGGGTGAGGCGGTCGATGACGGTCTCACTGGTGCCGGCGGCGCGGGCCTTGCCGGTGTCGACGGCATTGGCCTCGATGATCTCGGCCGTACGGGCCTCCAGCGCGTCGGCGATCGCCAGCAGGGCCGTGTCCTTGGCGGACCGCGGGAGGGGGGCGATGGCGGCGGCGGCCGTACGGGCGGCGCGGGCCGTTGCGAGGACGGGCGAGGTGGCGGCATCGAGCGAGGTCATGCCGCCAGGGTAATCCCCGGCCGTTGCCCTGCCGACGGGGTTCCACCCCGCGAGACGGCCCCGGCGGCCCGCGGCTGCGCGGGGCCCCGGCGGTGCGGGCGCCGTGCTCAGTACGGGTGCACGCCGACCGGGTGGGCCGGGGGCGGGCCATAGCCTTCGGCCACCCGCTGGCGGTAGGTGGCGCGGTCGATGACCTCCAGGCCGACGATCTCCCAGGGCGGGAGCTGCGCCGAGGAGCGGTGTTCGCCCCACAGGCGCAGGGCGACGGCCGCCGCGTCGTGGAGGTCGCGGGCCTCTTCCCAGTAGCGGACCTCCGCGTGGTCGTCGGCGTACCGGCTGGTCAGCAGGAAGGGGTGGTCGTGGGCCAGTTGTTCCAGCCCGCGCCGGACCTCGGAGAGCGGCGCCGGTGTGCCGGAGACGCTCAGGGTCACGTGCCACAGGCGGGAGTCCGCGCCCCGGTCGTCCCGTCCCTCTCCACCGCCGTCACCGTCCCCCGGTCCGACGCTGGTCAGCGCTCGCCTCACCAGTCGCCTCCTGTCTCCGCCGCGCATGTCCGCCCGCCCTCACAGTTGACCAGTCCCCGGGCCCCCGCGCGGCGGTTTTACCCAACCTCAGCCCTGGAGCAGGACCAGATCGTCCCGGTGGACGACCTCCCGTTCGTACGCGGGTCCCAGTTCGCGCGCAAGCTCGCGGGTGGAGCGTCCGAGGAGCTGCGGAAGCTCCTTCGCGTCGAAGTTGACCAGTCCCCGGGCGACCGCCCGGCCGTCGGTGGCCCGCAGTTCCACGGGGTCACCGGCGACGAAGTCGCCCTCGACCGCCGCGATGCCCGCCGGCAGCAGCGAGCTTCCGCGCTCCGTGACCGCGCGCACCGCCCCGTCGTCGAGTACAAGGTGTCCCTGGGGGGTCGACGCGTGCTGGAGCCAGAGCAGCCGGTCCGCCGAGCGGCGCCCGGTGGCGTGGAAGAGCGTGCCCGTCCCCCGGCCGGCCAGGGCGTCCGTGGCCTGGCTCGCGGAGGTCAGTACGACCGGGATCCCGGCGGCCGCCGCGATCCGCGCCGCCTCGACCTTGGTGACCATGCCGCCGGTGCCCACGCCCGCCTTGCCCGCGCTGCCGATGGAGACGTGCGCGATGTCGCGGGGGCCGCGGACCTCCTCGATGCGGGTGGTGCCGGGCAGCGACGGGTCGCCGTCGTAGAGGCCGTCCACGTCGGAGAGGAGGACGAGGAGGTCCGCGCGGACGAGGTGGGCGACCAGGGCCGCCAGGCGGTCGTTGTCGCCGAAGCGGATCTCGTCCGTGGCGACGGTGTCGTTCTCGTTGACGACGGGGAGGGCCCCCATCTCCAGCAACTGGTCGAGGGTGCGGTACGCGTTGCGGTAATGGGCGCGGCGGCTGGTGTCGTCGGTGGTGAGGAGCACCTGGCCGACACGGACGCCGTACCGGGCGAAGGAGGCCGTGTACCGGGCGACGAGCAGTCCCTGCCCGACGCTGGCGGCGGCCTGCTGCCGGGCGAGGTCCTTGGGGCGGCGGCGCAGCCCGAGCGGGGAGAGTCCGGCGGCGATGGCTCCGCTGGAGACGAGGACGATCTCCTTCTCCCCACCGCTGCGGGCCTTGGCCAGGACGTCCACCAGCGCGTCCACCCGGTCGGCGTCGAGTCCGCCGGCCGCGGTGGTCAGTGAGGAGGAGCCGACCTTGACCACGATCCTGCGGGCGTCCACGACACCTTGCCTAGCCGCTGACACGTCTGTCCCCTTGCCCCTTGCCGAAATGCCTGCCACCTCAATCTACGGTGTGGCGGACAACGGCCGCTCAGGGGTTTCAGACCGTGGACGAGGTCCCGGCCCGTTCCCGCTCCGCGGCACGCGCGGCGCCCGGGACGAGGATCTTGCGGGAGAGCAGGAAGGTGAACGGGATGGCCACGACCGCCGCGACCAGCGGGGCGATCCGGGTGTCCATCCCGGCCCAGGTCACCAGGGCGTAGAGGCCGGCCGACTGGATGACGTAGTTCGTGACGTTGGTCAGCGGGAAGAGCAGGAACTTCTTCCACGTCGGCCGGGTCCGGTAGGTGAAGTAGGTGTTCATGAAGAACGAGCCGACCATCGCCAGCACGAAGGCGAGGGAGTAGGCGGCGAAGTACGGCATCCAGGGGTGCAGGAGCAGGTAGATGCCGAAGAAGGTGCCGGTGTTGACCCCGCCCACGAGGGCGAAGCGGAAGACCTGGCCGAGCTGGTCCCTGCGGCTCATCGGGTGCTGCGCTCCGTGACCGTCGGCTCCGCCGCCCGCGGTGCCCGGGGGGTGTGCGGGAGCGGGGCGGCGCCGTGCGCTTCCTTCACCAGGAAGTGGGGGCGGCGCTTGGTCTCGTAGTAGATGCGGCCGATGTACTCGCCGATCAGACCCAGCATGATCATCTGCACGCCGCCGATGCCGGCGATCATCGCGACGAGGGTGACGTAACCGGGCGAGTCGACACCGTGGGTCATCGCCATGACCGTGATCCACAGGGCGTACAGGCCGGTCAGCGCGACCAGCGACACGCCGAGCCAGATCCCGATCCGCAGCGGCCTGTTGTTGAAGGAGATCAGGCCGTCCATGCCGTAGTTCAGCAGGGAGCCGAACTTCCACTTCGTCTCGCCGGCCTCGCGCTGCGCGTTGCGGTAGTCGAAGTGGACCGTGTCGAAACCGATCCAGGAGAAGAGGCCCTTGGAGAAGCGGTTGTACTCCGGCAGCGACAGCAGCGCGTCCACGGCCGGGCGCGAGAGCATGCGGAAGTCACCGACCCCGTCGGCGAGCTCGACGTCGACCCAGCGGTTCACGCCCCGGTAGTACAGACGGCTGAGCGCGGAGCGCAGCTTCTTGTCGCCCTCACGCGTGCGGCGGGCGATGATCTGGTCGTGACCCTGCCGGTGGAGGTCGAGCATGGTCCCGATGAGCTCCGGCGGGTGCTGCAGGTCCGCGTCCATGATCACGACGGCGTCGCCGGTGGCCTCGCGCAGACCGGCGAGCATGCCGGCCTCCTTGCCGAAGTTGCGGCTGAAGGAGACGTACCGGGTCTCCTCCCCGTGCTCGGCGGCGATCTTGCGCAGCTTGTCGAGGGTGCCGTCGTGGCTGCCGTCGTCGACGTAGCAGACCTCGTACTCGACGGGCAGGGCGTCCAGGACCCTGCGGATCTCGACGTCGAAGCTGTCGATGACGGCCTCTTCGTTGTAGCAAGGGACAACTACGGACAGCTTCGTCATGAACACTTCCTGCTGGGTCCGAACGGGTGATTGTCGGCGACCGGACCCGCCACTCACCTCTTCCTCAGAAGTATGCACGGCGGGAGTCGGGCTGCCGGAGTCGAGGGCGGCACACGGTAGCGTGGACGAGATAAGCGGAATGAGCTGAACGAAACGCAACGAAACGAAGGGATCGAGGTGCACGTGCCCGACGTCTCCGTGGTCGTCATCGTCTACAACGACGCAGAGCGTCTGCCGACAGCAGTCCGGTCGGTTTTGGACCAGACCCTGCACGGGGTCGAAGTCGTGATCGTCGACGACTGCAGCAAGGACCGCTCGTACGGGGTCGCCCAGGAACTGGAGTCCGCGCACCCGGGGCGGGTCCGCGCCTTCCGGCTGCCGGAGAACAGCGGCGGCTGCGGCGCGCCCCGCAACCACGGCATCCAGCAGGCCACCGGCAAATACGTCATGTTCCTGGACAGCGACGACGTACTGGAGCGCAACGCCTGCCGCAACATGCTGGACGCCGCCGAGCGGACCGGCTCCGACCTGGTGTCGGGCATGTGCGTACGCGTGCACCTCGACAACCGGTGGGGCAAGACCACCGAGTGGTACCCCTGGATCTACTCGCGCACGCGCACGCTGGAGTCGATCACCGAGTTCCCCGACCTGCTGGTCTACGACACCCTCTCCACGAACA
The DNA here is from genome assembly GCF_042267665.1 of Streptomyces sp. NPDC056224. Taxonomy (NCBI): domain Bacteria; kingdom Bacillati; phylum Actinomycetota; class Actinomycetes; order Kitasatosporales; family Streptomycetaceae; genus Streptomyces; species Streptomyces sp. NPDC056224. Next base: position 206,404 of record NZ_JBHJTK010000007.1, read on the forward strand.
AGTGCTACCGGCGCGCGTTCCTTCTGGAGCAGGGCCTGGAATTCCCGGTCGGCATCCACTACGAGGACCTGCTGTTCTCCGCCCAGGCGTACGTGGCCGCCGGCCGCATCACGCTGATCCCGAACCACGTCTACTTCTGGAACGTGGTCGAGAACACCGCGGCGAAGTCGATCAGCAACCGGCGCCACGAGATCGCGAACTTCGTCCACCGGATGGAGATCCACCGGCGCGTCGACCAGCTCCTCGCGGCCAAGGGCCACACGGACATCAAGTCCGCCAAGGACGCCAAGTTCCTCAAGCACGACCTGGTCCTGCACCTGCGTGACCTCCCCCTGCTGAGCGACGCGTACCGCCAGGAGTTCGCCCGTCTCGCCAACGGCTACCTCGCGGGCATCGACCCGGCCGCGTACGAGAACGTCACCTACCTCCAGGCCATCTGCGCCTTCCTGCTGGGCAAGGAGGACTGGGACAACCTGCTCCCGGCCGCGGACGCCATGACCAACAAGGGACGGCTCTCCTCCTCGCTCGCGGAACGCGACGGGCGCGTCTACTGGTGCGCCCAGCACATCGACAGCCCCGACACCGCCGAGGCCGCCGAGGCCCGCCGGATACTGGACGTCACCGAGCAGGGCTTCCACACCTCCCCGCTCTCCTCCCTCCAGCTGGGCAACCGCCTCACCTCGTACGAGGACGACGGACGCGGCACGGTCACGCTGTCCGGCGCCGTCGTGAACCCGCTGGGCCGGATCCCGGCCGACGCGGAGCTGAAGGCCTCGCTCGAATTCCGGGCCCGCCGGCAGATCGGCGTGCGTTCGTTCAGCTTCCCGGTGACAACCGTGCGCCACGCCGGTGACACGATCGAGTGGACCGGTACCGCCGACGTCGGCGGCACCGTCCGCCCCCTCGGCATCATCGACGCCGTCTGGGACGTCCGGCTGAAGCTGACCGCCGGGAGCGACCGGGTCACCACCCGCGTCTCGGTCGGCGGCGTCGACCTGGAATCGGCGGCCCGCCTGCGCGTGCGGCCCCGGCTGACCCGGCTGGTCTCCGACCGCTTCGAGCCGGAGGTCACCAAGAAGGGCAACCTCTCCTACGTCCTGACCGCCGAGAGCGCCGCCGCCGTCCGCACCCAGAGCCTGATCAACAACGCCATACAGGGCAAGGCGGCGGGCGTGGTCAAGCGGGGCCTGCGCAAGGCCCTGCGGGTCCGCCGGAGCATGGGCTCCGGCGAGCAGAAGGTGAAGCTCTACCACGAGGTCTTCTCGAAGCTGCCGGTCAAGAAGGGCACGGTCGTCTTCGAGAGCCACATGGGCAAGCAGTACAGCGACAGCCCCAAGGCCATCTACGAGGAAATGGTCCGCCAGGGCGCCCCGTTCGAGGCGATCTGGTCGTACGCGGGCGCCAAGCCCACCGGCTTCCCCAAGGAGGCCACCCTGGTGCGGCGCTGGAGCTGGCCGTACCTGCGCGCCCTGGCCCAGGCCGAGTACTGGGTCGACAACCAGGGCTTCCCGCTGGCCCTCGCCAAGCGCCCGGGAACCACGTACATCCAGACCTGGCACGGCTCCGCGCTCAAGCGGATGGGCTTCCACGAGCCCCGCACCAAGGCGCAGGGCCGCGCGGGCCAGAACCGCTTCCAGGCGGCTGTCGACCGCTTCGACCACTTCCTGATCCGCTCCGAGCACGACACCCGTACCCTCGCCAAGGGCTTCCGGCTGCGCGACGAGGTGCTGCTGCGCACCGGCTATCCGCGCAACGACGCCCTCGTCGAGGTGCAGCGTGCCGAGGCGGACAGCGGTGAGCGGGTGCGCGGCCCGCTGGCGGCCGAGCTCGGCATCGACCCGGACAAGAAGGTGCTGCTGTACGCGCCGACCTTCCGGGCCGGCGCGGACGGCGCGGTCGAGGGCTTCAGCTTCCCGTTCGACGTCGAGGAGTTCGCCGACCGGCTCGGTGACCGCTTCACCCTGCTGGTGCGGACCCACTACCTCAACAGCGTCTCGCTGCCGCCGTCGGTCGCGGGCCGGGTCGTCGACGTGTCCCGGCACCACGACATCACGCCGCTGCTCGCCCTCGCCGACGGACTGATCACCGACTACTCGTCCGTGATGTTCGACTACGCGGTCCTGGACCGGCCGATGGTGTTCTTCGCGTACGACTACGAGAAGTACGCCACCGACATCCGCGGTACGTACTTCGACCTGAAGGAGAAGGCCCCGGGCCCGGTGGTGGCGACGGCGGACGAACTCCTGCAGGTCCTCGCCGCCTTCGAGGAGGCGGACGCCAAGTACGCGGAGGCGCGGCAGCGCTTCCTCACCGAATTCGGCGAGTACGACCGCGGGGACGCCGCCCGCCAGATCGTCGAGAAGTTCTTCACCAGGAGCGGCAAGTGAGCCAGCAGACCGCCACCCCGGGCGGCCGTGACATCTTCCTCGTCTCCAACAACGTCGACGAGCTCGGCGGCGTGACCACCTGGTCGCACCAGATGGCCCGGCTGTTCACCGAGCGCGGGCACCGTGTGCACATCGTCGGCATCGCCCCGGTCGCCGAGGAGATCCGCCAGAAGCTCCCGCAGGACCTGCCGTACGAGATGACCACGCTGTACGACGCCCACCCGCCGGCCGCGCGCCGGCTGCGCGGGATCAAGGGCCGGCTGAACGCGCCCGAGCGGCGCCGCCAGGCGGCCCGGCGGGCGGGCATGCGGGCCAAGGCGGAACGGCTGAGCGAGCTCTTCCGTGCCGCGCGCCCGGGCGGCGTCGTGATCGTCACCCAGGTCTGGGCGATGGAGTGGGTGGCGCTGGCCGACACCAAGGGGCTCAGCGTCATCGGCATGAGCCACGAGTCCTTCCAGGCCAGCCAGAAGTCCACCCGCGGTGAGCGGGTCCGCCGCCACTACCCCGAGGTCGACCGGCTGCTGGTGCTGACGGCCGAGGACGCGGACCTGTGGATCCGGGCGGGCATGGAGAACGTCGGGAGCATGCCGAACCCGCTGCCCTTCATGCCGGACTCCCCCGCGCCGCGCGCGGAGAAGGTCGTCGCGAGCGTCGGCCGCCTCGCCTTCGAGAAGGGCGTGGACCTGCTGCTCGACGCGTGGGCCGACGCCGCCCCGCACCACCCCGAGTGGGTGCTGCGGATCTACGGGGCGGGCCTGGAGGAACCGGCGCTGCGGGCGCACTGCACCTCGCTGGGGCTGGACGACTCCGTGGAGTGGATGGGCAGCACCGACGACGTGCTGGGCGCGCTGCGCGGGGCCTCGGTCTTCGCGCAGGCCTCCCGGGCCGAGGGCTTCCCGATCACGCTGCTGGAGGCGATGGCTGCGGGCGTGCCGGTGGCGGCCTTCGACTGCGCGCCGGGCGTGCGGGAGATCGTCGAGCACGGCGAGGACGGGCTGCTGGCCCGGCTGGGCAACACGATGGAGCTGGCCGGGCACCTGGACGCGCTGATGTCGGACCGCGAGCTGCGCGACCGGCTCGGCGACACCGCCTTCCAGTCGGTCAAGCGCTACTCCAGCGCCGAGATCACCGACCGGTGGGAAGGGCTGTTCTCCTTCCTGGAGCGCTGAGCACCCCACGGACACATACGAAGCCGCCCGCCCCGGACACTTCCGGGGCGGGCGGCTTCGTACGCGGACCGCGGACGGTCAGGGCTTGTGGACGTCCTTGTGCGCGGCCTTGCGGGCGGCCTTGTTGGCTTCCCAGCCGGCCCAGGCGGAGGTGACCATCTCGCTGACGTCGTGCCGGGCCTTCCAGCCCAGCTCGGCGGTGATCTTGTCGGCCGAGGCCACGACCTTCGCCGGGTCGCCGGCGCGGCGCGGGACGATCACCGGCGGGACGTCGTGCCCGGTGTGGGTGTTCAGCAGTTCGACCATCTCGGCGACCGAGACGCCCTCGCCGCGCCCGATGTTGACGGTGAGGTCCTTGTAGTCGCCGGCCGCCGCCCACTCGGCGAGCTTGCGGGCGGCCGCCACGTGGGCCTCCGCGAGGTCCTCGACGTGGATGTAGTCGCGAATGCAGGTGCCGTCCGGGGTCGGGTAGTCGTTGCCGAAGATCTTGGCGCCCTGGCCGGCGTCGTAGCGCTCGAAGACCATCGGGACCAGGTTGAAGACGCCGGTGTCGGCGAGCTCCGGGGCCGCGGCGCCCGCCACGTTGAAGTAGCGCAGGCAGGCGGTGGCGATGCCGTGCGCCTTGCCGGCGGCGCGGATCAGCCACTCGCCGGCCAGCTTGGTCTCGCCGTACGGGCTCAGCGGCGCGCACGGGGTGTCCTCGGTGACCAGGTCCACGTCGGGCATGCCGTAGACGGAGGCGGAGGAGGAGAAGAGGACGTTGCGGATGCCCGCCTCGGCCACGGCCTGGAGCAGGACCGTGAGGCCCTGCACGTTCTCGTGGTAGTAGTACAGCGGCTTCTCGACGGACTCGCCGACCTGCTTCTTGCCCGCGAGGTGCACCACACCGGTGATCTTGTGCTCGCGGAAGGTCTTTTCGAGGATCAGCCGGTCCAGGACCGAGCCGACCACCAGCGGTACGCCCTCGGGGACACGGTCCTCGTTGCCCGTGGAGAGGTCGTCGAGGACGACCACCTTCTCCCCCGCGAGCAGCATCGCCCGGACGACGTGCGCGCCGATGTATCCGGCGCCACCGGTGATCAGAAACGTCATGTGGTACTCCCTGGTCCTGTCCGACTTCGGTGTGGAAAAGCAGGCCGCCGTCAGCCCGTCCCGCGGCCTGCCCGGGCCCGGTGGAGGCGGTTGCGTACGAGGTACAGCGCGCCCTCGGCGCCGGGCGCCAGGCGTAGCGCGAGGGCGCCGGCCCCCGTCCGGTACGGCTGCGCCAGCAGCACACCGTACCGGCTGCTGGGCAGCGCCCGGCGGCGGAGCAGCCGGCCGCGGGGGCGCAAGGAGGTGAACACGGAGGTCCCGTCGGCGCAGTCCACGCCCACCCCCACGTTCCACGCCTGCATCCGGCGCAGCCCCTGCCGTCGGCCCGTCGCGGCCAGGTCGGCGAGGCGGAAGGGCAGCAGCGCGACCCAGCCGCCGTTCTGGTCGGGGCGCAGTTCCACCGGCTGCGCGAGGACGGGGTCGCCGCCCGCGCGGGGCAGGAAGCGCAGCTGCGCGGTGCGCGGACCGGCCTCGGCGAGGCGCCCGTACAGGTCGTGCACGCGGATGCGGACGGCGGCCCGGCCCGCCGGCTCGGCGTCGACGGTGACGGGCAGTCCGGCCGTCGGCAGCGCGGCCAGGCCGTCGAGCTCGACCGGGAGCGCCTCGCTCCACACCGGCGTCCCGTCGGCGGCGGTCGCGTACGGGGGCAGCAGGCGCGGCGGCTCCGCGGCCAGCCGGGTGAGCCGCTCGATGTCGGCGGGCGGGGTCGCGGTGGCGCGCAGCAACGCGACGATCCAGCGGGCGTGGGCCGCGGCGGACGCGATGTCGGCCTCGGCGAAGGTGTCGACGTACTCGCGGGTCAGCGTCCACCAGGCGGCCTGGTACCCGGGGTCCCTGCCGAGCTCGCGCAGGTACATGCGCAGGTCGTACTCCAGGAACTTCACCTGGCAGGCGCTGCCCAGCACCGGGGAGGCGGCGGCGAGGGTCCGGGAGGCCGTGCGGTGGGCCTCGATGCGGGAGCGCCAGTTCGAGACGTCCTTGCGGTCCAGGGAGATCGACACCTGGGCCGCGCTGCGGCGCACGTGCCAGACGTAGACGAGGTCGCCGATGACTGCGATCCGCGGGGCGGCGGCCAGGACCCGGGCGGTGAAGGCGAAGTCTTCGTAGACGAACCGGCCGTCGGGGAAGCGCAGGCCGTGCTTCTCCAGGAAGGCGCGGTCGTACAGCTTGTTGACGCAGAGGGTGTCCCGGACCAGTTCCGGCCGGTCCGCGGGCCGCTCGATGACGTCGCCCGGGGTGTAGAGCCCCGGCATCCACGGCACGTCGTGGTGCTGGGGCAGCTCGCGCCGGACGGCGGCGCCGACGGTGACCTGGGCGCGGTGCTCCCGCGCGGCGCGCACCAGGGCCTCGGCCGCGCCCGCCGGCAGGATGTCGTCACTGTCGAGGAAGAGGACGTACGGGGCGGTCGCCACGGCGATCCCGTCGTTGCGCGGGGTGCCGCACCCCCCGCTGTTCTCCGTGCGGTGCACGACCTTGAGGCGGGGGTGCACGGCGGCCAGCTCGTCCAGCACCCGCGCGGTGCCGTCGGACGAGGCGTCGTTCACGGCGATGACCTCGGCGACCACCGGGCCCTGGGCGAGGGCCGAGGAGACGGCCTCGCCCACGAGCCCGGCGTCGTTGTACGCGATCACCACGACGGAAACGGTGGGGAGGTTGGTGCTGTTCACCCGAAGGATCCTAGGCGACCCGCGTAAAGACGCCTTCAATGCGGCTCGGGTGCCCTCCGGGGGAACGGGACTAGAACGGCCGGAATTCGTCGTACTCCTGCTGGGCCGAGTCGCCGCGCTTGGCGTCCTTCTCCTTGCGGCGCTGCGTGGCCGGGCGCGGAGCCTCCAGGCGGTGGTCCTCGCCGCGGCGGCCCAGCATCTCGGCGCCGGCCATCATGGTCGGCTCCCAGTCGAAGACGACCGCGTTCTCGTCGGAGCCGATGGCCACGCCGTCGCCGGCGCGGGCGCCGGCCTTCCTCAGCGCGTCCTCGACGCCGAGGCGGTTGAGGCGGTCGGCGAGGTAGCCCACGGCCTCGTCGTTGTTGAAGTCGGTCTGGCGGACCCAGCGCTCGGGCTTCTCGCCGCGCACGTTGTAGACGTCCTCGGCCTCGTCGTAGGTGACGGTGAAGCCGGCGTCGTCCACGGCCTTCGGGCGGATGACGATGCGGGTCGCCTCCTCCTTCGGCTTGCGGGCGCGCGCCTTGGCGATGACCTCGGCGAGGAAGTAGGAGAGCTCCTTCAGGCCCGTACGGGCGACCGCGGAGACCTCGAAGACCTTGTAGCCGCGCGCCTCCAGGTCGGGGCGGACCATGTCGGCGAGATCCTGGCCGTCCGGGATGTCGACCTTGTTCAGGACGACGAGCCGCGGGCGCTTCTCCAGACCGCCGCCGTAGAGCTTGAGCTCCTCCTCGATGACGTCGAGGTCGGCGATCGGGTCGCGGTCGGACTCCAGCGTGGCGGTGTCCAGCACGTGCACCAGCACCGAGCAGCGCTCGACGTGGCGCAGGAACTCCAGGCCGAGACCCTTGCCCTGGCTGGCGCCCGGGATCAGGCCCGGCACGTCGGCGATCGTGTAGACGGTCGAGCCGGCCGTGACGACGCCCAGGTTCGGGACGAGGGTGGTGAAGGGGTAGTCCGCGATCTTCGGCTTGGCGGAGGACAGCACCGAGATCAGCGAGGACTTGCCGGCGCTCGGGAAGCCGACCAGCGCGACGTCGGCGACGGTCTTGAGCTCCAGGACGATGTCGCCGGTGGTGCCGGGGACGCCGAGGAGCGCGAAGCCGGGCGCCTTGCGGCGGGCGGAGGAGAGCGCGGCGTTGCCGAGGCCGCCGCGGCCGCCCTCGGCGGCGACGTAGGTGGTGCCCTGGCCGACGAGGTCGGCGAGGACGTTGCCCTCCTTGTCGAGGACGACGGTGCCGTCCGGCACGGGCAGGACCAGGTCCTGGCCGTCCTTGCCGGAGCGGTTGCCGCCCTCGCCGGGCTTGCCGTTGGTGGCCTTGCGGTGGGGGCTGTGGTGATAGTCCAGCAGGGTGGTGATCGCCTGCTCCACCACCAGGATGACGTCGCCGCCACGGCCGCCGTTGCCGCCGTCGGGGCCGCCGAGCGGCTTGAACTTCTCCCGGTGAACGGAGGCGCAGCCGTGGCCCCCGTTACCCGCGGCGACATGCAGCTCGACGCGGTCCACGAAGGTGGTCATGGTTGTTCCTCCAGTTACATGCGGGAATGTCCCGGGCAGGCCTTGCCGCCCAATAAACGTCTGTACGTACCAACACGCCGAGGGCGGACCTCTCTTCCCGGCTTGCGCCGGAAAGAGCTGAGATCCGCCCTCGGGAAGTTACGAACGCTTGATCAGCAGAAGCTGGATCAGGCGGCCGGAACGATGTTGACGACCTTGCGGCCACGGTGCGTGCCGAACTCGACGGCACCGGCCTGCAGCGCGAACAGCGTGTCGTCGCCACCGCGACCGACACCCGAACCCGGGTGGAAGTGGGTGCCGCGCTGGCGGACGAGGATCTCACCAGCGGAGACGACCTGACCGCCGAAGCGCTTCACGCCGAGCCGCTGGGCATTGGAGTCGCGCCCGTTCCGGGTGGACGATGCGCCCTTCTTGTGTGCCATGTCTCAGTCCCTCTTACTTCGCAGCCGCGGGGATACCGGTGACCTTGATCGCCGTGTACTGCTGGCGGTGACCCTGGCGACGGCGGTAGCCGGTCTTGTTCTTGTAGCGCAGGATGTCGATCTTGGCGCCCTTGTGGTGGTCCACGATCTCAGCCGTGACCTTGATGCCGGCCAGGACCCACGGGTCGCTGGTCACGGCGTCGCCGTCGACAACGAGCAGGGTCGAGAGCTCGACCGTGTCGCCAACCTTGGCAGTGGAAATCTTGTCAACCTCAACGATGTCGCCGACAGCAACCTTGTGCTGGCGACCACCGCTGCGCACGATGGCGTACACGCGGATCTCTCTCTCACTCGGGGCGGATGCTCCTGAAGCCAGCCGCTCAGGCGGACTCCGTCTTTCGACGGCCCACACCGATCCGGAATGGACGAGCGGCCTCTCCCATGACGACGCTTGCGCGTACGAAGCGGGAGGAAGGTGCTCAGGAGCGCGGCGCGCGCTGGACGCTAATCGTCCAAGACACGCCGACGGTCTAGGTTACGGGGCCGGTTCCAAGGGGTCAAACCGGCTCCCGCACGGCCGTGGGGCCCCGCCTCGCGGCGGGGCCCCACGGTCATGCGGTTTCCTCTTCGGTGCGCGGATCAGGCCTCGGTCGGAGCCGAGACGGCGGGCTGCGTCTGCTGCTCGGCCGCCGCGGTCTTCTTCGTCGCCCGCTTGGCCGCGGTCTTCTTGGTCGTGGCCGCCTTCTTGGCCACGGTCTTCTTGGCCGCCGTCGCCTTCTTGGCGGTGGTGGCCTTCTTCGCCGCGGTCGCCTTCTTGGCCGGAGCCTTCCTGGCGGCCTTCTTGGCCGGAGCGGGCTCCTCCTCGGCCGGGGCCTGCGGCTCCGGCTCCGGCTCGCTCACCGGGGCCTCCACGACCACCACGGCGGCTTCCGCCGCACCTGCCGGGGAACCGGCGGGCGCGGTGGCCTTACGGGTGGCACGGCGGCGCGGACGGGCAGGAGCGGCCTCCGCCACCGGGGCCTCCTCGGCCACGGCGACGACCGGCTCGGGCTCGGGCTCGGCGACGACCGGCTCGGGCTCCGCCACGACGACCGGCTCCGGGGCCGCCTCGGCCGCGGGGGCCGGGGCACCCGCCGGGGCGGTGGCCTTACGGGTCGCACGGCGACGGGTACGGCCCTTGGGGGCCTCCTCGACCGGCGCGGCCTCGACGGGGGCTGCCTCGACCGGCGCGGCCTCCACGGCTGCCTCGACCGTTTCCGCGGCCTCCACGGCCTCGGCGACGACCTCGGCGGCCGGTTCCAGGACCGTGTCGGCCGGCTCGGCGACCGGCTCGGCGACGACCTCGGCCACGGGGGCCGGTGCCTGCGCCGGAGCGGTCGCACCGCGCGGGGCGCCCGCCGGGGCGGTCGCCTTGCGGGTGGCACGGCGACGGTTGCGGCGGCCGCTCAGGCCCGCCGCGGCCTCCGCTTCGGCGGGGCTGCTGTACAGCTCCTCGTCCGCGACGAACTCGGGCTCGGGCAGCGCCCGCGGCGCGGCAGCCTCGGCGGCCACCTCGGCCTCGGTCTCGAACTCCACGCCGACCGTCTCGACCTCGTGGTCGTGCTGGTCGAAGTCCGCCTTGCCGCCACGGCGCTTGGAACGCTTGCCGTTGCCGCCGCCGCCGATCGCGGTCGGCTGCTCCATGTGCACGATGACACCGCGGCCGTTGCAGTGGACGCAGGTCTCGGAGAAGGACTCCAGCAGACCCTGGCCCACCCGCTTGCGGGTCATCTGGACCAGGCCCAGCGAGGTGACCTCGGCCACCTGGTGCTTGGTCCGGTCACGGCCCAGGCACTCCAGCATGCGCCGCAGCACGAGGTCGCGGTTGGACTCCAGGACCATGTCGATGAAGTCGATGACGACGATGCCGCCCAGGTCGCGCAGCCGCAGCTGGCGCACGATCTCCTCGGCCGCCTCCAGGTTGTTCCTGGTGACGGTCTCTTCGAGGTTGCCGCCCTGACCGGTGAACTTGCCGGTGTTGACGTCGATGACGATCATCGCCTCGGTCTTGTCGATCACAAGCGAGCCGCCCGAGGGCAGCCACACCTTGCGGTCGAGCGCCTTGGCGAGCTGCTCGTCGATCCGGTACGTCGCGAAGACGTCGACCTCGGAGGTCCAGCGGGACAGCCGGTCGGACAGGTCCGGGGCCACGTGGTTCACGTAGCCGTGGATGGTCTCCCAGGCGCCGTCACCGCTGACGATGACCTTCGAGAAGTCCTCGTTGAAGATGTCGCGCACGACGCGGACGGTCATGTCCGGCTCGCCGTACAGCAGGCTCGGCGAAGAGGTCGAGATCTGCTTCGACTTCTTCTGGATGTCCTCCCACTGGGCCTGCAGACGCTCGACGTCGCGGCGCAGCTCGTCCTCGCTCGCGCCCTCGGCGGCGGTGCGCACGATGACGCCCGCGTCCTCGGGGACGATCTTCTTGAGGATGGTCTTCAGACGCGCGCGCTCGGTGTCGGGCAGCTTGCGGCTGATGCCGGTCATCGAGCCCTCGGGCACGTAGACCAGGTAGCGACCGGGCAGCGAGACCTGGCTGGTCAGGCGGGCGCCCTTGTGACCGATCGGGTCCTTGGTGACCTGCACCAGGACCGACTGGCCGGACTTGAGGGCGGACTCGATGCGGCGCGGCCCGTTGGCCATGCCGAGCGCCTCGAAGTTGACCTCACCGGCGTACAGGACGGCGTTGCGGCCCTTGCCGATGTCGATGAAGGCGGCCTCCATGGACGGCAGCACGTTCTGGACCTTGCCCAGGTAGACGTTGCCGACGTACGAGGTGGCCTCTTCCTTGTTGACGTAGTGCTCGACGAGCACGTTGTCCTCGAGGACGCCGATCTGGGTGCGCTCGCCGGCCTGGCGGACGACCATCACGCGCTCGACGGCCTCACGGCGGGCCAGGAACTCGGCCTCGGTGATGATCGGCACACGGCGGCGGCCCTGCTCGCGGCCTTCGCGGCGGCGCTGCTTCTTCGCCTCCAGGCGGGTCGAGCCCTTGATGGACTGGACCTCGTCGGACGGCTCGGCCTTCTCACGGGCCGGGCGCGGCTCGCGAACCTTGACGACGGTGCGCACGCCGTCCTCCGCCTCGGCGGACTCGGCAGTGGAGTCGGCGGGCTCACCGCTGCGACGGCGACGACGGCGACGGCGACGGCTGGAGCTGGAGCCCAGGCCCTCTTCGGCCTCGTCGAACTCGGCGGACTCCTCTTCCTCCGCCCCCTGCTCGGCGGACTCGGCCTCCGTCTCGTCCTCTTCCTCGGCGGACTCGTCGAGGTCGGCGGACTCGCCACGACGGCGACGACGGCCACCGCGACGGCGACGGCGTGAGGGGCGCTCGCCCGACTCGTCCTCCTCGAATTCGGCGGACTCCTCTTCGAGCTCCGCTTCGGGCTCCTCCTCGGCGAGTACCTCCGGGAGGGAGACCGGCGCGGACTCGGCGGCAGGCGCGGACTCGGCTGCGCCGCGCCCACGGCGGCGACGACGGCCGGCGGGCTGCGGGGCGGGGGCCTGGACGACCTCGGCCGCGGCCTCCGTCTCCTCCTCCTCGACCTCGTCGGCCGGGGCGGCGGCGCGGGCGGCCGCGGCGGCCATGGCCGCGGTCTCGGGGGTCTGGAACATCGGCTCGGCGAAGACCGGGGCCTGGAAGACGGCCACGGCGGGACGCGCGGCGCGGCGGGCCCGGGCGGGGGCGGCGGGCGCCTCGGTCTCGGCGGCGGGCTGCGCCGGGGCGGCCGGTGCGGTGGTGGAGCGGGTGGCACGGCGGCGGCCGCCGCGCTTCGGGGAGTCCAGGGCGTCGGCCACGGTGAAGGCGCGGGCGGCCTTGGGGGCTTCCTCGGCCACGGCGGGGACCTCGTCCTCGACGGGAGCCGGAGCAGCCTCGGCGGCCGGAGCGGCGACGGCGCGGGTGGCACGGCGACGGGCACGCGGAGCCGCAGCGGCCGGAACCTCCTCCGCCTCCTCGACCTCGGCGGCCGGGGCCTCCACGACCGCGGCCGGGGCGACCGGAGCCGCAGCAGCCTCGGCGGCCGGGGCCGCGACGGCGCGGGTGGCACGGCGACGGGCACGCGGAGCCGCAGCGGCCGGAACCTCCTCCGCCTCCTCGACCTCGGCGGCCGGGGCCGCGACGGCGCGGGTGGCACGGCGACGGGCACGCGGAGCCGCAGCGGCCGGAACCTCCTCCGCCTCCTCGACCACGGGCGCGGCCTCGGCCACCGCGGCCTCGGCGGCCGGAGCGGCGACGGCGCGGGTGGCACGGCGACGGGCACGCGGGGCGGGAGCGGCGGGCTCCTCGGCGACGGCGGCCGGGGCCGGGGCGACCGGGGCGGGGGCCTCGGCGGCAGGGGCCTCGGGAGCGGCCACGGCGCGGGTCGCGCGGCGGCGGGTACGGGCGGGGGCGGCGGCCGGGGCGGCCTCCTCCACGGGGGCGGCCGGGGCGGCCTCCGTCACCGGGGTTGCCTCCGCGGCGGTGGCGCCGGGCGGCCCTGCGGGCCGGGAAGCGGCGCGGCGGCGCCTGCGCGGCGGCAGGCTGTCGCTGGGGCTGCCGCTGTCGGCGTTACCGGCGGTGGTGGTGTCGTTTTCGTTGTTGAGCATTGCGGGCGGTTCTCCCGTCACGCTCCCGGGCGCCGCGGCTGACTTCCGGTCCGGCCGGGCCCCGCGTAATGAGCGCGGAGCCGGCCTCCGGGGCGCGTTCGCCACACGGGAGCTCAGTTCATGGCCGCCGGTTCCGTACGTGTTGTCCGTACGGCCTGGCGGAAGTCTTCAGGTCAGTGCGCGGCCCGACCCAGGTGGCTCCCGAGTGCCAGGGCTGCGCGACGGCGACGTTCCTTACGCGGCGGGACCTTCCGGCGCCTTCGCGTCGGCGGCTACGGCGGCCGTGGGTGGGGCGGCCGTATCAGCCTCGCGGTCGGGCGCGAGCGGGTCGGTCACCGTGCCGGACTCCTCGTCGAAGAGCCCCTGCGCCAGCCTGGTCACCGCTGAGGGGACCGGCGGCGCCAGGTCGGCCACAGCTCGGAGACCGGACAGGACGTCGTCGGGTCGCACGGCAGGTGTCAGATGCCGAACAACCAGCCGCAGTATCGCACAGGCATTGTCCAGTGGCCTATCAGCCGGGGCGGGAAGGGCTTCCAGGCTGACGACCGCGCCACGCGTGTCGAAGGTCCGCATGCCGTTCTTGGTCCGGCGCTGCACCTCCACGGTCTCGGCGGCGAGGAACGCCGTCACGGCCCGCTGCGCCTCGGCGGGCTCCACGCCGTCCAGGCGCAGCTCCCACACGGAGGCGGTCAGCCGGTCCGCGAGGCCCGAGGTGCGGGCCTCCACGGCGTCGATGATGTCGAGCCCGGTCGGCATCGACTCGTCGAGCAGCTCACGGAGCTTCTCGGGGTCGCGGGGCTCGGCAAGGGCGATCTCCAGGTACTCGGCCTCGCTGCCGGTCCCGGTCGGGGCGGCGTTCGCGTACGAGACGCGGGGGTGCGGGGTGAAGCCGGCCGAGTAGGCCATCGGCACCTCGGCACGGCGCAGAGCCCGCTCGAAGGCGCGCTGGAAATCGCGGTGACTGGTGAACCGGAGGCGGCCGCGCTTGGTGTAGCGCAGTCGGATGCGCTGCACCACCGGTGCGGGAGGCGGGCCTTCGGGCTGTCGCTTGCCCAGTGGTTCTTCTCCTTGTGCGGGGCTCCGCGGCTCGCGCGTCGCCCTGAGCGTCTGGGGGCCGGCCGGCGCCGCCCTGCCTCCGGCTCACCCCTGCCGTTCGTGGAGGGAGATCTCGGGAGCGGGCGTGTTGCCTGCGGCTGTCGTACTACCCAGAGTACGCGCCCGTGACCTCGCCGGTTCCCGGGGAGGAGGACCGAAGAGCGCCTGGCGTACGGATGCCCGCGCCTCCCGCACCGCGAGCCGCGAGCTCCGCCACACCTCCCGGACGAGATGTCCGGCGGGAGTGAGGACCTGCCGGCGGACCCAGGCGGCGGGGCGGACGACGAGGCCGCGCCACACCCGGAGCAGACCGCGGCCGATGGCGCGGCTGACGCGGCCGGCGAGGTTCCAGACGGCGGCGGCGAAATGACCGAGCGGGGTGAGCACGTACCGGTACAGGCCGCTCGCCGCCCAGGAGACGGCGCGCCCGAGCGGGGTCAGGACGAAGCGGTACGTCCCGGCCGCGACCGGGACGACCGCGTACCGCCACAGGGCGACCCACGGCCACACGAACAGGGCCCTGGCCAGCCAGGCCAGCGCCGCCCCGGTACCTCGGGCCAACCGGACCAGGCCGTGGCCGGCCGGAGTCAGGACGTACCGGTACAGCCCGTGGGCCAGCCAGGCGATGCCCCGGGCCGACGGCAGAAGCAGGTACCGGTAGGCGGCCGCGAGCATCCACGCGACCGCGCCGGCGGCCGGCCGCAGCAGGTACCGGTACAGCGCGGCGGCGACCGGGACGAGCACGTACCGCCACAGGGCGACCCACGGCCACACGAACAGGGCCCTGGCCAGCCAGGCGAGCGCCGCCCCGGTACCTCGGGCCAACCGGACCAGGCCGTGGCCGGCCGGAGTCAGGACGTACCGGTACAGCCCGTGGGCCAGCCAGGCGATGCC
>NZ_JBHJTK010000007.1:221368-240671 GCF_042267665.1 Streptomyces sp. NPDC056224
CCGCAGCAGGTACCGGTACAGCGCGGCGGCGACCGGGACGAGCACGTACCGCCACAGGGCGACCCACGGCCACACGAACAGGGCCCTGGCCAGCCAGGTGAGCGCCTGCCCGAGGGGGACGAGGGCCCAGCGCCACAGGGCGGCGCCGACGGGTGCGAGGACGTAGCGCCACAGCGCGACCCACGGCCAGTGGAAGACGGCGAGGGCCAGCCACTTCAGCACCGTTCCGGCCCCCCGGGCCAGCCGGGCCAGTGCGTGCCCGAGCGGGGTCAGGACGTACCGGCCGAGCCGGGTGAACAGCCACGCCACCGCGTCGCCGACCGGGCGCAGGGCGCGGCGGTGCACGCCGCGCGCCGCGAGGACCAGCACGTCCCATGCCATCCGCAGCGGGAGCACGATCACCACGGCCAGGATCCGCACCGGAATCCGGACGACCGCGAAGACGCACCCCTCGCCGCCGTGTTCCGGCTCGTGCCGGCCGTGTTTCTCCAGGTCCATACCTACGACGACGCAGCGGAGGCCCGAGCCGTTGCACATGGACGTGCCCCCCACCGTTCCCGGTGAGGGGCACATCGCATCGCGGGGCCGCGTCGGCCCGAGGTCACTTCACGACGGACAGCGGCAGCAGCTTCTTGCCGGTCGGGCCGATCTGAATGTCCAAGTCGAGCTGCGGGCAGACACCGCAGTCGAAGCACGGGGTCCAGCGGCAGTCGTCGACCTCGGTCTCGTCGAGGGCGTCCTGCCAGTCCTCCCAGAGCCACTCCTTGTCGAGACCGGAGTCCAGGTGGTCCCAGGGCAGGACCTCCTCGTAGGTGCGCTCGCGGGTCGTGTACCAGGCCACGTCCACGCCGTAGGCGGGCAGCGTCTTCTCCGCCGCCTCCATCCAGCGGTCGTACGAGAAGTGCTCGCGCCAGCCGTCGAACCGGCCGCCCGACTCGTACACGGCGCGGATGACGTCGCCGATGCGGCGGTCACCGCGCGAGAGCAGGCCCTCGACGATGCCGGGCTTGCCGTCGTGGTAGCGGAAGCCGATGGAACGGCCGTACTTCTTGTCGCCGCGGATCTTGTCGCGCAGCTTGCCCAGGCGGGCGTCCGTCTCCTCGGCCGACAGCTGCGGCGCCCACTGGAACGGGGTGTGCGGCTTCGGCACGAAACCGCCGATGGACACCGTGCACCGGATGTCGTTCTGGCCGGAGACCTCGCGGCCCTTGGCGATGACGTTGACCGCCATGTCGCCGATCTGGAGCACGTCCTCGTCGGTCTCGGTCGGCAGGCCGCACATGAAGTACAGCTTCACCTGACGCCAGCCGTTGCCGTACGCGGTGGAGACGGTCCGGATCAGGTCCTCTTCGGAGACCATCTTGTTGATGACCTTGCGCATGCGCTCGGAGCCGCCCTCGGGGGCGAAGGTCAGACCGGAGCGACGGCCGTTGCGGGTCAGCTCGTTGGCCAGGTCGACGTTGAACGCGTCCACCCGGGTCGACGGCAGGGACAGGCCCACCTTGTCGTCCGTGTAGCGGTCCGCGAGTCCCTTGGCGATGTCCGCGATCTCGGTGTGGTCCGCGGAGGACAGCGACAGGAGGCCGACCTCCTCGAAGCCCGTGGCCTTCAGGCCGCGCTCCACCATCTCGCCGATGCCGGTGATGCTTCGCTCCCGCACGGGGCGCGTGATCATGCCGGCCTGGCAGAAACGGCAGCCGCGGGTGCAGCCGCGGAAGATCTCGACGGACATCCGCTCGTGGACGGTCTCGGCGAGCGGGACCAGCGGCTGCTTGGGGTAGGGCCACTCGTCGAGGTCCATGACGGTGTGCTTGGACACGCGCCACGGCACGCCGGAGCGGTTGGGCACCACGCGGCCGATGCGGCCGTCCGGCAGGTACTCGACGTCGTAGAAACCGGGGACGTAGACGTTGCCGGTCTTGGCGAGGCGGAGGAGGACCTCCTCGCGCCCGCCCGGCCGGCCCTCCGCCTTCCACGTGCGGATGATCTCGGTCATGTCGAGGACGGCCTGCTCGCCGTCGCCGATGACCGCGCAGTCGATGAACTCCGCGATCGGCTCGGGGTTGAAGGCCGCGTGGCCGCCCGCGAGGACGATCGGGTGGTCGACCGTGCGGTTCCTGGCCTCCAGCGGGATGCCCGCGAGGTCGAGCGCCGTGAGCATGTTCGTGTAGCCCAGCTCCGTGGAGAAGGACAGGCCGAACACGTCGAAGGCCGAGACGGGGCGGTGGCTGTCCACGGTGAACTGCGGCACGTTGTGCTCGCGCATCAGCTCTTCGAGGTCGGGCCACACGCTGTAGGTGCGCTCGGCGAGCACGCCTTCGCGCTCGTTGAGCACCTCGTAGAGGATCATCACGCCCTGGTTGGGCAGCCCGACTTCGTACGCGTCCGGGTACATGAGCGCCCAGCGGACGTCGCAGCTCTCCCACGGCTTGACCGTGGAGTTGAGCTCACCACCGACGTACTGGATGGGCTTCTGCACGTGCGGAAGCAGGGCCTCAAGCTGAGGGAAGACCGACTCGGTCATCACGCGACTTTCGTGAAGCGGGCAAGGGGGCAGCTCTCAAGCGTACCCCTAGGCTCGGGCACCCCCACCCACATGATCATCCCAGTGCGGCCCTCAGCCCCGGCTCGGAGGCCTTCGCCCAGATGCCCGGAAGCTCCCGTTCGCGCCGTGCGGCCAGGGCCTCCTCGTGGGCGTAGAGCACGCCCCAGGTGAAGGCGGACTCCCCCGCGCCCGCCGCCTGGACGGCGAGGCCGAGCAGGGCGTCGCGGGCGACGACGCTGTCCTGATGGTCACCGAGCACGGTCTGGACCTTCTTCACCGCCTTGGCCAGGCGTTTTGCCGGTTTGCCGAGCGCGGGCACGGCCGCCTCCGCCGCGTACCGGGCGCGTTTGGCCGCCTTGCGGGCCTCGTGCAGGGCCAGGTCGCGCTCGTGGCCCTCGGCGAGGGCGAGCGCCGCGTCCACCCGGTCGGCGAGGCGATCGACGTCGTGCAGTACGGCCTTCGGCAGGACGCGCTCCGCCCGTCCGCGGGCGGCCTTGCGCAGCGGGGGCCCTTCCAGCAGGGCGTCGAGGCGGTCCAGCAGCGTGAGGTAGCGCGCGCTGTCGAGCGCGGCCAGGGCCCGGCGGCGCGATCCGGAGCGGCGGGCGGAGTTCCACGTCCGCAGCCGGCCGCGGACCGGGCCGAGCAGCGCGGCGCGCGGCAGTTCGTCGAGGCGGGTCTGGATCCGCTCCAGCAGGACCTCCTGGTCGCGGTCGACGCCGAGTTCGGCGCCGAGCCAGCGCAGCTCCTCGCCGATCGGGTCGGTGACGGTCCGGTCCAGCACCTTGCGGTACGTCTTGAAGGCGCTGCGCATACGGCGGGAGGCGACCCGCATCTGGTGGACGGAGTCCGGGAGGCCGCGCCGCACGGCCGGGTCCTGGGCGATCAGGGCGTCGCGCTGTTCGCGCAGGTACGCCAGGACGTACGCGCCCGCCGTACCGTCGGAGCCGTCGTCCCCGGGCCGGGCCGGTGGCGCCGTGCCGGTCTCGGCCAGCGCCCGGGCGAGCTTCGAGGGGGCGTCGGAGAGCCCCAGCCCGGCCTTGCGGAAGGTCTTCTCGACCGCGTCGAGCAGCCCGGGGTCGACCCCGTCGGCCAGTTCCACCTCGACCTCGGTCCAGGTGGCGGTGGCATCGCCCCGCTCGGCCCGGACCGTGTCGGTGCTCAGTTCCGCGAGCGGGGCTCCGGCGGCGTCCAGAAGATGGCTGACCCGGCGCGAGGACAGGAGCCTGACCTGCGGCTCCAGGGCGGCGCCGCGCACCCGGGAGCGGAGCAGGGCCGCCAGCGGGCGCGGGACGGTGTCGCCGAGCGGGGCGGCGATCTCGTCGCGCACCCCCGGCGAGACGGGCAGTTTGAGGTGCCAGCCCGCGTCGGCCCCGCCGGTTCTGCGTCGCAGCGTGAGGCCGTCGGCGGCGAGCCGCTGGTCGTGGGTGTCGTAGTAGACGGCGTCGAGCTCGACGGTGCCCTGTTCGGAGACGGCCGCGATCGCGGCCGTGCCCGTCAGGTCCGGCACCCCGCGCCGGGCCGCCTTCGGCTGAGAGAACTCGAATTTCCGCTCGATCTCGCGCTTCGTGTCCGCCATAGACCGAACTTAGTCCCGAACGGATCACGGTGGCAGGGTGAACGGGGCATCAGGCCGACAATGGCCGCTGCACCTTGATCGACTGCAGTAGTCCGACCGCGATCCACACCGCGAACATCGACGACCCGCCGTACGACACGAACGGCAGCGGAAGGCCGGCCACCGGCATGATCCCGAGGTTCATCCCGATGTTCTCGAAGGACTGGAAGGCGAACCAGGCGATGATCCCGGCGCACACGATCGTCCCGTAGAGCTCGGTCGTCTCCCGGGCGATCATGCAGGCCCGCCACAGGATGATGCCGAGCAGCAGCAGGATCAGACCGGCCCCGACGAAGCCGAGCTCCTCCCCCGCCACGGTGAAGACGAAGTCCGTCTGCTGCTCCGGCACGAACTGGCCGGTGGTCTGCGAGCCCTTGAAGAGGCCGGAGCCGGTCAGGCCGCCGGAGCCGATCGCGATGCGCGCCTGGTTGGTGTTGTAGCCGACGCCCGCGGGGTCGAGCTCGGGGTTGGCGAAGGCCGCGAAGCGGTTGATCTGGTACTCGTCCAGGACGCCGAGCTGCCATATCAGGACGGCTCCGCCCACGCCCGAGCCGATCAGGCCCAGCACCCAGCGGTTGGAGGCGCCCGAGCCGAGCAGCACGCCGAGCACGATGACGACCATGACCATGACGGACCCGAGGTCGGGCATCAGCATGACGATGCCCATCGGGGCGGCGGCCAGGCAGAGCGCTTTGACGACCGTCCGGTGGTCCGGGTGGGTGAGGTCGCCCGCGTCCACCCGGGTGGCCAGCAGGATCGCCATGACCAGGATGATCGTGATCTTCACGAACTCGGAGGGCTGGAGGGAGAATCCGCCGCCGATCACGATCCACGCGTGGGCGCCGTTGATGGTGGCGCCGAGCGGGGTGAGCACGGCGAGGATGAGCACGAGCGAGAGCCCGTAGAGGACCGGCACGGCTCCGCGCAGGGTGCGGTGGCCGAGCCAGACGGTACCGATCATCAGCACCAGGCCGATGCCGGTGTTCAGGGCGTGCCGGGCCAGGAAGTAGTACGGGTCGCCCTGGTTCAGCTGGGTCCTGTTACGGGTCGCCGACCACACCAGCAGGGCGCCGATGAAGGACAGGGCGAGCGCGGAGAGGAGTATCGGCCAGTCGAGCCGGCGCACCACCGAGTCGCGGGCGGTGAGCTTGGCCATCGCCCCGCGCTGGGGCGCGTACCGGGAGACGGAGAACTTGTTGGCGGTCTGCATGTCGGTTTCGGTCCTCAGTCCTGCCGCGCGGGAGGCGGCCCGGCGAGCACGGGCGGCGCCGGCTCCTCCGGGGACGGCGGCACGTACGGCCGGATCTCGGGGGAGTCGATGGAGCCGTCGGGGCGGATCTTGGGCAGTTTCGCCTCGGGCTTGAGCAGCAGGGCCCTCTTCGGGTCCTGCTTGCCCTCCATGTCGAGGCCGTAGATGGCGTTGTAGAGGCTGCGGACCGCCGGGCCGCAGGCCCCGGAGCCGGTGCCGCCCTGGGAGATCGTCATGACGATGGTGAAGTCGTCGGTGTAGGTCGCCAGCCACGAAGTGGTCTGCTTGCCGTAGACCTGGGCGGTGCCGGTCTTGGCCCGCATCGGGATCTTGTCCAGCGGCCAGCCCCCGAACCGCCAGGCGGCGGTGCCGCCGGGCTCGACGACCATGCGCAGGCCCCTGTCGAGGTCGGCGATGGTCCGGGCGTCGACCGGCAGCCTGCCGTGGGGCTTGGGCTTGATCATCTCGATGCGCTTGCCGTCGGGGCTGATCACGGCCTTGCCGACCGTGGGGTCGTAGAGGGTGCCGCCGTTGCTGATGGCGGAGTAGGCGGTGGCCATCTGGATGGGGGTGACGAGGACGTCGCCCTGGCCGATGGCGAAGTTGATGCTGTCGAACGCCTTCAGCTGGTTGCCTTCGAGGCAGCTCTCGTAGGCGATCTGCTCGACGTAGGTACCGCCCTTCTTGCCCTGCTTGCACCAGGAGTCCTTGTTGGCCGCCCAGAAGTTCTTCTTCCACCGGCGGTCGGGGATGCGGCCGGTCACCTCGTTCGGCAGGTCGATCCCGGTCTCGGAACCGAGTCCGAATTCACGGGCGGTCCGGTAGAACCAGTCGTGGGCGTCCTTCTTGGGCTTGAGGCCGCCGTCGCGCTGCCACTCCTTGTGCCCGAGGGCGTAGAAGACGGTGTTGCAGGAGAACTTGAGGGCCTCGGCGAGGGTGATGGGGCCGTGCCCCTTGGACTCGAAGTTCGCGAAGCTCCGGTTGCCCATGCTGTAGGAAGCGCTGCAGTTGTACTTGTCGTCGAAGGCGTAGCCGGCCCGTACGGCCGCGCTCGCCGACACCACCTTGAAGATGGAGCCCGCGGGGGCCTGGCCCTGGATGGCCCGGTTGAGCAGCGGGTAGTTGGAGTTCTTGCTGGTGAGGCTGGCGTAGTCGCTGCCGGAGATGCCGCCGACCCAGGCGTTGGGGTCGTAGTCGGGCTGGGAGGCCATCGCGACGACGCGGCCGGTCTTGGTCTCCATGACGACGACGGCGCCCGAGTCGGCCTCGTACTTGCGGCCGGTGATGTTGTCGGTCTCCTGGCGGACGGTCTTCATCGCCTGCTGGAGCTCGAACTCGGCGACGGCCTGCACCCGGGCGTCGATGCTGGTGATGAGGGTGGAGCCGGCCACGCCCGGGTCGGCCTCGGTCTGGTGCATGACCCGGCCGAGGTTGTCGACCTCGTACGAGGTGACGGCCGCCTTGCCGCGCAGGTACTTGTCGTAGGTGCGCTCGATTCCCGAGCGGCCGACCTGGTCGGAACGCAGATGCGGCGAGTCGGTGTCCTTGGCCTTCTGGATCTCCTCGTCGGTGACCGGCGAGAGGTAGCCGAGCACCTGTGAGGTGCGGGCCCCGCCGGGTGCCGGGTAACGGCGGACGGCAGTGGGCTCCGCGGTGATGCCCGGGAACTCCTCGGGGCGTTCGCGCAGCTGCAGCGCCTGCTGCGTCGTGGCTTCGAGGGTGATGGGAATCGGCTGGTACGGGGAGCCGTTCCAGCAGGGCTTGGGGGTCTGGGAGTCGCAGAGCCGGACCTTCTCCATGACCTCCTTGGGGGTCATGTCCAGGACGTCGGCGAGGCGGGTCATGACGCCCTTGCCCCGGTCCTTCATCTTCATCAGCGCCGTGCGGCTGGCGGAGACGACCAGGCGGGTCTCGTTGTCGGCGAGCGGGACGCCCCGGGCGTCGAGTACCGACCCGCGCACGGCGGGCCGGACGACCCGCTGGACGTGGTTGCTCTTCGCCTCGTGGTAGTACTCCGCGCCGTTGCGGATCTGGAGGTACCAGAGCCGGCCGCCGAGGGTGACCAGCATCGAGAGGACGAGCACCTGGATGATGACGAGCCGGATCTGCACCCGGGAGGTGCGGCCGGTTTCCGGAACGTTGGTCACGCCTGCTCCTCCCTCACAGCTTCTTGATGCTCTTCACGCCCTTGACCTTGACCGCCTTGACGCCCTTTATCCGGACGGCCCGGTTGGCGCGGGAGCGCGCGGTCTTCATCCGCAGGCCGCCGCGCTGGCTGCCGATGCGCAGGCCGGTACCGCCGGCCAGCCAGCCCGAGGAGACGTCGGCGGCCTTGCCGGAGGGGCCGCCGCCGGCCTCGACGGCCATCGGGTCGTTCTCGGCGCGCCGGGCCAGCGCCATGATGAACGGCACGGTGAACGGCGCGAGCAGCAGGTCGTAGAGGGTGGCGGTGAACAGCAGGCCGGTCAGGCCCACGTGACGGGCGGCCGTGTCGCCGACGAGGGCGCCCACGCCCGCGTAGAGCAGGGTGGAGCCCATCGCGGCCGCGACGACGGTGAGCATCGGGCCCCAGGCGGAGCGGAACCGCCCGCTGTCGGGGCGGACCAGGCCGGCCACGTAGCCGATGACGCACAGGACGAGTGCGTACCGCCCGGCGGCGTGGTCGGCGGGCGGCGCCAGGTCGGCGAGGAGGCCCGCGGAGAAGCCGATGAGGGCTCCGCTGACGTGCCCGTACACGAGTGCGAGGGCGACGACGGTGAGCAGCACCAGGTCGGGTACCGCGCCGGGCAGTTGGAGCCGGCCCAGGACGGTGACCTGGACGACGAGCGCGACCACGACGAGGGTGGCCGAGAGCAGGATCCGGTTGAAGCGCATGGTCGGTCTGCTCCTACTCGTCGGCCGGCTTGGCGGGCACACTGGCGGACCCGGACGGCGTGACCGTGACCGTGACCGTGGGGGTGGGCTTGGGGGCCTCGGGCTTGGGCGGCAGGACGGCGTCGCGCGGGTCCTCGCGGGGCGGCATCACGACGACGCCGACGATGTCCAGGCGCGAGAAGCCGACGAACGGGCGCACCCAGACCGTGCGGGTCAGGTCGCCGCGGGAGGGGTCGACCTTGACCACCTCGCCGATCGGCACACCGGGCACGAAGGGCTTGTTGCCGCGCGAGCCGAAGGTGACCAGGCGGTCTCCGGGGCTGACCTTGGCCTTGCCGTTGAGCATCTGGACGGACAGCGCGCGGTCGCCCTGGCCGGTGGCGAAGCCGAGTTCGCCGGTCTTCTCCAAGCGGGTGCCGACGGTGAAGCCGGGGTCGTTGGCGAGGACGACGGTGGCGGTGTCGGGGCCGACGGTGCTGACCCGGCCGACGAGTCCGTCGCCGTTCAGGACGGTCATGTCGCGCTCGATGCCGTCCTTGCTGCCGGCGTCGATGGTGACGGTCCAGGAGAAGCCCTGGGCCGCTCCTATGGCGATGACCTCGGCGCCCTTGATTCCGTACTGTCCGGCGCCGGCCCGCTTGAGCATCTCGTCGAGCTCGTGGATGCGGCTGCGGGTCTGGTCCTCGCTGCCCAGCTTGGCCTTCAGGGCCGCGTTCTGCTGCTCCAGCACGGCGATGCGGTTGTGGCGCTCGCCGGAGTCCCGTACCGCCCCTATGGCGTTGGCGACCGGGTCGACGGCGGTGGCCACGCCCTTCTCGACCGGGCCGAAGACCGCTGCCGCGGCCTGCCGGGCACCGTCGACCGGAGACTCCTCGCCTGCCCTGATGTCCACCGTGATCAATGCGAACGCGATGGCGATCAGAAGCACCAGGAGCAGCCGGCTTTCTCGTGTGTCCCTCACGTGCGGCGGCCGTGCCTTCCTCGTCGGAATGTTGTTTTGCCTGTATATCAACGATCCGCCGCACGGGCTCGGTAGCACCCGTACGGCGGATCCTTGTGTGTTCCGCATGGTCCCTCCGGCTCGGAGGGGTGTGTGTCAGCGACGGGGCTGGGCGTCCAGGACCTGCTGCAGTGCCTCGAACTCCTCGACGCACTTGCCGGATCCGAGGGCGACGGAGTCGAGCGGGTCCTCGGCGATGTGGATGGGCATGCCCGTCTCACGGCGCAGCCGCTCGTCGAGGCCGCGCAGCAGGGCGCCGCCGCCGGTCAGGACGATGCCGCGGTCCATGATGTCGCCGGAGAGTTCCGGCGGGCACTTGTCGAGGGTGGTCTTGACGGCGTCGACGATGGCGTTGACGGGCTCCTCGATCGCCTTGCGGACCTCGGCGGCCGAGATGACGACCGTCTTGGGCAGGCCGGAGACCAGGTCTCGGCCGCGGATCTCGGTGTGCTCGTCCTTGTCGAGGTCGTACGCCGACCCGATGGTGATCTTGATCTGCTCGGCGGTCCGCTCGCCGAGGAGGAGCGAGTACTCCTTCTTGATGTGCTGGATGATCGCGTTGTCCAGCTCGTCACCGGCCACCCGGATGGACTGCGCCGTGACGATTCCGCCGAGGGAGATGACCGCGACCTCGGTGGTGCCGCCGCCGATGTCCACGACCATGTTGCCGGTGGCCTCGTGGACGGGCAGGCCCGAGCCGATGGCGGCCGCCATGGGCTCCTCGATGATGTGCACCTGGCGGGCGCCGGCCTGCGTGGACGCCTCGATGACGGCGCGGCGCTCGACTCCGGTGATGCCGGAGGGAACGCAGACCACGACGCGGGGGCGGGCCAGGTAGCGGCGCTTGTGGATCTTGAGGATGAAGTACCGGAGCATACGCTCGGTAATCTCGAAGTCGGCGATGACGCCGTCCTTGAGGGGGCGTACGGCGACGATGTTGCCGGGCGTGCGCCCGATCATCTTCTTCGCCTCGGAGCCGACCGCCAGAATGCCGCCGGTGTTCGTGTTGATGGCGACCACGGACGGCTCGTTCAGGACGATCCCCCGGCCCCTCACGTACACCAGCGTGTTGGCGGTCCCGAGGTCGATCGCCATGTCACGGCCGATGAACGACATGTTGTTCCCCTTGTTCCCCATGAGGAGCGTCTGGCCTTCCAGTTGATAGCGGCTGCTGTCAGGTCGGCGAGGTGGGTGTGTGGGTGGAGGCCCCATCGTAGTGCCGGGAGTACGGACACCGCGCGACGGGACTCCGGCAATCCCGCCGGAATGGATACCCGCCCCCTCAGTGGTGACGACGTGTCCTGCCCAGGCGTTCCCGGTATCGCCCGGAAATACCGCAGGGCGACCGAAATTACTTCGGTCGCCCCAGGTCATGAGCGCTATTCGGCTGATGTCACGTCAGGAAAGAGTGCTCACGGAGGTCTCGGAATGTGGTCAGAGCGCCGGGAAGAACAGCTTCAGCTCGCGCTCGGCGGACTCCTCGGAGTCCGAGGCGTGGATCAGGTTCTCCCGGACGATCGTGCCGAAGTCCCCCCGGATGGAGCCGGGCGCCGCGGCGATCGGGTCGGTCGGTCCGGCCAGCTGGCGGACGCCCTCGATCGCGCGTTCCCCTTCGACGACCAGGGCGACGACCGGCCCGCTGGCCATGAAGCCCATGAGGGGCTCGTAGAACGGCTTGCCCTTGTGCTCGCCGTAGTGCGCCTCGAGGGTCTCCTCGTCCAGCGTACGCAGCTCCAGCGCGGGGATGGTCCAGCCGGCCTTCCGCTCGATACGGCCGATGATCTCGCCGACCAGACCGCGACGGACGGCGTCGGGCTTCAGCAGGACGAGGGTGCGCTGGGTCATGTTGCGGCTCCTTGCGGCATACGGGTGCGGTGGGACGAATCTACAGGGCCGACAAGGTGACCCGTCACGCAGCGTCAGGCGCCCCGGGGGCCGCTGCGGCCTCCTGGGTGGCCGCCCAGCGGGCCTTGACCTCGTCGATCTTGCGTCCGTAGTGCACCGAGCACCACCACAGGGCGGCGAAGACCGCACCGAGGAAGAACATCGCCGGGACGACGAACCCACTCGCGACCAGGCCGATCTGCAGGGCCCAGCCCAGCTGTACCGCGCCGGGGCGCGAGAGCATCCCGCACAGCAGCACCGACAGCAGCATGCTGACCCCGCACACCGTCCAGACGGCCGTCTGGGTCAGGTCCGGGTCCTTCATGGCCACCAGGCCCGCGAAGCCGATCACGAAGAACTCGCCGATCAGCGTGCTCGCACACAGCGTGCGCATCCTCAGCCCCTCTTCAGCAGCAGGCGGGCCTCGCCCACCGTGATCACGGAACCGGTCACCAGGACCCCGGCCCCTCCGTACTCGGCCTCTTCCTCCGCAAGGGTGATCGCCGCCTCCAGGGCGTCGTCCAGCCGCGGCTCCACCTGCACCCGGTCCACGCCGAAGACCTCGACCGCGACGGCCGCCAGCTCGTCGGCGCCCATCGAGCGGTGGCTGGAGTTCTCCGTGACCACCACCTCGGCGAAGATCGGCTCGAAGGCCTCCAGGACCCCGCGGACGTCCTTGCCCTCGCTCGCGGCCACGACACCGATCAGCCGGCTGAAGCCGAACGACTCGGTGACCGCCGCGGCGGTGACCGCCGCGCCCGCCGGGTTGTGCGCCGCGTCCAGGACCACCGTCGGGCTGCGCCGCACGACCTCCATGCGGCCCGGCGAGGTCACCGAGGCGAAGGCCTTGCGCACGGTGTCCAGGTCCAGCACGCGCGCGTGCTCCTGGCCGATGCCGAAGAAGGCCTCGACCGCGGCCAGCGCCACGGCCGCGTTGTGCGCCATGTGCGCGCCGTACAGCGGCAGGAAGATGCCGTCGTACTCGCCGCCCACACCGCGCAGCGTCAGCTGCTGCCCGCCGACCGCGACCTCGCGCGAGACCACGCCGAATTCCATGCCCTCGCGGGCCACGGTCGCGTCCACCTCGACGGCCTTCTTCAGCAGTGCCTGCGCCGCGTCCACCGGCTGCTGCGCCAGGATCACGGTGGCGCCCTGCTTGATGACGCCGCCCTTCTCCAGCGCGATCTCGCCGGGCGTGGAGCCGAGCCGGTCGGTGTGGTCCAGGCTGATCGGGGTGACCACGGCGACCGAGGCGTCGATGACGTTGGTCGCGTCCCAGGTGCCGCCCATGCCGACCTCGATCACGGCCGCGTCGACGGGAGCGTCCGCGAAGGCCGCGTACGCCATTCCCGTGAGCACCTCGAAGAACGACAGCCGGTACTCCTGGGCGGCGTCGACCATCTCCACGTACGGCTTGACGTCGTGGTACGTCTCGATGAACCGCTCGGCGGTGATCGGCGCCCCGTCGAGGCTGATCCGCTCGGTGACCGACTGCACGTGCGGGCTGGTGTAGCGGCCGGTGCGCAGCTCGAAGGCGTTCAGCAGGGCCTCGATCATGCGGGCCGTGCTGGTCTTGCCGTTCGTGCCGGTGACGTGGATGGAGGGGTACGCGCGCTGCGGCTCGCCCAGGACGTCCATCAGCGCGGCGATCCGCGACACGGACGGCTCCAGCTTGGTCTCGCCCCAGCGGGTGGCGAGCTCCTGCTCCACCTCCTGCAGTGCCTTGGCGACCTCCGGGTCGGCGGGCAGGGCGGGCACCGGGTCGCCCTGGGGCGGCCCGGCCTGGGCACGCAGGGTGCGGCTGCCGGCCTCGATCACCGCCAGGTCGGGGTCGCGGTCGGACTCCTCCGCGATGATCTGGTCGAATTCGTCGGATCCATCGAAGGGGCTGTCGTGACTCTCGGGGCTCTCGGGCTGCTGCTCACTCACGGAGCCCAGTCTACGGACGAGGACCCGTGGGACTTTCGACCCGGGCGTTCCGGAACGTTCGGCGGGCGGGGCGGCCAGATCGTCGTGCAAGCCTTGCGGGCAGGAGATGGGGGGACAAATGCCGCAGGACAGCATCAATAGGACATTTTCCCACCCTCGTCTGCGCACGGGGGCACGGAATCGTCCTCAATGAGCCGTCCATGGTCGCCGTGAAGGCGGGCACGACCACCGCGCCGGGCGGCCCGCCGGCCCCGGCGAAGGCCTGAGGGCCTGAGGGCCTGAGGGCCTGAGGGCCTGAGGGCCTGAGGGCCTGAGGGCCTGAGGGCCTGAGGGCCTGAGGGCCTGAGGGCTGTCCCTGGACGGTCTAACCGCGGGGAAGGGTGGCGACGACCTCGTACGCGTCCTGCGTGCGCGTCGTCGTCAGCTCTCCGCCCAGGCTGCGCACGCGCTCGGACATGCTCGCCGTGCCCGAGCCCGCCGACACCGGGGCCCGGCCGGCGGCGTCGGCGGTCCGGGCGGGCAGGGTGTTGCTGACGGCTATCCGCAGCCGCGGGCCGTCCGCCGTGACCGCTACCTCGATGGTCTCGCCGTGCGCGTGCTTGGCGGCGTTCGTCAGGCACTCCTGCACCACCCGGTAGACCGCCGCCTGGCGCAGCGGCGACAGCGCGTACGCGTCCGGGTCCAGGGCCAGCCGTACCGGCGAACCGGCCCGCCCGCTCTCCTCCGCCAGCGCCGACAGCCCGTCCACGCCCGGGGTCGGGGCCCGCTCCCCCCGCTGGACGATGATCTCGTTGAGCACCAGGTGGGCCCGGCGCGCGGTGTCGGCCAGCTCCTCGAAGTCCGGTCCGTACGAGGTCTCGCGCGCCCGCGTCGACAGCACCTCGGAGCGCACCGTGAGCAGGGTCAGCTCCCGCCCGACGAAGTCGTGCACGTCGCGTGCGACGGAGGTGCGCTCCTGCTCCACCGCCTGGAGCACGGCCGACTCCGCCCGCCGGGCGGCGAGCTCCGACACCAGGTCGTGCCGGTAGGCGGCGATGCCAACCGCGGCGGCGAGCACGCCGATGGGCACGACCAGGCTGAGGAAGGAACTCAGGCTCTCCACCCTGGGCTCGGGCCACCCCGGCACGCTGAACACCAGCAGCGCGAAGGCCACGTACCCGAGCGTGGCGAGGATCCCGGCCCGGCGGCCCCGGTAGCGGCCGACCGAGTAGAGGGCGAACTGGATCAGGGTGAGTTCGTGCAGCCAGCCGATGAACAGCAGCGCTGCGAGGTACGAGACCCAGGGCGCCCGGCGGCGCACCAGCAGGGTCGAACAGCCGGCGGCGAGCACGACGGCGGCGAGCGGCCCGCTCAGCGAGTTGTCGGCGGCGGCGAGGCCCGGCAGGTCCAACGCCATCAGGGCGAGGCAGCTGAGGGCGGTGAGCACGTCCAGCGCCCTCGGGGAGCCGGCCCAGCCCTCGGCGAGCCGGCGGCCGCGGGCCGCGGCCGCGTGGAGCGCCGAGGCGACGGGCTTGACGTGCATGCCCTCCATCATCCGTGCTCAGCGCCGAGGATCTGATCCACCGGAACCGGATAACAAGTGATTTAGGGCACTTCGGACAGGTTTCACACTCCTGTGACGCCGAGCCCCGCGCGGGGAAGGCATACGGGGAAGACCCCCACATCGACCGACGGTGTGGGGGTCTTCACTCGCTCGTGGGCAGTGCGGCTAGCCGGCCGGCAGCGCGTTCAGCTGGGCCTGGAGCCGCGCGATGTCGGCCTCGGCCTTGGCGAGACGGCCCTTGATCTTGTCCACGACGTTGTCGGGGGCCTTGGCGATGAACGCCTCGTTCCCGAGCTTCGCCTCGGCCTGCTGCTTCTCCTTCTCGGCTGCGCCGAGGTCCTTGGAGAGGCGCTTGCGCTCGGCGGCCACGTCGATGGTGCCCGAAAGGTCGAGCGCGACGGTCGCGCCGGCGACCGGGAGCGTGGCGGTGGCGCTGAAGCCCTCGCCCTCCGGCTGGAGGCGCAGGAGCTGGCGGATGGCACCCTCGTGCGCGGCCAGCGGCGTACCGGACAGGTCCAGGCGGGCCGGGACCTTCTGGCCCGGCTGGAGACCCTGGTCGGCGCGGAAGCGGCGGACCTCGGTGACGACCGCCTGGAGGTTCTCGATCTCGGCCTCGGCGGCCTCGTCACGGAAACCGCTGTCCTTCGGCCACTCGGCGATCACGAGGGACTCGCGGCCGGTCAGCGTGGTCCACAGCGTCTCGGTGACGAAGGGGACCACCGGGTGCAGCAGGCGCAGGGTGACGTCGAGGACCTCGCCCAGGACCCGCCCGGAGACCTTGGCGCCCTCGCCGCCCGCGAAGAACGTCGTCTTCGACAGCTCGACGTACCAGTCGAAGACCTCGTCCCACGCGAAGTGGTAGAGGGATTCCGACAGCTTCGAGAACTGGTAGTCCTCGTAGAAGGCGTCGACCTCGGCCACGGTCTTGTTCAGCCGCGACAGGATCCACCGGTCGGTCGCCGACATCTGCTCGCGGGCCGGCAGCTCGCCCTCGATCGTGGCGCCGTTCATCAGCGCGAAGCGGGTGGCGTTCCAGATCTTGTTGGCGAAGTTCCGGGAGGCCTGGACCCAGTCCTCGCCGATCGGGACGTCGACACCCGGGTTGGCGCCGCGCGCCAGGGTGAAGCGGACCGCGTCGCTGCCGTACTTGTCCATCCAGTCCAGCGGGTTGACCGCGTTGCCGAAGGACTTGGACATCTTCTTGCCGCGCTCGTCGCGGACCATGCCGTGCAGGGCGATGGTGTGGAACGGCGGGGTGCCGTCCATCGCGTACAGGCCGAACATCATCATCCGGGCGACCCAGAAGAAGAGGATGTCGTAGCCGGTGACCAGGACGGAGTTCGGGTAGAACTTCGCCAGGCTCTCGGTCTGCTGCGGCCAGCCGAGGGTGGAGAAGGGCCACAGGCCGGAGGAGAACCAGGTGTCCAGGACGTC
Organism: Streptomyces sp. NPDC056224; assembly: GCF_042267665.1. Classification (NCBI taxonomy): domain Bacteria; kingdom Bacillati; phylum Actinomycetota; class Actinomycetes; order Kitasatosporales; family Streptomycetaceae; genus Streptomyces; species Streptomyces sp. NPDC056224. Next base: position 237,442 of record NZ_JBHJTK010000007.1, read on the forward strand.
GGTGTCCTGGGTCCAGCCCTCGCCGCTCGGCGGCTGCTCGTCGGGACCGACGCAGACGACCTCGCCGTTCGGGCCGTACCAGACCGGGATGCGGTGACCCCACCACAGCTGGCGCGAGATGCACCAGTCGTGCAGGTTGTCGACCCAGTCGAAGTACCGCTTCTCCATCTCCTGCGGGTGGATCTTGACCCTGCCGTCGCGGACCGCGTCACCGGCGGCCTTCGCCAGCGGGCCGACCTTGACCCACCACTGCATGGACAGGCGCGGCTCGATGGTGGTCTTGCAGCGCGAGCAGTGGCCGACGGAGTGGGTGTACGGACGCTTCTCCGCGACGATCCGGCCATCGGCGCGCAGCGCGGCGACGATGGCGGAGCGGGCCTCCAGCCGGTCCAGGCCCTGGAAGGGGCCGTGGACCGTGATGACGGCGTGCTCGTCCATGACCGCGAGGTTCGGCAGGTTGTGGCGCTGGCCGATCTCGAAGTCGTTCGGGTCGTGCGCCGGCGTCACCTTGACGGCGCCGGTGCCGAATTCGGGATCGACGTGCTCGTCGGCGACGACCGGGATCCGGCGGCCGGTCAGCGGCAGTTCGATCTCGGTGCCGACGAGGTGCTTGTAGCGCTCGTCCTCCGGGTGGACGGCGACGGCGGTGTCACCGAGCATCGTCTCGGCGCGGGTGGTCGCGACGACGATCGACGCGTCGCCCTCGCCGTAGCGGATCGAGACGAGCTCGCCCTCGTCGTCCTGGTACTCGACCTCGATGTCGGAAATCGCGGTGAGGCAGCGCGGACACCAGTTGATGATGCGCTCGGCGCGGTAGATCAGCTCGTCGTCGTAGAGCTTCTTGAAGATCGTCTGGACCGCCTGCGAGAGGCCCTCGTCCATGGTGAAGCGCTCGCGGGACCAGTCGACGCCGTCGCCGAGGCGGCGCATCTGGCCGGAGATCTGACCGCCGGACTCGGCCTTCCACTGCCAGACGCGCTCGACGAAGGCCTCACGGCCCAGGTCGTGGCGGGACTTGCCCTCCTTGGCGAGCTCGCGCTCGACGACGTTCTGGGTGGCGATGCCCGCGTGGTCCATGCCGGGCTGCCACAGCGTCTCGAAGCCCTGCATGCGCTTGCGGCGGGTCAGCGCGTCGATCAGCGTGTGCTCGAAGGCGTGGCCCAGGTGGAGCGAGCCCGTGACGTTCGGCGGCGGGATGACGACGGTGTACGGCGGCTTCTCACTCTTCGCGTCGGCCTCGAAATACCCACGCTCTACCCAGCGCTCGTAGAGCTTCCCCTCTACCTCGGCCGGCGCGTACTGGGTCGGCAGTTCGGAGTTGGGGCTGCTGGGTGTCTGCGTGTTCTCGGTCACGAGCCAAAGGATAAGGGCGGCCCCACCTCCGTTACGAATCGATACCGTGGTGCGGCCGCCCATTGCCCGTGACCGTGCCGGACCCGTCTCATGCGCACATGAACGAGATCACCCAGCCGTACGGCCACGCGCAGGTCACGCCGCCCGTCCCGCCGAAGAACAAGCGCGTCCTCAAGGCCGTGGGAATGGTGCTGGCGTTCGCCGCGGGCTCCTTCGCCGTCAAGTTCGCCCTGGCCTCGCTCGGCGGCACCGACGGCCCCGCGGACGCCGGCCGCTACAAGCTCGTACCGCCCGCCGCCTTCCAGAGCCTGACCCTGCAGGACTCCGGACCGCGGGTCGACGCGATCAAGCAGGGCCAGAACCAGTCCGGCCCCGCGAAGCCGGGCACGACGAGGGTGGCCGTCGTGTACGCCGACCAGGCGGGCACCGCTCAGCTGGTGGTCAGCGGCGCGGCGGGCAGCTTCCGCGACGAGGACCCGGGCGCGGAACTCACCACCGGCCTGAAGGGGATGGGCCTCAAGGAGGCGGAGATCACGACGCACGAGGCCGGAACGCCCGCGGGCGGCGCGATGCGCTGCGGAACGGTCGTGATGGCCGAAGGGTCGATGCCGATGTGCATGTGGGCCGACCACAGCTCGCTGGTGACGGTCACCGTCCCCATCGAGAACAAGCCGGTGACCGTCGACGCGCTCGCGGCGCAGGCCCGTGAGTTGCGGGGCGTGATGGAGGTCTCCGCGTCGTAGTAGTTCCGTAACGCCTGGGACCCCGGAGCCCGGCCAGGATCGATCTTCCGCGAGGATGTGAGCCACATAAGAAGTTCCTAAAGAAGTTCCTAAGGGGGACGCAGGGATGAGCTACAACCAGCCAGGGCCTTACGGGCAGCAGCCGCAGCAGCCGCAGCAGCCCGGACCGTACGGGCAGCAGCCCCCGCCACCGGGCCCGTACGGCCAGCCCGCGCCCCAGCCGGGCTACGGCTACCCGCAGCAGCCGGGCGTCCCCCCGCAGGGCTACCCCCAGCAGCCGCCGACGCCCGCGTACGGCTACCCGCAGCAGCAGCCCCCGTACGGCGGGACGCCCCCGAAGAAGTCCAAGACGGGCGTCATCATCGCGGCGGTCGTCGCGGTCGCGGTCATCGCGGGCGGCGGCTGGTACTTCCTGGGCGGCGGCGCCGGCGGCGCCGTCTCCGCGGACACCAAGGGCTACAAGCTGGTCGCCCCGGAGTCGGTCGACGACTTCAAGAAGGACCCGAAGTACCCGGAAAAGGAATTCACCGACAAGGACAAGAAGGAAGCCGAGGCGGCGGGGATCAAGAACCCCGCCCAGGTGGGCATGACCTACATGTCCGGCGACCCGAAGAACCCCCTGTCGGCCAAGGGTCTCAACTTCCAGGGCGTCTACGGAGAACTCGCCGACCCGGAGAAGTCGGTGGACGGCTACTTCGCCATGGCCAAGCTCAACGCCGCCAAGGACGGAAAGTCGGACGTGCAACTCATCGGGAGCCCCAAGGCGATGACCCCGGCCGGCTTCAAGGGCGCCGTGATGAAGTGCCAGGAGATCAAGGTCACCTCGAAGGACACGGCGACCAAGGGCCCCAAGGAATTCACCGTCCCCGTCTGCATCTGGGGTGACTACAGCACGCTGAGCATGGTCAGCGCGACTGACATCGCCTCCATCCTGGCCGGCAAGCCGGGCTACACCCTGGAGCAGACCGCGGACATCACCGCGAAGCTCTACAACACGGCCCGCGTCAAGAAGTAGCGGGACGTCACGAAACGCAGAAGGGGCGCCCCCGACGGGGGGCCCCGTATGAGGAAAGCCGGCGGCCGAACCCCACGAGTACAGGGGCCCCAGGTGCGTACGGACCGAACCCCGGTCCC
>NZ_JBHJTK010000007.1:240681-252940 GCF_042267665.1 Streptomyces sp. NPDC056224
GCACACCCCCGCTCTGCACAACACCCCGGCCCGCTACAAGACGTTGCGGTCCGCCCCCAACCCCCGCGGGGGCGCCCCGATGGGGGCGCCCCTTCTGCGTACTGCCTGCGGCCTACGCCGACTTCTCCTGCGGCCCCTGGTCCTTCGGGACGATCCGCGGGACCAGCGTCGGGTTGACGTTGGAGCGGACGACGTCGGCGGTGATGACCACGCGGGCCACGTCCTTGCGGGACGGGACCTCGTACATCACCGACATCAGGACCTCCTCCATGATGGCGCGCAGGCCGCGCGCGCCCGTCTGGCGGAGGATCGCCTGGTCCGCGATGGCTTCGAGGGCCTCGCGCTCGAAGTCCAGCTCGACACCGTCGAGTTCGAACAGCCGCTGGTACTGCTTCACCAGGGCGTTGCGCGGCTCGATGAGGATCTGGAGCAGGGCCTCGCGGTCCAGGTTGTGCACGGAGGTCAGGACGGGGAGGCGGCCGATGAACTCGGGGATCATCCCGAACTTCACCAGGTCCTCCGGCATGACCTCCTGGAACTGGTCGCTGGCCTCGATCTCGCGCTTCGAGCGGATCGTCGCCCCGAAGCCGATGCCCTTGGCGCCCGCACGCGACTCGATGATCTTCTCCAGGCCGGCGAAGGCGCCGCCCACGATGAAGAGCACGTTCGTCGTGTCGATCTGGATGAACTCCTGGTGCGGGTGCTTCCGGCCGCCCTGCGGCGGGACGGAGGCGGTCGTGCCTTCCAGGATCTTCAGGAGGGCCTGCTGCACGCCCTCGCCGCTCACATCGCGGGTGATCGACGGGTTCTCGCTCTTACGCGCGACCTTGTCGATCTCGTCGATGTAGATGATCCCGGTCTCGGCCTTCTTGACGTCGTAGTCGGCCGCCTGGATCAGCTTCAGCAGGATGTTCTCGACGTCCTCGCCGACGTACCCGGCCTCCGTCAGCGCCGTCGCGTCGGCGATGGCGAACGGGACGTTCAGCATGCGCGCGAGCGTCTGGGCGAGCAGGGTCTTGCCCGAGCCGGTCGGACCGAGCAGCAGGATGTTCGACTTCGCGAGCTCGATCGCGTCCTCGCGGCCCTGCGCGCCGCCGTTCTCGCCGGCCTGGACCCGCTTGTAGTGGTTGTACACCGCTACCGAGAGCGCCTTCTTCGCCGGCTCCTGGCCGACGACGTAGCTCTCCAGGAACTCGTAGATCTCACGGGGCTTGGGGAGTTCCTCCCACCGGACCTCGGAGGTCTCCGCGAGCTCCTCTTCGATGATCTCGTTGCAGAGGTCGATGCACTCGTCGCAGATGTACACACCGGGTCCTGCGATGAGCTTCTTCACCTGCTTCTGGCTCTTTCCGCAGAACGAGCACTTGAGCAGGTCGCCGCCGTCACCGATGCGTGCCACGAGGTGCTTCCCCTTCGCCTGGGAGACGCCTGGTTCAGCGCTCCTGGTGCCTCATATCCGACGGTACCTTGCCGGGGGCCCCGAACGGGGCCCCCTTGACGTGGTTCACATCGCCGAATTCGGCGGCGTGTCCACGCCAATTGGCGGCAAGGATCAGTGCGAGCTCTTACGGGTGGAGACGATCTGGTCGATCAGTCCGTACGCGAGAGCGTCCTCCGCAGTGAGGATCTTGTCGCGCTCGATGTCGTCGCGGATCTTCTCGATCGGCGTCGTCGAGTGCTTGGCCAGCATGGTCTCCAGCTGGTCGCGCATGCGCAGGATCTCGTTGGCCGCGATCTCCAGGTCGGAGAGCTGCTCACGGCCGGTGCCGCCGGACGGCTGGTGGATCAGCACGCGGGCGTTCGGCAGGGCCATGCGCTTGCCGGGGGTGCCGGCGGCCAGCAGGACCGCGGCGGCGGAGGCCGCCTGGCCCATGCAGACCGTCTGGATGTCCGGCTTCACGAACTGCATCGTGTCGTAGATCGCCGTCAGCGCGGTGAAGGAGCCGCCGGGGCTGTTGATGTAGATCGAGATGTCCCGGTCCGGGTCCATCGACTCCAGGCACAGCAGCTGCGCCATGACGTCGTTGGCCGAGGCGTCGTCGATCTGCACGCCGAGGAAGATCACGCGCTCCTCGAAGAGCTTCGCGTACGGGTCGTACTCGCGCACGCCCTGCGAGGTGCGCTCGACGAAGCGCGGGATGACGTAGCGGTTGTCCACCTGAGCGCCGGTGTAGAGGCCGCTCGCGGGAGAGAGGTTGTTCATGTGCATCTGGGTGTTCACCATCCTGGTGGCGTTCTGCGGGCTGAGGCTTGCCGGTGCGGGCGGGCGTACGAGAGGTCGCGCGCCGGGATCAGGCCCCGGTGCCGCCGCCGCCCGGCACGTTGGACGCGGCCGAGATGATCTCGTCGATGAGGCCGTACTCCTTGGCCTCCTGGGAGGTGAACCAGCGGTCGCGGTCGCCGTCGCGGATGATCGTCTCGACGGACTGGCCCGAGTGGAACGCGGTGATCTCGGCCATGCGCTGCTTGGTGCGCAGCAGGTACTGGGCCTGGATCTTGATGTCGGACGCGGTGCCACCGATGCCGGCGGAACCCTGGTGCATCAGGATGTCGGTGTTCGGCAGCGCGAAGCGCTTGCCCTTGGCGCCACCGGTCAGCAGGAACTGGCCCATGGAGGCCGCCATGCCCATACCGATGGTGACGACGTCGTTCGGGATGTACTGCATGGTGTCGTAGACCGCCATGCCCGCCGTCACGGAGCCACCGGGGCTGTTGATGTACAGGTAGATGTCCTTCTCCGGCTCGGCGGCCAGGAGGAGGAGCTGCGCGGTGATCTTGTTGGCGATGTCGTCGTCGACCTGCTGGCCGAGGAAGATGATGCGCTCGCCGAGCAGCCGGTTGTAGACATGGTCGCCGAGGCCGCCACCGATGGACGGCTCACCCGCGGCGTAAGGCATCAGATTCGTCACGTATCCACCTGCTCGTCTCCGACGGCCATGTGCCGTCTCAGCGTCTCGTTCTGGGGCGCGGTCCGGCCGGTGCGGACAAGTCCGCCGGCATCCGGGTACTCACGTGCCCCCGTACTCATGGACCCTAACGCGCAGGTAGGACAACGCCATCCCGCTTCCCGAACTGTTCGCTCGGAGCGCAAGGTCGCAGAGCCTTCCGGGGCCTGTGCCGAAGGGCCCGGACGCGGTTGCGTCCGGGCCCTTCGGGGCACTGCTCAGTGGGCTTCGCCCGGGGTGTTACTTGGCCTCTTCGGCCTTGTCCTCGTCACCCTCGACGACGGCCTCGACCGTCTCGACGGCCTGCTCCTCGTCCTCGTCGGAGAGGTCGACGACCTCACCGTTGGTGTCGACGACCTTGGAGGCCTCGACGACGACCGCGAGGGCCTTGCCGCGGGCGACCTCGCCGACCAGCATCGGGACCTGGCCACCCTCGACGACGGCCTGGGCGAACTGGTCGGGGGACATGCCGGAGGAAGCGGCGCGGCGCATGAGGTGCTCGGTGAGCTCCTCCTGGTCGACGCCCAGCTTCTCCTTGTTGACCAGCGCGTCGAGGACGAACTGGGTCTTGATGCCCTTGACGGCCTGCTCGGAGGTCTCGGCGTCGAACTCCTCGACCGTCTTGCCCTGGAACTCCAGGTACTTCTCGATGGTCAGACCCATCTGGCCGAGCTGGTGGTGCTCCAGGTTGTGCTTGCGGGTCTGGACCTCGTCCGCGAGGAGCTTCTCGGGGATCGGCACCTCGACGAGCTCCAGCAGCTTCTCCAGGACGCGCTCCTGGGCCTGCGTGGCCTGGTCGTACTGCTTCATGTTCTCGAGGCGCTTGCGGCTGTCCGCCTTGAGGTCCTCGAGGGTGTCGAACTCGCTCGCCATCTGCGCGAACTCGTCGTCCAGCTCGGGAAGCTCACGGGCGGAGACCTTGGTGACCTTGACGGTGACCTCGGCGTCCTTGCCCTCGGCGGAGCCGCCCTTCAGCTGGGAGGTGAAGGTGGCCTCGCCACCGGCCTCCAGGCCCTTGACGGCCTCGTCGATGCCTTCGAGGAGCTCGCCCGAGCCGATGGTGTAGGACACGTCGGAGGCGACGCCGTCCGGCAGCACCTCGCCGTCGACCTTGGCCTCCAGGTCGATCGTGACGACGTCGCCGTCCTGGGCGGCGCGCTCGACGTCCTTGGTGGACGCGAAGCGGCCGCGCAGCTGCTCGACCGACTTCTCGATCTCCTCGTCGGAGACCTCGATGGCGTCGACCTCGACCTCGATGCCGGAGTAGTCCGGGATCTCGATCTCGGGGCGGACGTCGACCTCGGCGGTGAAGGCCAGCAGTTCGCCGTCCTTCAGCTCCGTGATGTCGACCTCGGGCTGGCCCAGCGGGTTCAGGTCGGCCTCGTTGACCGCCTCGGTGTAGAACTTCGGGAGGGCGTCGTTGACGGCCTCCTCCAGCACCGCACCGCGGCCGAAGCGCTGGTCGATGACGCGGGCCGGGATCTTGCCCTTGCGGAAGCCCTTCACCGTGACCTGCTGGTTGATCTTCTTGTACGCCGCGTCGAGGCTGTCCTTGAGCTCCTCGAAGGGCACCTCAACAGTGAGCCGAACCCGAGTCGGGTTCAGGGTCTCCACGGCGCTCTTCACGGTTCGGTCTCCTTGTGGCTGACTGCTGGGGGTTCTGCCGTCGCGCTGCGATTCAGCGGTTCAGCGGACTTCGGCCCGGTACATCAGACACACGGGCACGCAGCTTGCATAGTAACCGCAAGCGGCAATCAGCCCACAACGCGATCTTGTGGAGACCCCCCCTGTGAACCCGGAGGGGACACTGCTGGTGGTCGGGGTGGCCGGATTCGAACCGACGACCTTCCGCTCCCAAAGCGGACGCGCTACCAAGCTGCGCCACACCCCGTCGGTGCGACACGTAGGGTACATGCCCGGAGACCCTCTGATGCGCGGGGTTTCCCGACCGGTTTCCGGCAGCTCCTCGCCACGGGCGCGAATGTGGTGTGCGTTCCGTCGATCCGACCCGCTAGGATGCTGTCCGTGCCGCGGTCCCCGGACGTGCGGCGCGCGCACTGCGGGCGTAGCTCAATGGTAGAGCCCTAGTCTTCCAAACTAGCTACGCGGGTTCGATTCCCGTCGCCCGCTCTGAACGACGAAGGGCCAGGTCAGAGGATGCTTCCTCCGCCTGGCCCTTAGTCATTCCCGGGGTGAGTGATCAGGGGGTCGTGTCCCCCGCGTGCCCCTTCCCCTTCGACGTGCCCCGCGTACCCTTCTTCACCAACTCGCTCAGCGCGTCGGCGATCAGCCGGTCCCGATCAGCGCTGGCGTGCTGGTAGATCAACGCGGCGCGGGCGGTGCTGTGGCCCATCCGCGCCATCAACTCCCGCGTACTCGCGCCGGTTGACGCGGCCAGCGTGTTCCCCGTGTGCCGAAGATCATGGAAGTGCAGCCCCTTGATTCCGGCCTCGCGGCAGGCCTTCTGCCACAGCCGGTTGAAGTGGTTCCGCCGCGGGGTCGCCCCCCCCTTGGCCCCGATGAAGACACGCCCATCGGCGCCGGCCCCGGCGTACTGCTTCAGGTGGTCGTTGATGTCCGGGAGGATCACGCCGGGGATCGAGACCGTCCTCTTGCCCGCGGCGCTCTTCGGCGCCTTCATCTCCCGCTGCCCGTTGCTCAGCTCGGCGACGGCCCGCCGGACGCGTACGGTCCCGTGCTCCAGGTCGACGTCCCGCCGATGCAGCCCAATGAGCTCACCCCAGCGCAGCTTGTCGGCACCCCAGCTCCGTACGAGCGGCGGCGAGATCTCCGCCAGGTTGACGGCGCCGAGGACCGGCTCTAGGTGGTGCTTGAGGAGCGAGCCGTAGAGCTGCCGCGTGGTGCTGGTCAGCTCGCGCTCTCTGATCCAGGCGACGGCGTACGGCCCGAAGGCGACCTTCCCGGCGTCCGGGTCGTGCCAGTCACCCCGGCGCATCTCGGTCTGCTTGTCGGCGAGCCAGTGCGGCAAGAGGCTGGCCTTCCCGAGTCGGCCGCCAGACCAAGCCACGCCGTCCGGCGCCGCCTGCCCGGGTTGCGGAGCCTGCCCGACCGGGGTTCACGGCTCCTACCTGCGGTTTCTGGCTGACGTCCCGAGCGCCGGACGAAGTGTCGTCCTCCAGCTGCGGGTCCGGCGGTTCCGGGCGCCCCGGCCGGCGTCCTCGAACCGGCGGGCGCGACGACGACGGCGGTCCTGGGCCTGGACGCCGGCGTCCACGTCACCAACACCCCACCGGCCACCGCCAGCCCCGACCTGGCACCCGGCCGTCCCCACCCCCCTGAACCGCCGGCTCCGGCCCGGAACCCGCAGTGGCGGGGCCGGGCTGGGGCCGGGGCCGGAATCGGACTGCGGTCAGCGGCAGTTGGCGGTGCTGTTGTAGTTCGCGGTCACGAACCCGTTGGTGTTGTTCGTCTTGAAGAAGTGCGAGCCGTCGTACAGGCTGCGGCCGAATCCACGGAATGTGAGCCAGAACCGGTTCTCGCGAACAAGATGGGCGAACCATCCGGCGCCGGCGAGCGCGCCGGCGGCAGGTCGGCGGTGAGCGCGACCCGCCACACGGTGGTCACCGCGGCGAGCTTCGGGCGGTGACGGGCCGGGGCGGAGCGTGTGAAGTAGAGGCGGTCGGCTGCGATGGCGCCCCACTCCCGGTGGAGTCTCCCGGCGTCCTCACCCTGGAGAGGCAACTCTGAGAAGGCTCAACGAGCCCCGTCCTCTTTGGAGGGCGGGGCTGTTTTGCGTTGTCGCGGTTCAGCTGTCCTGGCGGACCAGGCGTCAGAGACGCCGTGTAGGCGCGGCAGCTTCCGCTCGCCCGTCGGCTCGGCTACGCCGAACGTGCCAGCTCCACACTGTGTGTCCCATGAGAGCCACGGCGACGACGCATGCTGCGACACGAGTTACGTTCCAGGTTATAGCGAAAACCGGCCCTTGCGAGTCCGCCTCTACTCTCAATCGCTGGGTCGCCTCGAAGAAGGCGATGAACGGAACGAGCAGACGGAACAGAAGGCCACCAATTCCGGGCGTTCGCGCTACGTTCCCCATGAGCCCCAAAGGCGCACCAAACACGAAAGCCGCTATTCCCCACACGAGAATTTGCCCCTCGCTGGAGGCATCAGATTCCAACTGCATTTCAGCCGGAACAGAGGTGGCGGGTTCCATTCCAGCCGGAATGGTGGGATTCATGTCTTTGAAAACATAGTATGCGACTACACCGATGGTCAATCCCAAGGACGCCAACAATGCCGACTCGATTTTAGATCGACGGAAATAGCCCACCAGTAATGCGTAGCAGGCCCACGGCCAACCACTAGAAAAAACAATACTCGCGGCCACACAAACGGGATTATCCCATTTCCCGACAACTGGGCCCACTAGGCCAAGTAGCAAACCCGCTCCGAGAAACACAGTGACCGGCACAACGCGAGCACGTATAAATCGTGTGATTGTCCTTCCCCCGTTCAGTGGGTAAGTCCGAGTTGGAGGTGGTGCCACTCTGGGGCTGCGCGGGCGACCGAGCAGACCCAGAGAGGCTCACCAACTTACCGCACCTTCCGAGGAGTTACTGCTCGGTGCGGGCGATCAGAACCTAATCGACGCTGTAGTAGCTGGAGCAGGTGTAGGCGAGACCCGCAGTGAGGTTCGCGTTAGAGGTGTTGCCGGCTGCAGCCCAAGCGCGACGCGTACTGCCCGCGAGCTTCACCGTAGACGAGTGCCCCTTCGTCTGGTGATAGTAATTCGAGTAGCAGTACTTATTGACTACCCCGGGGCTGACCTCTGTTGCGTACCAGCCGTAACACCAGTTGCCACCGCTGGACGGGGTGAGGCATGTAGTCGACAGTGGACTAAAAGAGCCCGTCGAAGCGTCCATCTTGAACGTCACCACACCCCATTCAGAGGGGTTGCCCAGCCCTGCAGGCGGCTGGGTACCATCCCCGCGGTGATGGACGGTGACGGTGGCTCCGGAGGCGCTGGTGGTTGCAGACGCGTCCGCGGTAGCCGGCGTCGCGAGGCCTACAGCCGCAATGGCTGCGCCCGCGATGGCGAAAGCTACGGATCTACCGGCAATTTTCACGAAATTCCCTCCCTTGATTCCCCCTGTCGGGAACGGGAGAAATCCTTCACAGGTCCGCACCTGCCAGCAAAGGAAAATTGAACCATTGACTCAAAAACACCCTGATCGATTCATGCGGTATCGTCAGGATATTTCTAGATTCCTCATCGCCTAATCCAAGATGATTAGTCTGAAAAGTTGCCCAGTCCGACACTTCAGTCATCCATCGTCTTCAGTGCTGATCGATGGCCGATACCTAACGTGTTTCACCAGGGCCCGGTTGATTGCCCGGCAATATGGCACCGGGCTACGGGCGGCTGGGTGTTCTCAGCAGCGGACGCAGCAGGGGCCCGCGATGGAGAGCCCGCCCAGGGTCGGTCAGCCAGTAGCAGAGCTGCCCGGCCCGATAGAACGACTCGGGGCCCAGGTGGTCGACGGGGCGTGCGGCGCGGCCCGCTTGGCAGGCTCGATCGCTCGGAGTTCCGGCGGCCAGTGAGAACGATCTCCTGGGTTTCTTTTCCAACAGCGCTGACCCAGCCGTCCGCTGACCGTTGACGGCCTCGGCCCCAAGGCCGGAGCCGTCAACAGATCACTTCTCCGCCCACCAGCCGACCGGGTGGGCCCTGGCGCAGCCGATCCCGCCCGGGCGCCGCGGCAGGAAGCCCCGGACCACCACGCCACGGCCTGGTGCTGTCATCGGTCCGGCACTGTGCCCGACTGCCTACTCCGTCTGCTCCGGCGCCAGGTCAATGAGCGCCTTCTCGAAGTGCTGCTCGACACCGAGCGCGCGCAGGAGGTGTCCAATTAGTAGTGCTTTGTTACTAGGGGCCCCAGTATGACCAGCAACGCGCCTACCTGCCCGGAGGGCAGCCAAGCCACGCAGTTCGGCGGATTCGTGCTCTGCCGCCGGGAGGACGACGGCGAACGGGTCTGCCGGTCGCTGTGGAAGCGCCCCGCTCGGCATGTCTGGTGGCACTGGGCCGACCGGCCGCACGAGGCGTTGGAAGCACGCCCGATGCCGGAGGTGTTCCGCTGACATCCGTGTCTGCACTCGTGCCCCTCGTGTGCCCGATCAGACGGCGCGTGGTGGGGAACCACGGTCATCTGTGGTGGGCGCTCGGCTCGCGTGCAGGTCAGGGGGTTGGCCGGCCAGGAGAGATGCGCGTACGCGATCTTCCAGACTAGCTACGCGGGTTCGATTCCCGTCGCCCGCTCTGAAGCACGAAGGGCCAGGTCAGAGGATGTTTCCTCCGCCTGGCCCTTGGTCATTCCCGGGGCGCGGGCCTTGCCGTGGTCCATGCGGGAGCCCGCTTCGTGTGGGCAGGGCCAGGTCGGAGGGTGCTTTCCCCGAGCTGGTCCTGAGTCGCTTTCAGGGCTTTGCGGGGTTTTCGATTGACGCCGCACGCGTTCACCGGTGTACTCCCACGCATGCCGGATGCGGAAGCGACCCAGCGGTATCTGGAGACGAGGCTGTCCCAGTACCAGGAGTGGTACGACCGGAAAGCCGTCAGGATGAAGGCCATGCATCTCAGGATGCGGACCGTGTCCGTGGTCGGCGGCGCCCTGGTGCCCGTGCTCGTGAACATCGACCTGCCGTTCGCCCGGATCTCCGCCACGGTGCTCAGCCTGGTCGTCGTCGGCTCCGTGTCGCTGGAGAGCGTGTACCGGTACCGCGAGATGTGGAAGAACTACAGGTCGACCGAGCAACTCCTCGGCCACGAGCGGGTCTACTTCGAGAACAGGGTGGGGCCGTACGCCGGCCTCGCGGACGCCGAGTCCTTCACGAGGCTGGTCTCACGGGTGGAGAAGGCCATCGCCAACGAGAATTCGGCCACCTTGAACGTCATGACCCTGGGCGGTCAGGTGAACGCCGACCTCCAGGCCCAGTACGTCATCCCCGAAGCCAGGCAGGAACACCGGGACCTCTAGAGCTTGATGTTCGCGATCATCGTCGCGAGGGAGTTGAGGAAACGGTTCACGTCGTCCGCGATCGAGCTGGACGCCAGGAAGAAGCCGAAGAGGGCCGCGACGATGGCGGGCCCCGCCTTGATGTGGTTGCCGCGGATCAGCACCACCAGGATGACCGCCAACAGAACCACCACTGACAGCGAAATGGCCACTACTGATCACACCTTCGGTCGTCCCCTGGTCGGCCCGGGGCGCACGGCCACGCACACCCCCACATGGACCATCCTCCCACCAACGGGCCCCGCCTATCCGCCCCGTGACGCATCACCATCGTTCCGTTTCTGCCAACCTCACGTACACAACACACATTTCGGGCGCGGGGCGGGTGTCACGGGCGGGTCTCACGGGGCAGTGAGGCCGAGCAGGGAGCGGACACGGGCGTATTTCACGGACAGCCGCTCGCGCGTGGGGCCGTCCAGTACGGAGAGCCGTACGGGATCGGCGTTGTGCGCGAGGTCCGCCTCCTTGACGAGGAGGGCGCCCGGGGTGGCGAGAATGCGGGCCGCGTACTGCTCGACCGGCTCGCCGGGGCGCTTGGTGACGGCGAGGACGATGTCCTTCACGGACTGCGGGAGGGCGGCGGAATCCAGCCAGGTGAGGCTGAGTGCGTCGTCCTCGATGGCGTCGTGGAGCCAGGCCGCCGCCTGCTGCTCGGGGCTGCCGCCGCGCACGCGGACTCCCTCGGCCACGGCCGCGAGGTGCTCCGCATACGGCCGGCCGGCCTTGTCGGTCTGCCCCTCGTGCGCGCTGCGGGCCAGGGCCTCGACCTCGATGAGTGTCATGGGGCTGCTGGTCATGCGATCTCCCTTGCCGCTGTCCGCAGGGCCTTCGCGACCCGGTGCACATCCGCCTGCGTGGTCCGCCAGTTGGAGAACGCGGCGCGCAAGGCGGGGGTTCCCCCGTAGACGGTCGGAGTGACGAAGACCTCGTCGGTCACGGCCTCGCGCAGGGCGGTCAGCCGGGCCTGGCTGGGGTCGGCGGCCAGGGTGAAGCAGACGACGTTGAGCCGGACCGGGGCGAGCAGGGTGAAGGCGGGGTCCTGCGAGAGCCGCTCGCCCAGGGCGCGGGCGCAGGCGATGTCCCGCTCGACGATCTCCCGGTGGCCCTGGCGGCCGTACGCGCGGAGCGTGAACCAGGCGGCGAGGGCCCGCAGCCGGTGGGAGTTCTCCGGTGTGAGGTGGACCAGGTCGGGGTGGTCGCCGAGGGGGCCGAGGTAGGCGGCGGCGTTCTGGAACACGCGGGCCTGGAGGTCCTGCCTGCGGGTGAACTGGACGGCGCTGTCGTAGGGGACGTTGAGCCACTTGTGCAGGTCGACGCAGAGGGAGTCGGAGGCGTCGAGGCCGTCCGCGAGGTGGGCGTGGTCCGGGGAGAGGGCGGCGAAGGCGCCGAAGGCGGCGTCGGTGTGCAGCCAGAAGTCGTGGCGCTCGCGCAGGGCCGCGACGGCCCGCAGGTCGTCGAAGTCGACCGTGTTGACCGTGCCCGCGTTGGCGACGACCACGGCCGGGCCGGGCGTGTCGGCCAGGGCCCGCTCCAGCGCGGCCGGGTCCACGGCCTCGCGGCCGGGCAGGGTCGGGACCTTGACGAGGGAGCCCCGGCCGAGTCCGAGGACGGACAGGGCCTTGGCGATGGAGGAGTGCGGAGCGCCGGAGAGCACGCGGACGGGGCCGAGGGCGGCCACGCCGTCCTCGGCCGGGGCGACGCCGAGGCGTTCGCCGAGCCATTCGCGGGCGACGGCGAGGCCGGTGGTGTTGGACATCGTGGCGCCGCTGACGAAGGTGCCGGTGTGGGCGTCGGAGAGGTGGAAGAGGTCGCGGAGCCAGCCGACGGTCTCGCGTTCGAGGTCCTGGCCGGCGCCGTCGAGGGCCGAGTTGGAGTTCTGGTCGTGGGCGGCGGTCAGCCAGTCCCCGGCGAGGGCGGCGGGGGTGGCCCCGCCGGTGACGAAGCCGAGGTAGCGGGGGCCGGCGGAGGCCGACAGCCGGGGCTCCCAGCGCTCCCGGAAGGCGGCGAGGGCGGCCTCCGTGCCGGTGCTGTGCTCGGGGAGGGGCTCGGGTCCGTGCGGCTTACCGGCGGGTGGTACGACGGGCTGCGCGTCCAGGGCGCACAGCGCGTCGGCGGCGGCGCGGCGGGTGGTGTCGAGGAGGTCGGGGAGCCGTGCGAGGTCGGCGGCGAGCGTGCGGTCCATGGGGGCACGTTAGGCGTCGCCGGGGTGACGGGGGCGGGCCAATCCGGCGCGAGTGGCCCGCCCGCCCGACCTGGCCGGCTGACCCGGCCGACCTGGCC
>NZ_JBHJTK010000008.1:0-239809 GCF_042267665.1 Streptomyces sp. NPDC056224
CGGGGCCCCGCTCCGGAACCGGAGCGGGGCCCTGCCACAGGTGCGCACGGCTCCGGACTAGCTCTGGGCAGAGCCCCAGCCGCTGTCGGCGGGAACGATGTCCCCCGCGGCGTCGGCCGGGGCGGAGCCCCAGCCGCTGTCGGTCGGTGCGAAGCCCCAGCCGCTGTCCGCGGAGGCGGTCGCGGTCGCGCCGCCGACGAGCAGAACGGCGAAGGCGGCGGCGGTGAGGATGCGGGCGGTACGGGACATGAGAGGCCCCCCTGGGCAGTGGTGAGCGGCGCGCGACCGGGCGCTGTGCGGGCGCGGCCAGGCCGGGCGTCATCACCGTACGACACCGATTGGCCACATACTGACCTGGTTTGGGCCAAAGGTTCCCTGCTTCTCGGCCAGAGCGCATGGGTCAGGCCGCGGTCTGCGGCCCCCGGAAGGCGCGCCTGAACGCGTTCGGTGTGGTGCCGAGCGTCCGCAGGAAGTGGTGGCGCAGGGCGGCCGCGTTGCCGAAGCCGCAGCGGCCCGCGATCGCGTCGACGGTCCCGTCGGTGGACTCCAGCAACTCCTGCGCCAGCAGGACCCGCTGGCGCAGGACCCACTGGTACGGGGTGGTGCCGGTCTCCTGGAGGAAGCGGCGGGCGAAGGTGCGGGGCGACATGTGCGCGCGTTCGGCGAGCTGCTCGACGGTGATCTCCTCGTCCAGGTGGCGGGCCATCCACCCGATCACCTCGCCGACCGTGTCACAGGCCGTGCGGGGGAGCGGGCGCCGGATGAACTGGGCCTGCCCGCCGTCCCGGTGCGGCGGTACGACCATCCGCCTCGCGATGGTGTTGGCCACCTCGGCGCCCTGCTCCTGCCGGACCACGTGCAGGCAGGCGTCGATCCCGGAGGCGGTGCCCGCCGAGGTGATCACCTGACCCTCGTCCACGTACAGCACGTCGGGGTCGACCGTGGCGCGCGGGTAGCGGCGCGCCAGGGCCGGGGCGTGCATCCAGTGGGTGGTGCAGCGGCGGCCGTCGAGCAGGCCGGCCGAGCCCAGCATGAAGGCCCCGTTGCACACGCTCAGCACCCGCGCCCCCCGGTCCACGGCCCGGCGCAGGGCCGCCAGCAGGGGCTCGGGGTACTCGCGGGTCGTGGCCCGGCGGTCGGCCGGCACGCAGACGAGGTCCGCGCTCTCCAGCCGCTCCAGGCCGTGCGGGACGACGACCTCGAAATGCCCGTCGCCGGTCGGTGAGCGCCGGTCCCCCGCCGCGCACACGGCGAAGTCGTACACCGGCAGTCCCATGTCGCTGCGGTCGATTCCGAAGACCTCGCAGAAGATCCCCAGCTCGAACGGGGCGACGCCGTCGACGAGGGGCACGGCCACGTTGGTCAGCATGACCCCAGTGTGGCAGTAATTCGGTCTTCCATGACAGTCCTGCCACTCGTCGATCATGGCCGATCAGGCGGACAGTGGAGGTATGAGCACTTCTCTGAACTACCTCGCCGTCCTGGCCATCGCCGTCGTCCTGCTCGGACCCAGCCTGTACGGGGCGCGCGGCGACCGGCGGATCGACCGGCAGCTGCGGGCCGCCGCGACCCGGCGGGTGTGGCTGCCCCGCCAGCGGGCGGGCGGTCTGCCGCCCACCCGGCGCCGGCGCGGCATCCGGTTCGTCACCTGGCGCCGGGGACGCATGGCCCACTGAGCCCCGCCCCCGAACGCGAGGAGCCGGAACGCGGCGATCCCGCGTTCCGGCTCCGGGCGCACGTGCGCGGACGGGCTAGAAGTCCTCGTCCAGGTCGACCGTGCCCTCGACCGCGACCTGGTAGGCCGACGGACGGCGCTCGAAGAAGTTCGTCAGCTCCTGGACACCCTGCAGCTCCATGAAGGAGAACGGGTTCTGAGAGCCGTACACAGGCGGGAAGCCGAGGCGGACCAGGCGCTGGTCGGCGACGCACTCCAGGTACTCGCGCATCGACTCGGTGTTCATGCCCGGCAGGCCGTCACCGCACAGGTCGCGGCCGAACTGCAGCTCCGCCTCCACGGCCTCCTTCAGCATGTCGGTGACCTGCTGCTGGAGCGCGTCGTCGAAGAGCTCCGGCTCCTCCTTGCGGACCGTGTCCACGACCTCGAAGGCGAAGTTCATGTGCATGGTCTCGTCGCGGAACACCCAGTTGGTGCCCGTGGCCAGTCCGTGCAGCAGGCCGCGGCTGCGGAACCAGTACACGTAGGCGAAGGCGCCGTAGAAGAACAGGCCCTCGATGCACGCTGCGAAGCAGATCAGGTTCAGCAGGAAGCGGCGCCGGTCGGCCTGTGTCTCCAGCCGGTCGATCTTCTCGACGGAGTCCATCCACTTGAAGCAGAACTGCGCCTTCTCGCGGATCGACGGGATCTCCTCGACGGCGTCGAAGGCGGCCGCGCGGTCGTCCGGGTCGGGCAGGTAGGTGTCGAGCAGCGTCAGATAGAACTGGACGTGCACGGCCTCCTCGAACAGCTGGCGCGACAGGTACAGGCGCGCCTCCGGGGAGTTGATGTGCTTGTAGAGCGTCAGCACCAGGTTGTTCGAGACGATCGAGTCGCCCGTCGCGAAGAACGCGACGAGCCGGCCGATCATGTGCTGCTCGGCGGGCGTCAGCTTCGCGAGGTCGGCGACGTCCGAGTGGAGGTCGACCTCCTCCACGGTCCAGGTGTTCTTGATCGCGTCCCGGTAGCGCTCGTAGAAGTCCGGGTAGCGCATCGGACGCAGCGTGAGCTCGAAGCCCGGGTCCAGGAGGTTCTTCTTGTCGGTGGAGCTCATCACTGGCAGGCCTCGCAGGACTCGGGGTTCTCAAGGGAGCAGGCCAGGGCGTCGGCGTCGACGGCCTGCGGGAGCGGTGTGGCGGCGGCGGGGACGGCGGAGCCGGACGCGGCACGCGCGATCTTCGTCGCCGGGCGCGAGCGCAGGTAGTACGTGGTCTTCAGACCCTGCTTCCAGGCGTACGCGTACATCGAGCTGAGCTTGCCGATGGTGGGCGTCTCCAGGAACAGGTTCAGCGACTGCGACTGGTCGAGGAACGGCGTACGGGCCGCCGCCATGTCGATCAGACCGCGCTGCGGGATCTCCCACGCCGTGCGGTACAGCTCGCGCACCTCGGCCGGGATCCAGCCGAAGCCCTGCACCGAGCCGCTGGACTCGCGCAGCGCCTCGCGGGTCTGGGCGTCCCACACGCCGAGCTCCTTCAGCTCGTCCACCAGGTACGCGTTGACCTGGAGGAACTCGCCGCTGAGCGTCTCGCGCTTGAAGAGGTTGGAGACCTGCGGCTCGATGCACTCGTACACGCCCGCGATCGAGGCGATCGTCGCCGTCGGGGCGATGGCGAGGAGCAGCGAGTTGCGCATGCCGGACTTCGCGACACGGGCGCGCAGCGCGTCCCAGCGCTCCGGCCAGTTCAGCTCGACGTCGTAGTGGTCCGGGTGCAGGACGCCGCGGGCCGTGCGGGTGCGGTCCCAGGCGGGCAGCGGGCCGCTGCGCTCGGCGAGGTCGCAGGAGGCCTCGTACGCGGCCAGCATGATCCGCTCGGAGAGCTTGGTGGACAGGGCCTTCGCCTCGGGGGAGTCGAAGGGCATCCGCAGCTTGAAGAAGACGTCCTGGAGGCCCATCGCGCCCAGACCCACCGGACGCCAGCGGGCGTTGGAGCGGCCGGCCTGCTCGGTCGGGTAGAAGTTGATGTCCACCACGCGGTCGAGGAAGGTCACGGCGGTGCGGACGGTCTCGTCCAGCCGCTCCCAGTCGATCTCGCGACCGTTCGCCGTGTCGATGACGAACGCGCCCATGTTGACCGAGCCGAGGTTGCAGACGGCCGTCTCGCCGTCGTTCGTGACCTCGATGATCTCGGTGCACAGGTTCGAGGAGTGGACGACCGAGCCCGGCTCGGCGGTCTGGTTCGCGGTGCGGTTGGAGGCGTCCTTGAAGGTCATCCAGCCCTGGCCGGTCTGCGCGAGGGTGCGCATCATCCGGCCGTACAGGTCGCGGGCGGGCATGGTCTTGCGGGCCAGGCCCGACTCCTCGGCCTTGCGGTAGGCGGCGTCGAACGCGTCGCCCCACAGGTCGACCAGCTCGGGCACGTCGGCCGGGGAGAACAGCGACCAGTCGGCGTCGGCGTTCACGCGGCGCATGAACTCGTCCGGCACCCAGTGGGCGAGGTTCAGGTTGTGCGTGCGGCGCTGGTCCTCACCGGTGTTGTCGCGGAGCTCCAGGAACTCCTCGATGTCCGCGTGCCAGGTCTCCAGGTAGACGGCGGCGGCGCCCTTGCGGCGACCGCCCTGGTTCACGGCGGCGACGGAGGCGTCGAGGGTCTTCAGGAACGGCACGATGCCGTTGGAGTGGCCGTTGGTGCCGCGGATCAGCGAACCGCGCGCGCGGATGCGGGAGTACGACAGACCGATGCCGCCGGCGTGCTTGGAGAGGCGGGCGACCTGGTGGTAGCGGTCGTAGATCGAGTCGAGCTCGTCCAGCGGGGAGTCCAGCAGGTAGCAGGAGGACATCTGCGGGTGCCGGGTGCCGGAGTTGAAGAGCGTGGGGGAGGAGGGCAGGTAGTCGAGGCGGCTCATCAGCCGGTACAGCGAGGCCACCTCCTCGACGGCGCGCATGCTCTCGTCCTCCGCGAGACCGCAGGCCACGCGCAGCATGAAGAACTGCGGGGTCTCCACGACCTGGCGGGTGATCGGGTGGCGCAGCAGGTAGCGGCTGTGCAGGGTACGCAGGCCGAAGAAGCCGAAGCGGTCGTCGGCGCCCTCGATGAGGGCGTGCTCCACCAGCGCGTCCAGGCGGCTCGCGTGGATGCGCACGAACTCGGCCGTGCGGTCGGCGATGAGCCCCTCGCGGTGTCCGACCGCGACCGACTCGGAGAAGGAGGTGGCGCCCTGGCCGGCGGCCTCGTCACGGACGGCGAGCGTCAGCAGCCGCGCGGCCAGGCGGGAGTACGCCGGGTCCTCGGAGATGAGCCCGGCGGCGGCCTCGGTGGCCAGCGCGCGCAGTTCGGCCTCGTCGGCGGCGGAGCTGCGGCCGCGCAGTGCGGCGGCGGCGACCCGGCCGGGGTCCGTGTCGGGGAGGTCCGCCGTCAGTTCGGTGAGGGTACGCAGCAGCACGGCCCCCGGGCCCTCGGTGTTGTCGCCAGAAACGGACTCGGCGCGCGGTGCGGAAGGCGCGATGGTCACGGCGGGAGCTCTCCCTCGCTCGGCCCGGTCATCGGCGGGGCGGGGCGCGAGCGGGCGCATGCGGGCGTGGCAGGAACGCGTAGACCGCATGGCGTCCACCGGCCCAACCGCGAGGCCCGGACGTATCGGCACCCGGTTCGGTCGAGCCGGGCGCGCTGTCGGCAGGTCCTCGGACTTGCGGACGCACCGATTCGGTGCACTTCATACCGTTGCGGGACAGTTCCGGATTCGCACCGGATTCCCCTGCGGCGACAGCAGGCATGAGCATACATGTGGGGGCGACCGGATGCGGCAGCCCCTACATGTTGTGTCGGCGTGGCTACAGCTTCAACCGGTAGGCGAGCAGCCTCAGGTCGTCGATGGGCGCCCAGTCCCGCTCGGGAGTGCGGACGAAGCCCAGTCGCGCGTAGATCCGGTGGGCACCGGTCATGGAGTGCTGGGTGGAGAGCACCAGCCCCGTCACGCCCTCGATGGCCCGGGCCCGTTCGATGCACGCCCGCACCAGCGCTTCGCCGGCGCCCTGGCCGCGCGCGTCGTGGGCCACGGCGAGCATCCGGAACTCGGCCTCGTCCGGGCCGGCGATGTCGGCGAGTGGGCTGCCGGGCGGGGCGAAGGTCACTCCGCCCAGGAGCCGCCCGTCCCGTTCGGCGACGAGCACCTCCGCGTCTGCGGCCCGGCCGGCCACGTCGCGCAGCACGAGCAGGTAGGCGTCGTCCTCGCCGAAGTCCAGGTGCCCGTCGGCGAGGTAGGCCCGGGCGGTGACCTCGCCCAGTTCCGCGTAGTCGGCGGGCCGCACCGGCCTGATCGTGATGCCCATGAATTCGAGTGTGCCGCAGTCACGGCGAAGGGCCCCTAGAAACCGCCTTTCGGGCGGGGCCCTCTCGCTGCCCCTCAGCAGCAGCGGAAGCCCTCGTGGGGGTCCGCCTCGCGCGCGTCCGTACGGGCCCGCTCGAACTCACGGCGGGTCGGGACCCGCGCGTCCGGGTCGTGGGAGCGGGCGTGGGCCACGTACCGGTCGTACGCCGCCTCCCCCGTGAACTCCCGTACGTAGAACCGGGCCCGTGCCAGCGCGGCGCGCAGGCTCGTACGGCCGCTCATGAGGGCGCTCATGAGGCCGCTCACGAGGACAGCGGCTCCTTGACCCGGCCGCCGCCCGAGTCGAGGCCGGCCGCGCCGAGCTCCGACCGCTCCTCGGCGGTCGGGATCAGCCCGGCCGGGGCGATGATCTTCGACTCGGTCCACGGGACCTCGGAGAGCTTCACGGACTCCGGGCTGCTCACGGCCTTGAAGCAGGTCCGGGCCGCGTCCGCCAGCACGATGACGATGAGGATCGCGAACAGGGCCGACAGGGCGCCGTCCACCGTGGCGTTGGTGACCACGGTGTGCATGTCGTCCATGTTCTTCGCCGGCGGCAGGACCTTGCCCGCGTCGATCCCGGCCTGGTACTTGTCGCGCTGCGCGAAGAAGCCGACCTTCACGTCCTGCGAGAAGATCTTCTGGTAGCTCGCGGTGAGCGTGACGGCCACGTCCCACGCCAGCGGAACACCGGTCACCCAGGCCCACTTCAGCCGGCCGGACTTGACCAGCAGCGTGGTGCAGACGGCCAGGGCCACCGCCGCGAGCAGCTGGTTCGCGATCCCGAACAGGGGGAAGAGCTGGTTGATGCCGCCCAGCGGGTCCTTGATGCCGACCCAGAGGAAGTAGCCCCAGGCGAGGACGACGGCGGCGCTCGCCAGCCAGACACCCGGCTTCCAGCTGACGTCCTTGAAGGACTTGTGCACGTTGCCGAGGGTGTCCTGGAGCATGAACCGGCCCACGCGGGTGCCCGCGTCGAGCGTCGTCAGGATGAACAGCGCCTCGAACATGATGGCGAAGTGGTACCAGAAGGCCTTCATCCCGGCACCGCCGACGACGGCCGAGAAGATCTCCGACATTCCGAGTGCGAACGTCGGTGCGCCGCCCGTACGGGACAGCAGGGTGGCCTCCTCGACGTCCTTCGCCGCCTGGGCGAGGGCGTCCGGGGTGATGGCGAAGCCGAAGTTGGTCACCGCCGCCGAGGCGGTCTCGACCGTGGTGCCGATGACTCCGCCGGGGGAGTTCACGGCGAAGAACAGGCCGGGATCGATGATCGAGGCGGCGATCATCGCCATGACGGCGACGAAGGACTCGGCCAGCATCGCTCCGTAGCCGATGACCCGGATCTGGGTCTCCTTCTGGATCATCTTCGGGGTGGTGCCCGAGGCGACCAGCGAGTGGAAGCCGGACAGGGCCCCGCACGCGATGGTGATGAAGACGAAGGGGAACATCGAGCCGGCGAAGACCGGGCCGTCGCCGCGGGCCGCGAAGTCGGTGACCGCGGGCATCTTCAGGGTCGGCATCGCGAGCACCACGCCCAGCGCGAGCAGCGCGATCGTGCCGATCTTCATGAAGGTGGAGAGGTAGTCGCGGGGAGCGAGGAGCATCCACACCGGCAGCACCGACGCGACGAAGCCGTACACCACCATCCAGACGACCAGCGTCTCCTTCTCCAGCGTGAAGGTGGAGGCGAAGGAGGACTCGGCGACCCAGCCGCCCGCCACGATGGCGAGCAGCAGCAGCGCGACGCCGATGACGGAGATCTCGGTGACCCGGCCCGGACGCAGCACGCGCAGGTAGAAGCCCATGAAGAGGGCGATGGGGATGGTCATGCCGATGGAGAAGACGCCCCACGGGGAGTGCGCCAGCGCGTTGACGATGACGAGTGCGAGGACCGCCAGCAGGATGATCATGATGGCGAACACGGCGACGAGGGCGGCGGCTCCGCCCACGGGGCCGATCTCGTCCCGGGCCATCTGGCCGAGCGAGCGCCCGTCGCGGCGCGTGGAGAAGAACAGCGTGACCATGTCCTGGACGGCGCCCGCGAAGATGACGCCGACGACGATCCAGATGGTGCCCGGCAGGTAGCCCATCTGGGCGGCGAGCACGGGGCCGACGAGCGGGCCGGCGCCGGCGACGGCCGCGAAGTGGTGGCCGAAGAGCACCCGCCGGTCGGTGGGGTGGAAGTCGACACCGTTGTCGAGGCGTTCGGCGGGGGTGGCCCGCGTCTTGTCCACCTTCAGCACGCGGTGCGCGATGAACCGGGAGTAGAAGCGGTAGCCGATCGCGTACGAGCCCAGGGCGGCGGCGAGCAGCCAGGCGGCCGAGATCTCCTCGCCGCGGGACAGGGCGAGCACGGCCCAGCCGAGGGCGCCGATGAGGCCGACGAGTACCCACGCGGCGATGGACTTCGGCGACGGCGAGCCCGGAGTGCCGCCCGGACTCGCCGCGTCCCGTTCTGTACCAGTAGTTTGCGGTTCCGCCATGGCTGTCGTCCCCTCGTCGATCACTGCGTAAGCGCAGGGAATCTACGGGGGATTGCCCGGTGAACGTAAGACCCCGTCCGTATTCCGGTCTGCGGGCCGGAGTGCTAGTGCCCGTGCCGTGCCCCGGTGGACCTGCCGGTCACGCCCCCTAGACGGCGGGCCGCTTGAGCCTGGCCACGAACTTGTACCGGTCGCCGCGGTACACCGACCGCACCCATTCGACCGGCTCGCCGTCCGCGTCCAGGGAGTGCCGGGAGAGCATCAGCATCGGCAGCCCGACGTCGGTGCCGAGCAGGCCCGCCTCGCGCGGGGTGGCCAGCGAGGTCTCGATCGTCTCCTCGGCCTCCGCGAGGTGGACGTCGTACACCTCGGCGAGCGCGGTGTAGAGGGAGGTGTACTTGACGAGCGAGCGGCGCAGGGCGGGGAAGCGCTTGGCGGAGAGATGGGTGGTCTCGATGGCCATCGGCTCACCGCTGGCCAGCCGCAGGCGCTCGATGCGCAGGACCCGTCCGCCGGTGTTGATCTTGAGCAGCCCGGCGAGGGTGTCGTCGGCGGTCACGTAGCCGATGTCGAGGAGCTGGGAGGTCGGTTCCAGCCCCTGGGCGCGCATGTCCTCGGTGTACGAGGTCAGTTGGAGCGCCTGTGAGACCTTGGGCTTGGCGACGAAGGTCCCCTTGCCCTGGATCCGTTCCAGCCGCCCCTCGACGACGAGCTCCTGGAGGGCCTGGCGGACGGTGGTCCGCGAGGTGTCGAACTCGGCCGCGAGCGTGCGCTCCGGCGGCACCGGCGTGCCGGGCGGCAGCGTTTCGGTCATGTCGAGCAAGTGCCGCTTGAGTCGGTAGTACTTGGGTACGCGCGCCGTGCGGGTGGCCGCCCCGCCTTCCGGCTCCGTGGTCGCCCCTTCGGTGGCCATCGCCGCCCGCCTTCCCGACTCCAGTTTCGCTGCCGTCACCGGCTCCTCCGATATGTGCGGTCACATCGTGACACGTGTGGGGGGACAGGCCTTCTCTCTCCCCAGGTGTCGGTCCGATAACGGACCGATCACCCGCTCATTAGACCCTTGACACCCCTAAAGGTCTAGGCCAAGCTCCAGCTACTGGTCTACACCAATATGGATCAGATCCCGGCCCCACGGGCAGTACTCGGTACGTACGTCACCGCGGCGGGCGAGGGAAGTTGCAGGCAGCATCCCTGAGGAGGGTGGCGTGAAGCGCAAGCTCATCGCGGCGGTCAGTGTCGCGGGCATGATGGCCGGAGTCGCGGCGTGCGGCAACGGCGGTGACGACAAGGGCACGACCGACGCGGGTGGCGCCAAGGAGATCACCGTCTGGGTGATGGACGGCTCCGCGCCGAAGGCCTGGATCGACGAGGTCAACAAGGAGTTCTCGGCCAAGCACCCCGGTGTCACGGTCAAGGTCGAGGAGCAGAAGTGGACCGGCATTCAGGAGAAGGTCACCACCGCCCTCTCCGAGAACACCCCTCCGGACGTTCTTGAGCTCGGCAACACCCAGACCGCCGGCTACGCGGTCACCGGCGGCCTCGCCGACCTGACGAAGGACAAGGCCAAGCTCGGCGCCGACGCCTGGCAGAAGAGCATGCTCGCCTCGGCCGAGGTCGACGGCAAGCTCTACTCCGCCCCCTGGTACGCCGCCAACCGCGTCGTCATCTACGACAAGAAGGCCTTCGAGAAGGCCGGCGTCACCCCGCCGAAGACCCGCGACGAGTGGATCGCCGGTCTGGAGAAGCTGAAGGCGGCCGACCCGGCCTCGCAGCCGATCTACCTGCCCGGCCAGAGCTGGTACGTCCTCGCGGGCCTCATCTGGGACGAGGGCGGCGACCTGGCCGTCCAGGACGGCGGGAAGTGGAAGGGCGGGCTCGGCACTCCGCAGGCCGCCTCCGCGATGGAGTTCTACAAGAAGCTCCAGTCCTTCTCCACCGCCCCCAAGGACAAGGACGAGGCCAACCCGCAGCAGTCCACCGACATCGTTCCCAAGGGCGGCGTCTCGTCGTGGATCGGTCTCGGCTGGGAGGCCGGCGGTGCGGAGAAGGCCCTGAAGGAGGCGGGCAAGGAGGCCGACTTCGGCTACTTCCCGATCCCCGGCAAGACCGCCGACAAGACCAGCACCGTCTTCCTCGGCGGCTCGAACCTCGCGGTCGCCGAGCGCTCCAAGAACAAGGAGCTCGCCAAGGAGTGGCTGGCCCTCGCCGCAGGCAAGGACCAGATGACCAAGTACGCCGCCGAGACCAAGGGCGCGCTGCTCCCGAACCAGGCCGGCGCGAACTTCGCCCCCGCCGCGGGCTCCTTCGCCGAGGCCATGGGCAAGGCCGGAGTCAACGGCAAGATCACCCCGGTCACGCCGGGCTGGGCGAACGTCGAGACCGAGCCGAACCCCGTCAAGGAGTTCATGACCAAGGTCCTGAAGGGTGAGGACGCCGCCAAGGCGGGCGCGGACGCGGACAAGGAAATCGCGAGCCGCATCAACAAGTAGCCGCAACCCGCAGCACCGGAACGATCCGCAGCACCGGAACGACCCGCAGGACCCGCACGACCCAGCAGTGTGAACGCACCGGGGGGTGCGGCAGGCGCCCAGCCGCCCGCCGTGCCCCCGGTCGCGCATTTGACTCCACAGTCAACCGCGAGGAAGCCAGACATGACCGTGCATTCCCAGGGAGCGATGACCAGCGCTCCACAGGACGCACCACTGAAGTCCGCCGGGCGGCCCGAGGGGCCCACCACGTCAACCGGCCCCAGTCGTACGTCTCCTCGCGGGGGCAGGAAGCCGCTCCCCTCGGGGTGGCTGCCCTACCTGCTGGTCGGGCCCGCGGTGCTCGCCCTCGCAACGCTCCTGCTGTACCCGCTGATCAAGAACGTGATCCTGTCCTTCCAGGACATCAACAAGATCGAGTTCATCCAGCGGAAGTACCCGTTCGCGGGACTAGGCAACTACACCGAGCTCCTCGGTGACGCGAACTTCTGGACCGTCGTCGTACGCAGCTTCGCCTTCACCCTGGCCAACGTCGCGCTGATCATGACGCTCGGCAGCCTCATCGGCATCCTGCTGAACCGGCTCGGCACGAAGATGCGCCTGGTCCTGTCGATGGCGCTGGTGATGGCCTGGGCCATGCCGATCGTCGCGTCCGTACAGGTCTTCAAGTGGCTGTTCGACGAGCAGTTCGGCGTCATGAACTGGGTCATGCGCACCGCCGGCTTCACCGGCTACGAACAGCACAACTGGATGGAGACCGGCCTCTCCACCCTCGTGATCGTCACGATCCTGGTCGTCTGGGGCTCCATCCCCTTCGTCGCCCTCAACATGTACGCCGGCCTCACCACGGTCGGCGCCGAGCTGTACGAGGCCGCCCGGATGGACGGGGCCAACGGCTGGCAGACCTTCTGGAAGATCGTCTTCCCGAACCTCAAGCCCTTCTTCCTCATCACCACGTTCCTCGAGGTGATCTGGGTCTTCAAGGCCTTCACCCAGGTCTACGCGATGAACAAGGGCGGCCCCGACCGCGCCTCCGAGATCCTGCCGGTCTTCGCCTACGTCGAGGGCCAGAGCCAGGCCCACTACGGCCTCGCCGCCGCGATCTCCGTCCTGACGATCCTGATCCTCGTGATCGTCATGTCCTTCTACTTCCGCCTGATCCTGAAGCAGGAGGAGGAGCAGTGAGCACGACCACCGCCCCGAAGGCCGCCGCCCCCACGCCCGGGCAGAAGCTCCGCACGCCCGGGCAGAAGCTCCGCACGCGCCGGCCGGTCCGCCCCGGAGCCGTCGCCAAGAACCTCGGCGCGCTCCTGCTGGCCCTCGTCTTCGTCTTCCCCGTGTACTGGATGTTCTCCTCGGCGCTCAAGCCGTCCGGCGAGATCCTCACCAAGGACCCGGTCTTCGTCTTCACCCCGACGCTGGACAACTTCACCAAGGCCACCGGGGTCGACAACTTCTGGACGTACGTCACCAACAGCGTCCTGGTCACCGTCGGAGCCGTCCTGCTGGCCCTGCTCGTCGCCCTGGCCGCGAGCTTCGCCATCGCCCGCATGAGGTTCAAGGGCCGCAAGGGTCTCGTCCTCGCCGTGATGACGGCCCAGATGGCCCCCTGGGAGGTCATGGTCATCGCGATGTACATGATCGCCCGCGACGCCGAGGTCCTCAACAGCCTCCCGCTGCTCACCGCGATCTACTTCGTGATGGTCCTCCCCTTCACCATCTGGACCCTCCGCGGCTTCATCGCCGCCGTTCCGGTGACGCTGGAGGAGGCCGCCCAGATCGACGGCTGCACCCGCGGCCAGGCCTTCCGCAAGGTGATCTTCCCCCTGCTGGCCCCGGGCCTGATGTCCACCTCGCTGTTCGGCTTCATCACCGCCTGGAACGAGTTCGCGATGGTCCTGATCCTGAACAAGGACAAGACCGCCCAGACCCTGCCGCTGTGGCTGACCGAGTTCCAGAGCGCGTTCGGCAACGACTGGGGCGCCACCATGGCCGCCTCCTCGCTGTTCGCGGTCCCGGTCCTGCTGATCTTCATCTTCCTCCAGCGCAAGGCCGTCGGCGGCATGACCGCCGGGGCCGTGAAGGGATAACGGCCCCATGACTGTCCTTGCGCACCGCGCCGCCGCGTCCGATGCGAACGATGCCCTGACCAGGGACGCGCTCGCGGTCCTCCAGCCCGGTTTCGAGGGCACCACCGCCCCCGCCTGGCTGCTGCGCCAGATCGGCGCGGGCCTCACCGCCGTGGGCCTGTTCGGCCGCAACATCACCTCGCCCGAGCAGCTCGCCGCGCTGACCGCGCAGCTGCGTACGGAGCGTGACGACGTCCTGGTCGCGATCGACGAGGAGGGCGGCGACGTCACCCGCCTGGAAGTCCGGGGCGGCTCGTCCTTCCCCGGCAACCTGGCCCTCGGCGCCGTCGACGACACCACCCTGACCCGGGACGTCGCCCGCGAACTGGGCCGGCGCCTCGCCGAGTGCGGGGTCAACCTGAACTGGGCCCCGTCCGCCGACGTCAACTCCAACCCGGACAACCCGGTGATCGGCGTACGGTCGTTCGGCGCCGACACCGACCTGACGGCCCGGCACACCGCCGCGTACGTGGAGGGCCTCCAGGCCGCCGGCGTCGCCGCGTGCACCAAGCACTTCCCCGGCCACGGCGACACCAACGTCGACTCGCACCACGCGCTGCCGCGCATCGACGTGGACCTGGACACCCTCCACGCCCGCGAGCTCGTCCCCTTCAGGGCGGCCATCGAGGCCGGCACCAAGGCCGTGATGAGCGCGCACATCCTGGTGCCCGCCCTCGACCCGACCCGCCCCGCCACCCTCAGCCCGCAGATCCTCACCGGCCTGCTGCGCAAGGAACTCGGCTACGAGGGCCTGATCGTCACCGACGGCATGGAGATGAACGCCATCGCCGGGACGTACGGGATCGAGCGCGGCTCGGTCCTGGCCATCGCGGCCGGGGCCGACGCGATCTGCGTCGGCGGGGGGCTCGCCGACGAGGCGACCGTGCTGCGGCTGCGCGACGCGCTCGTCGCGGCCGTACACGAGGGCTCGCTCCCGCAGGAGCGGCTCGCCGAAGCGGCAGCCCGGGTCCGCGCGCTGGCCGCGTGGACCCGCGGGGCCCGCCCGGACGCGCGGCCGGAGGGGAGCCGCGCGTCCGGCATCGGACTGACGGCCGCCCGCCGGGCGCTGCTGGTCACCGGCTCGACCACCCCGCTGTCCGCCCCGTACGTGGCCACGCTCGCGCCCGTCGCGAACATCGCGGTGGGGGACGAGACCCCGTGGGGGGTGGCCGCGGAACTGGGCTCGCTGCTCCCGGGCACGCAGGCGGGCGTCTACCCGGAGGGGGCCTCGGCCGGGGACGTCCTGGCGGCGGCGGGGGACCGGACCGTCGTGGCGGTGGTCCGTGACGCGCACCGGCACCCGTGGATGACGCGGGCCCTGGACGCGCTGGTCGCGGCGCGGCCGGACACGGTCGTGGTCGAGATGGGCCTCCCGCAGGCGCAGCCGCGCGGCGCCCTGCACATCGCGACGCACGGCGCCTCGCGCGTCTGCGGCCGCGCCGCCGCCGAGGTCATCGCGGGGGCGTGAACCCGCGCCGAGCCGAAGCCGGGCACCCGTCCCAGGGGTGGTGCCCGGCTTCGTCGCGTTCGCGCGGCGGCGCCCGCGCCCGCGCCCCGCACCCGCACGTACGAAGGGCCGGACACCCCTCAGGGGGAGCCCGGCCCTGCGTGCCCTGACGGCTACAGGCCCTGCCAGGCCGGCTTGTCGGCGTACGTGTGCCGGAAGTACTCGGCCAGCTTCAGCTTCGAGGCGGCGGCCTCGTCCACGACGACGGTCGCGTGCGGGTGCAGCTGCAGCGCGGAGGCCGGGACCAGCGCCGACAGCGGACCCTCGACGGTCTGCGCGACGGCATCGGCCTTGCCCTCGCCCGTGGCCAGCAGGACCAGGTGGCGGGCGTCGAGGATGGTGCCGATCCCCTGGGTGATGACGTGGTGCGGCACCTGGTCCATGTCGTCGCCGAAGAACCGCGCGTTGTCCACGCGGGTCTGCTCGGTCAGCGTCTTGATCCGGGTGCGGGAGGCCAGCGAGGAGCAGGGCTCGTTGAAGCCGATGTGGCCGTCCGTGCCGATGCCCAGCAACTGGAGGTCGACGCCGCCCGCCGCGGCCAGGGCACGGTCGTAGGCCGCGCACGCGGCGACGATGTCCGCCGCCGAGCCGTCGGGGCCCATGAAGGAGGCCTCGGACAGGCCGAGCGGCTCGACCACCTCGCGCAGCACCACGGCGCGGTAGGACTCCGGGTGCCCGGCCGGCAGGCCCACGTACTCGTCGAGCTGGCAGATCCGAGCCCTGGAGGCGTCGACCTGCCCCGCCTTCACCTTGGCGGCGAGGGCCTCGTAGACGGGCAGCGGGGTAGAGCCGGTCGCCACGCCGAGCAGGGCGTCGGGCTTGCGGCGGACCAGGGCGGCCATGGCCTCCGCGATGAGCTCGCCGCCTGCCTTGGCGTCCGGGACGATGACAACTTCCACGCGGGGCCTGCCGATCTGGAGTCGTGATGTGGTATAGACCAATCTAGCAGAGGTGGCCGCCGTCGACGGGGGTCCCGCCGTTATCCATGGTGATCCGGATACCGGTGCCCGGCCTCCCGGGCACCGGGACCGGCGCCACGCCCTGGACCGGCGCTCGCCGGCGGCCGCACGTGGCGTCCAGGGGGGCGTCACCCGGGGTCGGCGGGAGTCCGGCGAAGCCGGGAAGGTCACGACGTCCGCGACCTCCTCCGCCGCGTCGGCCCGGGGGAACGTGGAACACCGGGCGGGAGGCCGGGTGTGCCCGGACGGCGTGGCCGAGGCCCTGCGCGAGCGGCGCAACGCGAACCCGGAGCCGTTCGGGAGCCGGATCCGGGCCGATGTGGCGACCGGCGTGCTGCCCGCCGACACGGAGGCGCGGGGGCGGCCGGATACGCCGGAGCCGTGCTCCGGGGGAGGTCCCGGCAGTCGCGCGACGGGGCGAGCCGGGAGGAGCCGGAGGTGGTCGCGGAGGGGGCCCTGCCGGCCCGGCCCGCGTAGGTCCCGCTCCGGGAAAGGCCTGAGAAATGAAAAGGCCCCGGACATTCCTCTGGGCCACGGTGCCTGACGGGACCCTCAACCCGCCCGGCACCGTAGCCCGGAGTACTTACGGCCGACGGGTGTGCGGTTCCCGCGGCCGGTGGGAGGTGCCGGCGCAGTCAGGGCAGAGTGCGCGGCTTACCTCGATCCGTCCTCCTGTGCGGGGAGGGCGGAAGCTTACGTCAATTGTGGACTAGACCATTCTGTTCTGTCCATCCAATGACGGACCCTGGAATGCCGTCACTTCCTCCAACAGTACGCGGCCTCCGGGCCTTCTGGATACTCCTGGGTATTCCCGTGGGGAAAGTCATGCCGCGTACCCGGGGTACGCTCGCCACGTGCCCTCCATGAACGACCTCGTACGCCAGCACACCGCTCTCAGTGAAACCGAACTGGAGTGGCTCCACCTGCTGGTCTCGGAGTGGCAGCTGCTCTCCGACCTGTCCTTCGCCGACCTCGTGCTGTGGGTGCCCACCCTCGACGGCACCCGGTACGTCTCGGTCGCGCAGATGCGCCCGAACACCGGCCCCACCTCGTACCAGGACGACATGGTCGGCCACCTGGTCCCGCGCGGCCGCCGCCCGCTGCTCGACGCCGCGCTCGACGAGGGCCGGATCGTGCGCGAGGGCGACCCGGAGTGGCGCGAGGAGGTGCCGGTGCGCGTCGAGTCGATCCCCGTACGCCGCGAGGGCCGGGTCCTCGGCGTGATCGCCCGGAACACCAACCTGCTCACTGTGCGTACACCGAGCCGGCTGGAGCTCACCTACCTCCAGTCCGCCTCCGACCTCGCCCAGATGATCGCGGCGGGCTCCTTCCCCTTCCCCGGCCAGCAGGTCGACATGGACGCCTCCCCGCGCGTGGGGGACGGCCTGATCCGGCTCGACGCCGACGGCGTGGTCACCTACGCCTCCCCGAACGCGCTCTCCGCCTACCACCGGCTCGGCCTCGCCTCCGACCTGGTCGGGCAGCACCTCGGCGACACCACCGCCGAACTCGCGCCCTCCCGGGGCCCGGTGGACGAGGCGCTGGTGAAGCTCGCCAGCGGCTGGGCCCCGAGGGAGACCGAGATCGAGGGCAACGGCGGGGTCATCCAGCTGCGCGCCATCCCGCTCAAGCCGAAGGGGATCCGGATCGGCTCCCTGGTGCTCTGCCGCGACGTCACCGAACTGCGCCGTCGCGAACGCGAACTGATCACCAAGGACGCCACCATCCGGGAGATCCACCACCGGGTGAAGAACAACCTGCAGACCGTGGCCGCACTGCTCAGGCTCCAGGCCCGCAGGATGGATTCGGAGACCGGCCGCGAGGCACTCAACGAGGCCGTGCGTCGCGTCGGTTCGATCGCGATCGTGCACGAGACGCTGTCTCAGAACCTCGACGAGCGGGTCGAGTTCGACGAGATCGCCGACCGGGTCATCGCGATGGTCTCGGAGATCTCGCCGGGCAAGGTCGCCTGCCGGCGCTCCGGCCGGTTCGGGATCCTGGACGCCGAGGTCGCCACGCCGCTGTCGATGGTGCTGACCGAGATCCTGCAGAACGCCCTGGAGCACGCGTTCACCCAGGGGGAGCGCGGCACGGTGGAGGTGTCCGCGACCCGCACCGGAACCGGCCGCACCGACGGGCGTCTGCTGATCACCGTGCTCGACGACGGCAGCGGTCTGCCCGAGGGCTTCGACCCCCAGCGGGCCGGCAACCTCGGGCTGCAGATCGTCCGGACCCTCGTGGAGGGGGAGCTCGGCGGCACCTTCGACATGCTCCGGGCGGAGCCGCGCGGGACCAAGGTCGTGCTCGACATCCCGTCCAGCCCGCAGAAGTAGCACGGCGAAGCCGTCACCCAGCGTGACGGCTTCGACCCGGGATTCACGCCGGACAGCACTGAGCCCCGGACCGAATGGTTCTCGGTCCGGGGCTCAAGAGCACGTTGCTGAGCGCTTATACGGTTCTACGCGCTGCGCGTCGAGGCTCGAAAGTCGTTGTCAGGCGGTGGCGTTGCGCGCCCGGTTGCGAGCGGCGCGGCGCTTCATCGCACGGCGCTCATCCTCACTGAGGCCGCCCCAGACGCCGGAGTCCTGACCGGACTCGAGCGCCCACTGCAGGCACTGCTCCATGACGGGGCAGCGGCGGCAGACGGCCTT
This sequence comes from Streptomyces sp. NPDC056224, assembly GCF_042267665.1. Taxonomy (NCBI): domain Bacteria; kingdom Bacillati; phylum Actinomycetota; class Actinomycetes; order Kitasatosporales; family Streptomycetaceae; genus Streptomyces; species Streptomyces sp. NPDC056224. Next base: position 18,241 of record NZ_JBHJTK010000008.1, read on the forward strand.
GGCTTCCTCGATCTGCAGCAGCGCAGGACCGGTGTTGCCGATGGGGAAGAACAGCTCGGGGTCTTCCTCACGACAAACGGCGTTGTGACGCCAGTCCATGGCTGCTACCTCTCTTGTGTGACATGCACGTTGCTTGTGAATGTGAACGCTTTCACGAATCCCCCCGTGAGGGAAGGGCCGACGCCCAGTCGCCTGGTGCGGTCCGAAGATTCGTGGTGGGGTTCTGGCGGTCTGTGTGGGTGCCGGTTCTGCGGGCTGTCCCGATCGCCATGTAGAGATTCGCAAACCTCGGACGGGGATACAACCCCTTCCGGAAAGTTTTTTTTGATTCGTCGGTGTCTACTAGGTCACAGCCCTACATCGTGGGGGTGGACCGGCGTGTAAACGTTCGAGTGAAAGGGCTTCGGGCCCTTCCACTCACACAATCACACGCAGTGCCCGGCGTACGCCTGTGAACCGAACGCTGGTGCGCAGGCCGAGGTGGTCTCCGTCCATCTGGAAGGGAAGCGGCACCTTCGAATGCAAGGTGAAGTCCGTCAGATCGTGCAGAGACACCGCGTGCTTGCCGTGCGGGCCCCGCTCAGGAGTCGAGGTCAGGAGCTGTGTCGCGTAGCGCGCGACCGCCGGAGTTGACAAACGGTTGAGAGCCAATACGTCAAGTGCGGTATCGAACGACGCCTCCGGGGAGGCGTAAAGCGGACGATTGCCCAGATACGTCCACGGCGAGGTGTTGCAGACTATCGACAGCACCAGATCCGTCACGGGATCCGCGCCGGGGCGCTCCAGTGTGACCGTTCCGTGCCGGCGGTTCGGTTCCTCCAGGAACTGCCGCATCAGCTGTCGTACATACAGGGCGTGCGTCGACCGCTTGCCGCGCTCGCGCTGCTGTTCGACCCGCCCCACCACGCCCGCGTCGAAACCGAAGCCCGCGCAGAAGGTGAACCAGCGGGCCGGGACCGACTCGTCCTCCGTGCCCGGGGTGCCGGCCGCCAGGCCCAGCCCCACCGTCCGCTCGCGCCGCTCCCGCAGCGCGTCGAGCAGGGCCCCGGTCGCCTCGACCGCGTCGTTGGGAAGGCCGAGGGCGCGGGCGAACACATTGGTGGAGCCGCCGGGCACCACCGCCAGCCGCGGCAGCCGCTCCGGGTCGGGCCCGTCGTGCAGCAGTCCGTTGACCACCTCGTTGACCGTGCCGTCGCCGCCCAGGGCGACGACGAGGTCGAGCCCCTCGTGCGCGGCCCTGCGTCCCAGGTCACGGGCGTGGCCCCGGTACTCGGTGGTCACCGCCTCCAGCTTCATCTCGCTCGCCAGGGCGTGGGTCAGGACGTCACGCGTGCGCGCACTGGTGGTCGTCGCTGCTGGGTTGGCCACGAGAAGTGCACGCATGAGCGCCAGACTACCCAGCCCGTCCATGGGCTTCGAATGCGGACCCTACTGCCCGTCCCCTCCGGCCCGCGGGGCCCGCGGCTACCCTGCTGGGGTGAGCAAGAAGCAGCCCCCGAAAGCCGCCGTCCCCGCCGCCACCCCCGCCGCCGGGCCCGCCGTCCTGCCCGGCCGGCTGACCGCCGCCGCCGTTCTGACGGCCCTGGAGGGTCTGGCACTGGCCGGCCTCGGTGTCTACATGCTGTTCGTGGGCATCGCCGGCGACCCCGACTCCCCGCAGCAGGCCGAGACGGGCGGCATCACGCTGCTCGCGCTCGCCGCGCTGCCGCTGATCGCGGCCCGCGGGCTGCGCCTGGGCCGCCGCTGGAGTCGCGGCCCCGCCCTGATCACCCAGCTGATGGCGCTGCCGGTGGCCTGGACCCTGTACTCCACGGGCGGTGCGATGATCGCCGCCGCCGTGGTCCTGGCCGTGACCGCGGTGGCCGTCGTGGCCCTGCTGGTGAACCCGACGGCGACCGTGGCCCTCGGAATCGGGCCCCGCGAAGAGACCCGATAACCGCTGCCGCTGCCTGCTCCGTGACCCCTCCGCGACGCCTCTGCGTCTTACTCCTCGACGAGGAGTTTCTCGCGGAGCTGGGCCAGGGTGCGGGCCAGCAGGCGCGAGACGTGCATCTGGGAGATGCCGACCTCCTGCGCGATCTGCGACTGGGTCATGTTGCCGAAGAACCGGAGCAGCAGGATCCGCTTCTCCCGCGGCGGCAGTCCCTCCAGCAGCGGCTTGAGGGACTCGCGGTACTCGACGCCCTCCAGGGCCTCGTCCTCCGCGCCCAGGGTGTCCGCGACCGCCGGCGACTCGTCGTCGGTGTCCGGGACGTCCAGCGACAGCGTGCTGTAGGCATTGGCCGATTCCAGCCCCTCCAGCACCTCCTCCTCGGAGATCCCGAGCCGTTCCGCCAGTTCGTGCACCGTGGGGGAGCGGCCGTGCTGCTGCGACAGCTCGGCCGTGGCCGTCGTCAGCGAGAGCCGCAGCTCCTGCAGGCGCCGGGGTACGCGTACCGCCCAGCCCTTGTCACGGAAGTGGCGCTTGATCTCACCGACCACCGTGGGCGTGGCGTACGTGGAGAACTCGACCCCGCGGTCGGGGTCGAACCGGTCCACCGACTTGATCAGGCCGATCGTCGCGACCTGTGTCAGGTCGTCGAGCGGTTCGCCGCGGTTGCGGAAGCGCCGCGCCAGGTGCTCGACCAGCGGCAGATGCATCCGTACGAGCCGGTTGCGCAGCTCCGCCTTCTCCGCCGAACCGTCGGGCAGCGCCCGCAGCTCGATGAACAGGGCCCGCGCGCCACTGCGGTCGCGCGGATCCGGCAGCGCCTGCGCCACCGGGAAGATCGGAGCCGCCAGGGGCTCCACCGGTGCCACCGGAACCGCCGGGATCTGCGGTGGCTGTGGTTGGTCGTGCTGGTTCTCGCTCACAGGGCCCGCCCGTCGCTCCGCCGAGTCCAAAAAGCCGTCTTCCGCATCCGCGTCAGCCGGGTGCGGCCGGGCGTGCTGCTGCTCCGGGATGCCGCCGTCGACCTCGTGCCGCACCCGGGGCCGATCCCCGCCCCGCACCGGGATCTCCCCGCCGCTCACGCCGGGCCTGGTCCCGCGCCGCGCTGTTTGTAGAGACTGATGCTCACCGTCCGGTCCTCCTCGACCGTCGACTCGACCTTGCCGGCCAGCGCCGACAGTACGGTCCAGGCGAACGTGTCGCGCTCCGGCGCACGTCCGTCCGTGGTCGGCGCCGAGACGGTCACCTCCAGCGAGTCGTCCACCAGCCGGAAGACGCAGCTGAGGACGGAGCCGGGCACGGCCTGCTGGAGCAGGATCGCGCAGGCCTCGTCCACCGCGATGCGGAGGTCCTCGATCTCGTCGAGAGTGAAGTCCAAACGTGCCGCGAGGCCGGCCGTGGCCGTCCGCAGCACCGACAGGTAGGCACCCGCAGCGGGCAGCCGGACTTCCACGAAGTCCTGGGTCCCGGGCTCGCCTGCGATCTGGGACACCCTCACCTCCAAGGTGGTACGAGCTGTGTTCGCCGGTGACGCTATCGCGATCCGGGCAATCGTGTCGCGGCACCCCTCGCGGCGCCCGCTTGGGGCACCCCTTCCCACGGCCAGTGACTGATGGTAAGCCCATGGGTACGCACAGTGGCTAGGGGTCTGCGGGCCCAAATCTGGGGAGCCGGCGGAGGGTTGACCTACCCCGCCTCAGACGATCGAACCGTCGACGAAGCACCACCGCCAGATCTCGCCCGGTTCGAAGCTCCGCATCACGGGATGGCCGGTCTGCTCGTGGTGCGCCGTGGCGTGCCGGTAGGGCGAGGAGTCGCAGCAGGCCACGTGTCCGCACTCCAGGCACATCCGCAGCTGCACGGGGTGGCTGCCGAGCACCAGACATTCGGGGCAGGTCCGGTCGGAGGGGGCGGGCTCGGGGCGCGGCAGTCCGGCAACGTGGGTGCACTCGCTCATCGCATTCTCCTTGCGCGGAAACCCCGGCCCTCAGTCTCGGGGCGAACTGCGTCCATGGCCCGGAGCCTCGAAGCGGCGGAGTGTCGTCGCGCCACGGGTGTGACCGGATCTTGATCCCTCACAGACTACGTCCCAGCCGTGTGCCCCCCGAACCGATGCCGGCCGCGGCCGCGGTGGTCGGCGTCGACGCGGCCCGGCCGCGCCGGTGACACGGGGCGGCCCGGTACGGGGGTGGGCTGATCACCGTCGACCGGTGGTTCCCCGGTTCTGCCCGGCCTGTGGGGACAATGTCGGGGCGATGCCCCCGAGCGTCCGGGAACGGACGTGGGGGCACCGCGGGGCGTTCCGTGACCGGGACGTGAACGCAGCGGAGAATCCTCTGGCCTCCGGGCCGGCGGCATCTGCCTGCGGAGCGGGCGTACGACCTCGCCGGGAGTCTTCGTGGGGCTCTCCTCCCGTCAGGGAGAAGAGGAAGTCGAGATGGCCGGCGTACGGTCGGCCGACGATTGGGGATGGGTCTTCGATGGAGGTCTTGCAGCTGGTGGCACTGGTCGCGGGGAGCGCGGTCGTCGCGGGTGTGGCGCGCCGGACCCCGGTGCCGGCGCCGCTGCTGCTGGTGGCAGCCGGACTGATCGCCGCGTACCTGCCGGGGGTGCCCGCCTACACCCTCGATCCGCACATCGTCCTGCCGCTGCTCCTCCCGCCGCTCCTGCACACGGCCGCCGTCGACAGCTCGTACCTCGACCTGCGGTCGAACATCCGGCCCATCGCACTGCTGTCGGTGGGCTACGTGCTCTTCGCGACGATCGCCGTGGGGTACGCGGCGTACCTCGTGGTGCCGGGGCTGGCGCTGCCGGTCGCGCTGGTGCTGGGCGCCGTGATCGCGCCGCCGGACGCGGTCGCGGCGACCGCGATCGCCCGCAAGCTCGGGCTGCCGAACCGGATCACGACGATCCTGCAGGGCGAGTCCCTGGTGAACGACGCCACGGCCATCACCGCCTACAAGGTGGCCCTGGCCGCGGCGGTCGGGGTGAGCGCCGGCTGGGCGGGCGGGATCGCGGAGTTCCTGCTGGCGTCGGTGGGCGGGATCGGTGTGGGCCTGCTGCTGATGGTCCCGATCCACCAGCTCCGCAAGCGGCTGAAGGAGCCGCTGCTCCAGAACACCCTCTCGCTGCTGATCCCCTTCGTGGCGTACGCGGCGGCCGAGCGGGTGCACGCCTCCGGGGTGCTCGCCGTGGTCGTGGTGGCGCTGTACATCGGGCACCGCAACTGGCAGGTCGACTTCGCCACCCGGCTGCAGGAGGAGGCGGTGTGGAAGGTGATCGCCTTCGTGCTGGAGTCGGTGGTCTTCGCGCTGATCGGACTCCAGCTGCCGGTGGTCCTCAAGGGGCTCGGGGAGTACGAGGGCCTGCACGCGGCCTGGTACGCGGTCGTGGTGTTCGTCGCGGTGGTGGCGGCCCGGTTCCTGTGGGTGTTCCCGGCGACCTTCGTACCGCGGTGGGTGTCGGAGCGGATCCGGGAGCGGGAGCCGGAGACCAACTGGAAGGCCCCGGTGATCGTGGGCTGGGCCGGGATGCGCGGCGTGGTCTCGCTGGCCATCGCCTTCTCCGTGCCGATGTCGGTGCCGCACCGGAACCTGATCCTGTTCCTCACGTTCACGACGGTCATCGGGACGCTGGTGGTGCAGGGGCTGACGCTGCCGCCGCTGATCAGGCTGCTGAGGCTGCCGCCGCGCGACACGCAGGCCGAGACGCTGGCGGAGGCGCAGGCGCAGAGCGAGGCCTCGCGGGCGGCCGAGGAACGGCTGGCGGAGCTGCTGGAGGAACCGGAGAACAGCACGCTGCCGCCGCCGCTCGCGGACCGGCTGCGGACGGTGCTGGAGCGCCGGCGCAACGCGGTGTGGGAGCGGCTGGGCGAGGTCAACCCGGTGACGGGGGAGTCGGCGGACGACATCTACCGGCGGCTGGCGCGGGAGATGATCGGGGCGGAGCGGGAGGTCTTCGTCGCGCTGCGGGACCGGCGGCGGATCGACGACGAGATGCTGCGGGCGCTGCTGCGCCGCCTGGACCTGGAGGAAGCGGCGGCGTACCGCGAGGCGGGCTGATCCCGTCCCCGTCCCCGGCGCCGGGGACGGGGACGGGACCTCGGCCGGACGCGCCGGTCCGCGCCGGACGCGAGGCCCGACCCGTGACACCGGACTCCGCGAACTCCCCGGCCGCAGGTGGATCGTGGGCTGCCGGTACGAGCACCCCCGCACTCGGCGACGGCCTGCCGGGGCGGGCCGCCGCCGCTCGCCCTGGGGGCCGGGGCGGCCGCCGTGGCCGGGGCGGGGCCGGCCGTGCGGCGGGGGACGGCGCTGTGGGTGGCCTGCGGGCTGTCCGCGGCTGCGGGGTCCGGCCTGCTGACGGACGTGGTGGGACTGCTGTGCGACCAGGGCGCCGACGGCTCCCCGGCGGCGGTACCGCACGCGCTCGGCCTGCTCGGCGCGGTGCTGCTCGCGGGCGCCACCACGCCCCCGTACGGCCGGGCCCGTGGTGGCGCCGCAGCCTTCCGCGGCCTCCCGCCGGGCGCGCCTCGCCGCGTGAGCCTCGCCGCGCGGGCCTCGCCGCGTGCGTGGGAGCGCCGGCCTTCCTTCCGTACGCGGCGATGAAGCCGGCGTGGGCACCGGGCGGCACCTTCGCGGGGATCAGCGGCGGAGACGCCTGCGCCCGCCAAGCGCAACGGGGCGTCGGCCGCGCACGCGCGGGGTCACGGCCGGCCGGTGATCACGGCGGCCAGCACGGTGCCGCGCGGGAAGGTCCCGGAGGCGGTGAGCTCGGCCAGGGCCCAGAGGAGTTTGGCCACGTAGATCCGTTCGACCGGGAAGCCGTGGCGGGTCTCGAAGTCGGCGGCGAAGGCGTCCAGCGCGCCGGGGACGCGGGCGTAGCCGCCGTGGTGGAAGCCCTCGGCCAGGGTCCAGGCGCCGGCCGGGCAGCCGAAGGCCCGGTGCTGGAGGGTGCGTATCTCGGCGTCCAGGAACCCGCCCGCCAGGACCGGCACGCCGAGCGCCTCCTGGCCGGGGCCGAGCCCGGCGGCCAGGCCCGCCAGGGTGCCGCCGGTCCCGCAGGCCACCGCGACCACGTCGGCCCGACCGCTCAGCTCCCGGCCCAGCTCGGCGCAGCCCGCCAGGGCGAGGGCGTTGCTGCCGCCTTCCGGGACGACGTACGCCCCCTGCGCACCGGCCCCCTCCAGCAGGCGGGCCAGCGTCCGCGGCTCGGCCTTGCGGCGGTAGTCGGCCCGGGACACGAAGTGCAGCCGCATGCCGTCCGCCGCGCACCGGGCGAGGGAGTCGTTGAGGGGCCGCCCGGCCAGCTCGTCGCCGCGCACGACGCCGATGGTCCGCAGGCCGAGCAGCCGCCCGGCGGCGGCCGTGGCCCGCAAGTGGTTGGAGTAGGCCCCGCCGAAGGTGGCCAGCGTGTCGTGCCCGGCGGCCACCGCGGCGCGCAGGTTCGGCGCGAGCTTGCGCCACTTGTTCCCGGGCAGCTGCGGGTGCACCAGGTCGTCCCGCTTCAGCAGCAGCCGCACGCCGTGCGCGGCGAACCGGTCGTCCGCCGCCTCGACGAGCGGTGACGGCGGACGGGGGCGCAGTTCGGGGTGGGTCACCCGGCCATTGTCCCCCGGTACCCGGAGGGTGCCCCGGTCCTCGGGTCGGGGAGGAACCCGGGGTCGCCGCATCTGCCGCCACCGCTGATCGCGGAAGGCGCGACGAACCGACGAACCGACGAACCGACGGACCGCCGGGCGGCGTGAGGCAGGAATCCCCCTCGTCCAGGAGGGGGAGGACTCATTTCAGGCGTTCGGCCACGCGTTCGCGCAGGGAGCTCATCGTGAAGCCCTTGGGATCGATCTTGCCGGGCTGCCATTCGCGGTGGCCGATCACCGAGCGGGCCGTCCAGGCGTGGAACCGGCAGACGGCCGCCGCCGCGCGGGTGATCGCGTCGAGTTGTACCGCCGGCCAGGGGTCCTTGCCGTCGCCGAGGTTCTCGCACTCGAAGCCGTAGAAGTGGCGGTTGCCGTCGGTGGTCGCCTCGTTGTCGGGCGGGAGCCGCCTCTCCGCGATCACCGCCGCCAGGACGTCGGGGTCCCCGGCGCCCGCGTGGTTGGCGCGGCCGTAGCCGACCAGGTGCACACGGCCGTCCTTGGCGATCACGCCGTGGCAGAGCGGGCCCGGCAGGGCCGGGTCGCCGTCGCGGCAGAGCCGGACGGTGTACGGGGTGCCGTGGGTGACGGTGTGGTGGATCATCACCCCGTGGACCGGCCCCCAGGGGCCCTTGTGGTTGCGGTTGTGGGTGCGCCAGGCGCCGACTTCGACGACGGTCAGACCTTCGTGCCGCAATGCGCTGATGAATCGGTCCGCAGACATGGGTGCGGCCATGGCCGCCTCCTTTACGGTGCGTGACGGACACGGTGTGTGCGTGTCTCGTTACACTCCGGTTTAGCGGAGGCGGCTCTTCCGCGGCTAGGGCGTGTTCCGGCCAGTCATCAGGCGGAAGCCAGCCACAGGTCCGGGCCGAACACCTCGTAGTGGATGTCGCCGGCGCGCACGCCCTTGGCGATCAGCTGCTCGCGCACGGACTTCATGAAGGGGAGCGGCCCGCACAGGTAGGCCTGGGTGCCGGGGGCGACCGGGACCGCCGACAGGTCCATCAGGCCCTCGCCGTCGCCCGGCTCCGCCGCCTCCTCGTACCAGAAGTGGGCCGAGGCGCCGGGCAGCTTGTGCGTCAGGGCCCGGTGGTCGGTGCGCAGCGGGTGGTCGGCCGGGGAGCGGTCGGCGTGCAGGACGGTCACCGGGGCGGTGTGCCCGGTGTCGGCCAGGTGCTCCAGCATCGAGAGCATCGGGGTGCAGCCGATGCCGGCCGAGGCGAGCAGCACCGGGGCCGCGGAGTCCTGCAGGACCAGGTCGCCGTAGGGCGCGGAGATCCGCAGGGTGTCACCGGCGTGGACGTGGGCGTGCAGGTGGTTGGAGACCTCGCCGTCCGGGCCGGCCGCGGACGGCCCGTGCACGCGCTTGACCGTGATCGTGCGGACCGGGGATCCGGGGGCGCTGGAGAGGCTGTACTGGCGGATCTGGCGGGCGCCGTCCGGGAGTTCGACCTGGACCGAGACGTACTGGCCGGGCAGGTGGGCCGGGGCCGGGGCGCCGTCGGCCGGGGCGATGCTGAAGGTGGTGCAGTCCGCGGTCTCCTCCGTCCGGCCGGTGACGGTCCACTCGCGCCACACGTCCCCGGCGACGACGTGCTGTTCGGCGTAGAGGCGCTCCTCGATGGCGATGAGGGCGTTCGCCATCAGCCAGTAGACCTCGTCCCAGGCGGCCGCGACCTCGGGGGTGACGGCCTCGCCGAGGACCTCGACGATCGCCTCGAAGAGGTGCTGGTGGACGATCTGGTACTGGTCGCGGGTGACGCCCAGGGAGGCGTGCTTGTGGGCTATGCGGCCGAGCATCACGTCGGGGCGGGTGTCCGGCTGGGCGACGAGGTGGGTGGCGAAGGCGGCGATGGAGCCGGCGAGGGCCTGCTTCTGGAGACCGGCGTTCTGGTTGCCCCGGTTGAAGAGGTCGCGCAGGAGTTCCGGGTGGGCCGCGAACAGCTTCGTGTAGAAGAGCTCCGTGATGTCGCCGATCGCCGCACCCACGGCGGGCAGGGTGGCTCGTACGGTCTCCGTGGACTTCTCGGACAGCATCAGGTCTCCTCGTTAATTGGTATTTCACATACGAATTATTCGGCAGGGTGGCCGCCCGTCGGGGGGCGGGCTTCTGTTCGAACTTCCCGTCCGGGCCAGGTTAGGCGGACTCGGGATCGGCTTGTATCGGCCATCCGGCCCGGCCGTCAGGGCCCTTCGGCCCTCTTCGGCGCGCTGCCCGAGATGCCCAGCAGCAGCGGGCCGGTCGGGGCCGCCACCAGGTCGTTCACCGTCAGCGGGTCCAGGGTGGCGAAGAAGGCCTCCTGGGCCCGGCGCAGCGCACCGCGCAGCACGCAGGCGCTGCGCAGCGGGCAGGGCGTGGTGCCGTCGCAGTCCACGACGTCGCCCGCGCCCTCCAGTTCGCGCACCACCCCGCCGACCGAGGCGGCGCGTCCGGCGGGGGTCAGGGTGAGCCCGCCGCCGCGGCCGCGGCGCGCCTCGACCAGGCCGAGGTGCTGCAGCCTGGCGACCACTTTGGCGGTGTGGGTGTACGGGACCTCCATGACCGCCGCCACCTCGCGGGTGGTCGGGAGGTCCGTCCCCACGGCGGCCAGGCGCATCAGGACGCGCAGGGCGACGTCGGTGAATCGGGTCAGGCGCATGCCTTCACCCTAGGAAAACTTGCATCGGGCGTGCAAATTAACTCGGTGTGATCCCGCTCATGGCTGAAAGCGGTGGGTTCGGAGGGGTCCGTGGGAAACAAGTCGACCCGAGAGGGTGCCCCGACCCCGGACGGAGTAGTCCCACCCTTTTGTGTAATGGTCCCACCACGTTCCGTGCTGGAAGGCTGACCCTGCAGATCCATGGAGTGATCGAAGGGGAAATACATGTCGGTCCAGGCAGGTTCCGAATCCGAGACCCTGACGCCGCAGCGCAGTCTGGGGACATCGGCCGCGCGGAACTTGGCAACCACGACCAAGTCCGCGCCGCAGATGCAGGAGATCACTTCGCGGTGGCTGCTGAAGATGCTGCCGTGGGTCTCGGTGCAGGGCGGCACGTACCGCGTCAACCGCCGGCTGAGCTACACGGTCGGCGACGGACGCGTGCAGTTCATCAAGACCGGGACCCAGGTCCAGGTGATCCCGGCCGAGCTCGGTGAGCTCCGGCTGCTGCGCGACTACGAGGACCTCGAGGTCCTCGGCGAACTCGCCCAGCGCTTCCAGCAGATCGACTTCGAGCCCGGTCAGGAGCTGACCTCCTTCGGCAGCCCCTCCGGCCAGGTGTTCCTGCTCGCCCACGGCCGCATCGACCAGATCGGCCCGGGCCCCTACGGCGAGGACGCCGTCCTGCGGACCGTCGCCGACGGCGCCCACTTCGGCGAGGACTCCCTCGTCGACGAGGAGGCGATCTGGGAGTACACCGCCCGCGCCGCCACCTCCGGCACCGCGCTCGCCTTGTCCCGGCGGGACTTCCAGCTGCTCGCCGACCGCGTCGACTCGCTGCGCGAACACGTGGAGAGCGTGACCGCGCAGCCCGCCCGGCACACCAACAAGTACGGCGAGGCGGCGATCGAGCTCTCCGCCGGCCACCAGGGCGAGGCCGTGCTCCCCGGCACCTTCGTGGACTACGAGGCCCACCCGCGCGAGTACGAACTCTCCATTGCACAAACGGTCCTGCGGGTGCACACGCGCGTCGCCGACCTCTACAACCAGCCGATGAACCAGACCGAGCAGCAGTTGCGGCTCACGGTCGAGGCGCTGCGCGAGCGCCAGGAGCACGAGATGCTCAACAACCGCGAGTTCGGCCTCCTCCACAACGCCGACTACGACCAGCGCATCCAGCCGCACCACGGCGCGCCCACCCCCGACGACATGGACCAGCTGCTCAGCATGCGGCGCGGCTCCAAGCTCTTCCTCGCCCACCCCAAGGCCATCGCCGCCTTCGGCCGCGAGTGCAACAAGCGCGGGCTGTACCCGGAGTCGGTGGACATCGGCGGCAACCGGGTGCCGGCCTGGCGCGGTGTGCCGATCTTCCCGAGCAACAAGATCCCGATCAGCGACGCCCGCACCACCTCGATCCTGTGCATGCGTACGGGCGAGGACGAGCAGGGCGTGATCGGCCTGCACCAGCCCGGCATCCCGGACGAGATCGAGCCGAGCCTGTCGGTCCGCTTCATGGGGATCAGCGAGCAGGCGATCATCTCCTACCTGGTCACCGCCTACTTCTCCGCCGCGGTGCTGGTGCCGGACGCGCTCGGCGTGCTGGAGAACGTCGAGATCGGCCGCTGGCGCTGAGCGCGGTGAACGCCGCCCTGGCGACCGGCGAGGGCCAGGAGGCCGCGGCCTTGCTGGAGCGGGCCAGGGAAACGGTCGACCCGGAACTGCGCCGGACCGTCGAGAGCCTGCCCGGTTCGATGCGGCGCGTCGCGATGTACCACTTCGGCTGGGAGCACGCGGACGGCACCCCGGCCGCGGGCAACGCCGGGAAGGCCATCCGGCCCGCCCTGGTGCTGGCCGCGGCCCGGGCCCGGCGAGGGCCGGGCGGACCGGTGGACGACGTCGTCCGGGCGGCCGCCGCCGTGGAGCTGGCGCACAACTTCACGCTGCTGCACGACGACGTCATCGACAAGGACGCCCGGCGCCGCGGCCGGCCCACCGCCTGGACCGTCTTCGGGACGCCGGACGCGATCATCACGGGCGACGCCATGATGGCGCTCGCGCTGCGGCTGCTCGCGGAGGATCCGCACCCGGCCGCGGCGGCGGCCTCGGCCCGGCTCGCGGCCTGCGTCATCGAGCTGTGCGCGGGCCAGCAGGCGGACTGCGCCTTCGAGCGGCGTCCGAACGTCTCGCTCGACGAGTGCCTGACCATGGCGACGGCCAAGACCGGGGCCCTGCTGGGCTGCGCCTGCGCGCTGGGCGCGCTGTACGCGGGCGCCGGGCCGGACGAGGTCGACGCGATGGACGCCTTCGGGCGGGAGGCCGGTCTGGCCTTCCAGCTGATCGACGACCTGATCGGCATCTGGGGGGATCCGGGGCACACCGGCAAGCCCGCCGGGGCGGATCTGCTCGCCCGCAAGAAGTCCCTCCCGGTCGTGGCCGCCCTCACCTCGGGCACCGCGGCGGGGGAGGAGCTGGCGGTCCTGTACGCGGGACCCATGACCGGGGACGACGTGCACAAGGCGGCCGACGCGGTGGACCGGGCCGGCGGGCGGGACTGGGCGCAGGCCCATGCCGCCGACCGGATGGGCCGGGCCGTGCAGCAGCTGTCCCGGGCGGTACCGGACCTCGGGGCGGCGGGCGGACTGCTGGCGCTCGCGGAGTTCGTGACGCGCCGCACGCGGTGACCGCGTGACCGCGTGAGGGGCGTGCGGGCGGGCCTGTTCCGGCACCGGATGGTGCCGGAACAGGCCTTACCGCGTTCCCGCCCCAACTCTAAGATCGCTCACGGTTGTTGACGCGTGAGTGAAGGGTGTGACCAGTGGCGCTGGAGATACGTCAGGCTGCTCAATCGGACCGGGACGCGGTCGCGCGCCTCCTCGACGAGGCCTTCCGCACCGACCCGGTGAGCAGCTGGGTCTTCCCGGACCCGGAACACCGGGCCGCGGTGCACGGCAGGTTCCTGGGCGTCTTCGTGGACGTGGCGCTGGCCGAGGGGCGGATCGACCTCGCCGCGGACGGCTCGGCGGCCGCGCTGTGGCTGCGGATCCCGGCGGGCGAGCCGGAGGGCGAGGACGAGATCCCGGCGAAGATGCGGGCGGTGGCCGACCCGGACAACGAGCGCTGCGAGCTCGTGGGCCGCCTCACGGGCGCGGTCCACCCCACGGCGGAGGAGCACGAGTACCTGCTGATGATCGCGGTCGCCCCCGGCCGGCAGGGCGAGGGGCTGGGCACCGAGCTGATCCGCCCCGTCCTGGAGCGCTGCGACCGGGAGGGCGTGCCGGCGTACCTGGAGGCCAGCAGCGAGCGCAGCGGCCGGCTCTACGAGCGGCTCGGATTCGCGCACACGGGGTCGCCGGTGCGGCTGCCCGACGGACCGCTGATGTGGCCGATGTGGCGCAAGCCGAACGGGGTCGCACAACCCGTTGCGTAACCACTTTGCCTGAAGTACTTTAAGTGGCGTGCCTCCGGAGCGGTGGCACCGTCGAACGGAAGAGACTCGCTTGCGCAAGCTCACGTACTTCATCGCCACGTCGGTCGACGGCTTCATCGGGGCCCCGGACGGCGACGGCGAGTTCTTCTACACCCACCTCGACCGCGAGTTCATCGACTTCCTCAAGGCCGAGTACCCGGAGACCATCGCGGCCCAGGGGCGCGCCCACCTCGGGATCGAGGGCGCCGAGCCGAAGCGCTTCGACGCGGTGCTCATGGGGCGCAACACCTACGAGCCGGGCCTGAAGCAGGGCGTCACCAGCCCGTACGGCCACCTGGCCGAGCAGTACGTCGTCTCGCGCTCCCTCACCGCCGCGCCGGACCCGCAGGTCCAGCTGATCAGCGGGGACGTGGCGGCCCGGGTCCGTGAGCTCAAGGCCCGCGAGGGACTCGGGATCTGGCTGTGCGGCGGGGCCGACCTGGCCACCCAGCTGATCGACGAGATCGACGAGTTCGTCGTCAAGACGTACCCGGTCTTCGTGGGCACCGGGATGCCGATGTCCCGGGCGGGCTTCGGCGTGCGTCCCCTGGAACTCACCGGGTTCAAGGCCCTCGGCGGCGGCCAGGTCGTGACCACGTACGCCGTCACGCGCTGACACGCGCTGACCCTCCACGCACGCCGAAACCGGCCTACCGTGGACGTATGGCCGGTGAACAGCGGGAACAGCACGAGCGCGGGACGATCGCCCCGCAGGCCGGGCACGAGCAGCAGGTGTGCCCGGCCTGCGGGAGCCCCGTGGACACGGTGCTCAGGCGGCGCAAGTCCCTGGGGATCTTCATCCCGGAATGGGTTCCGGGTTCCTGCAGGAACCCGGAGTGCCCCCGGTACACCTCCCCGGCGGGCCAGGGCGGGTGACGAGCGCCCCGCCCGGCCCGGAGGGACCCGGGCCCGGACGGACCTAGCCCTTCGTCCCCAGGCCGGAGGCGACGAGGCCGTTGGCCCACAGCTGGTTGACGCGCGCCCGTTCGGTGCTGTTCGGGGTCGCGTTCTGGCACGAGGTGCCCGGGCCGCCGCCCGACATCAGCTCGCTGCACGGGCCCGAGTAGTGGTCCGGCAGGCCCAGCACGTGGCCCGTCTCGTGCGCGGTCACCCGGGTGGAGTTGTACTGCTGGTTCTGCCGGTAGTCGAGGAAGATGTACCCCCGGCCGTGCCCGTCCGTGCTCGCGTACGAACCGCGTGAGTCGTTGCCCTCGCGGTACGAGAAGTTCCCGCCGGAGGACACCTCCTGCAGCTTGACGTTGCTCACCGAGCTGTTCCAGATCTGCGTGGAGCGGGCTATCTGGGTGCGGAAGCTCGGCGCGTTGCGGGTGTTGTAGGTGACGGTCACGGCCAGGACGCCCGGGTTCGCGGCGCGCTGCTCGGCGACCGAGCGCTGCACGGCGTCGAAGAAGGCCCGGTTGGCGGCCTGGTTCTCCTGCGAGTTCTCGTACGCCGCGTAGCTCGCGGGAGTTCCGGCGGGGGCGGTGGCGGCGCTGGCGGTGGGGACGACGCCGAGGCCGGCGGCGAGGCCGAGGCCGATGGTGGCGGCCAGAACGGCCTTACGGGAGTGGCGCATGTGGGGGAGCTCCTACTCGTCCGGTGCGGTGGGGGGTGGTCGTTCGTGACCGGAGTCTGCGGGAGCGGAAGTGCCCGGCGGATGATGTCACTCCGCGATAGCACGGGCCTATCGGGAAGATTTCGACAGATCAACTGGTGTGAGAATGGCGGGATTCGGGGGGCTATCGGCGGCTGGTGCGGCCCGCGGGCCGCGGCCTACCCTCTGGGCATGGAGCTTGAGGTCAGGCACCTGCGCGCGCTGTGCGCCATCGCCGACGCCGGAAGCCTGCACAAGGCCGCCCGGCAGCTCGGCGTGAGCCAGCCCTCCCTGACGACGCAGCTGCGCCGCATCGAACGCGCCCTGGACGGCGAGCTGTTCCTGCGCGAACGGACCGGCTGCCGGCCGACCCCCTTCGGCCGCACCGTACTGGGCCGGGCCCGTCCGCTGCTCGCCGAGATGGCGGCGCTGGTGGCGGACGCCCGGGCGCTGGCCCACGGGCCGCGGCTGCGGATCGGCTCCACGGCCAGCCGCGCGCTGCCCGGCTGGCTGCGGCGGATCCACCGCCGGCTGCCCGATACCGAGACCTCGCTGGTGGTGGACGTGTCCGCCAACGCGCTCCTGCGGATGGTGGATTCAGGCCAGCTGGACGTGGCCTTCGTGCACGAGGTGGAGGGCTGCCCGCTGCGGGTGCCGGCCGGGCTGCAGCTGCACGTGCTGATGGAGCGGGAGCCGCAGTTCGTGTCGATGTCCCGGGACCATCCGGCCGCCCGGCAGTCGGTGGTGTCCTTACGGGACCTGGCCGCCGACCGCTGGATGGTGGACCCGTCGGTCGACGGCGAATGGGACGGCCTGCGGCGGGTGTTCGCCGGGGCCGGGCTGGACCCCCCGGTGCTGCACGCGGATTACCACACGGCGGCCTCGCTGATCGTCTCCGGCGAGGCGGTGGCCCCCTGCCAGCCGACCTCCGGTCCGCGCGTGGACATGGCCATCCGGCCGCTGTCGGGCGACCCACTGGCCGTACGGCTGCTCCTGGCGACCCGGCCCGGCGCGCACGCGGAGGTCTACGAGGACCTCCGCGCCGCGTACCGCGAGGCGGCCATGCGGACGCCGCCGTACCGGGCGTGGCTGCGCCACCATGCGAGCCCGCTGCTCGAAGCGGCGTAACGCGGGGGCCGGATCCGGCCACGGCCCTCCCGAGATGCCCGGTGGGCCGGCGCACGGAGCCGGATGCGGTGCACCGCACGGCGGAGGGACCGGCGCCCGGTGCGGGGTCTATCCGGGCGCTTTGGCCCGCGGCGCGGTGCCATGGCCGGCGTCGCGCGCCCGCCGGGGATTGCGGTCAGGTCCGGTCTCGCGGCGTGCGGGCCCGGTCGTACGCCAGGGACAGCGCGCCCTGTGCCACCAGGACCGCGCCCGCCGCCGCCCACCCCGCGCTGCGCCGGCGCGCCGCCCACAGCAGGAGCGGCGTGCCCGCCGCGACCTGGGCCGCGCCCAGCAGCCGGGCCCTCGGGCCACGGACCCACGGGCCCAGCCGGCCCTCCTCCACCACGTCGAGTTCCGCCCGCACCGCGTCGCGCCAGCCGGACCACTCCACCGTCTCGGCGCCGGGCGCGACCCGGGCCGCCCCCCGGAGCCGGTCGGCGGGTTCGCCGGGTCCGAGCCCCGGGGGCAGGGCCAGTCCGGCGCGGGTGAGCAGGGCGATCAGGCCGAGGAGGCGGGCCGTACCGTCCGCGGCCGGGTCGGGCCGGGTGAGCCGCTCCAGTTCCTCCAGGTCGAGTACGGGGTCCAGGCCGAGCCGCGCGGACAGGGCCCGCATGGCGTCCGGCTCGCCGGACGGGCGGCCGCGCTCGTCCCACGCGCAGGCGGCGGTGCGCCGGAACCCGCTCGACAGGGCGAAGCCCGTCCGCCCGCCCTCCCACCACACGCTCAGCACGGGCCGGCCGGCGCCGATCGCCATCGCCGCACCCCACCCGGCCAGCACCTCGGCCACGGTCTCCTCATCGCCCAGCCAGGGTTCGGCCTCCGGCACGAGCACGCTCCACTCGCCGGCCGGAGCCAGCAGCAGGCGTACGCGGAGCAGGTGCGCGGCGGGACGGACCGCGAGGGGTTCGGCCCGGCAGAGCAGCAGTCCGCCGGCGGTGGTCTGGGAGATCTGCATGCCCACACGCTAAGGCAAACCGTCCTATACCGGAGATTTCGGGAGCGCGCTTGACTTCACTCGACCGCGATATATCGTGTTACTCAGAAGACGCGATATGTTGCGTGCGTCGAGTCCCGTCCGTGAGCGCACGAGGAGGATCAGCCCCATGGCAGAGCAGACGTCACAGTCGACGTGGCACCTCGCCGACCCGCAGAAGCTCGCCTTCGAGCAGCCGGTGACCGAGCTCCGCGTCCGGCTCGTGAGCGGCACGGTCAACGTGGTCGCCGCCGAGGAGGGCCCCGCCCGCCTGGAGGTGACCGAAGTCGAGGGACCGCCCCTGTACGTGGTGCAGGACGGCGGCACCCTCACCGTCTCCTACGAGGACCTGCCCTGGAACGGTTCCCGGGGCTTCAAGGAGTGGTGGGAGACCAAGCCGTGGAAGGCCTGGGCCGGTTCCGCCTCCGGACGCAAGGTGTGGGAGCGCAGCGCCGCCGTCACCCTGACCGTCCCCGCCGCCACCCGGGTGCAGCTGGCCGCGGTCGACGCCACCGCCTTCGTCTCCGGGATCTCCGGCGGCACCGACGTCAACGGCGTCTCCGGCGACGCCACGCTGGTCGGACTGTCGGGCCCGGTCAAGGCGCACACGGTCTCCGGCAGCGTCGAGGCCCAATCCGTCACCGGCGACCTCGGCTTCCACTCGGTGTCCGGCGGCCTGACGGTGGTCGACGGCGCGGGCGTGAGCGTAAGGGCCGACTCGGTCAGCGGGGACATGCTCATCGACCTGGACCTCGACCCGTCGGCCCCGCGGCCGGTGGACATCGCGCTGAAATCCGTCTCCGGCCAGGTCGCCATCCGGCTGCCGCACCCCGCCGATGCCCGCGTGGAGGCCAACACCGCCACCGGTGGCGTCTCCAACGCCTTC
Source organism: Streptomyces sp. NPDC056224 (assembly GCF_042267665.1). Taxonomy (NCBI): domain Bacteria; kingdom Bacillati; phylum Actinomycetota; class Actinomycetes; order Kitasatosporales; family Streptomycetaceae; genus Streptomyces; species Streptomyces sp. NPDC056224. The sequence goes on from NZ_JBHJTK010000008.1 coordinate 36,534, forward strand.
GAAGACCTGCGGGTCTCCGGCCAGCTGGGCTCCAAGCGGATCACCGGCACCCTCGGCTCCGGCACCGGCACCCTGCGGGCCACCACGGTCTCGGGCGCGATCGCGCTGCTGCGCCGTCCGCAGGCCGGGGCCGACACCCCCCTCGTGCTCGACAAGAAGGTGCTCTGACATGCCGCCCGTCTTCGCTCACGGCCGCCTCCGCCTCTACCTCCTCAAGCTGCTGGACGAGGCCCCGCGCCACGGGTACGAGGTGATCCGCCTGCTGGAGGAGCGCTTCCAGGGCCTGTACGCGCCCTCCGCGGGCACGGTGTACCCGCGCCTGGCCAAGCTGGAGACCGAGGGCCTGGTCACGCACGCGACCGAGGGCGGGCGCAAGGTGTACTCGATCACCGAGGCGGGCCGGGCCGAACTGGCCGACCGCAGCGGTGAACTCGCCGACCTGGAGCTGGAGATCCGCGACTCGGTCACCGAACTGGCCGCCGAGATCCGCGACGACGTCCGGGGCGCGGCGGGCGACCTGCGGCGCGAGATGCGGGCGGCGGCCTCCGCGTCGGCGACCCGCGTCGAGGACGAGTCCTGGCAGGCGGCCAAGGAGGAGCTGCGCAAGGCGCGCCAGGAGTGGAAGGAGCAGGCTCGGCGGGCGAAGGACGAGAGCCGCCGGGCCCGCGAGGAGGCCCAGCAGGCCCGCCGCCAGGCCAAAGAGGCCCAGGAGCGGGCGCGCGAGGAGGTCCAGCGCATAGCGGGACAGCTCCAGGAGCAGTTCGCCAAGTCGGGCGGCGTGCTGGGCAGTCTGGCCGGAGCCTGGCTCGGCGGCTCCGCGCCGGCCGGGCCCGCCGCGTCCGGAACGCCGCTGGTGGTGGACACGGACTGGGCCGAGGACCTGACGCCCTCCGGCGACGCGGCCCGCGACCTCGACCGGCTGCTGGACCGCTTCCGTGACGACGTCCGCGACGCGGCCCGGGACCACGGCGTCTCCGCCGCCCAGCTGGCCGAGGCGCGCGCCCACCTCGCGGCGGCGGCCTCCCGCCTCACCGGCACGCTCCACAAGGCATAGGCCGCAGGCTCAGGCTCCAGGGCTCAGGCTGCCAGGCCCGTCTCGGCCGTCCCGTAGGTGATCCCGTGGTCCGTCAGGACCTCGCAGACCGTGCCGGGGCGGGAGAGCAGGGCCAGCAGCAGGTGCAGGGTGCCGATGTGGCGGTCCTTGCGGCCCAGGGCGATGCGGAGGGACTGTTCCAGGACCTTCTTCGAACCCCGGGTGAAGGGGACGTGCCGGTCGTCCGGCTCCGGGCGGCCGAGGGCCGAGCGGAGCGAGGCCCCCAGCGTCCGCCGCCGGGGAGCCGCCGGGGACAGGGCGCCCTCGCCGTGGGTCTCCTCGACCCGGGAGACGATCTGCGAGAGGTCGATGCCGAGCCCGGCCAGCGCCTCCTCGTCGGCCCTGGACATCCCGCCGCGGCGGCGGGCCGCGGCGAGGCCGGCGGCCACCGCTTCGCGGTCCACACCCAGGGGATCCAGGGCTCCTTGGCCGAGCAGGGCGAGCAGCAGGTGCTCCTCGGCGACCGTGGCGGACCCGGCGCGCCGGGCCTCGGCGACGGCGCCCGTCACGGTGTCGCGGGCCTCGGTCGTGAAGCGTTCGAACATCAAACCCTCCCGTGCTTCTTGTGCACGGCCTGCCGGCTGACGCCCAGCTCGGCCGCGATGTCCTGCCAGGACCACCCCTGCGCGCGGGCACTGCGTACCTGTACGGCCTCCAGCTGCTCCAGCAGCCTGCGGAGGGCGGCTACGGCACGCAGGCCCACGCGCGGGTCGCGGTCACCGGCCCGCTCGGCGAGATCGGTGGCTTCCGTCATGAATGTCAATGTAGGTTGACGCGGGAGGGATGTCAACCATTGTTGACGCCTACGGGGTGAGCACGATCTTCCCGAAGAGGTCGCCCGACGCGAGCTTCTCGAAGCCCTCGCGCGCCCGCTCCAGCGGCAGGACCTCGTCGATGACCGGCCGGACCCCGGTGGTCGCGCAGAAGGACAGCAGGTCCTCCAGCTCGTCCTTCGAGCCCATCGTCGAGCCGACCACCTTCAGCTCCAGGAAGAAGATCCGGGTCAGCTCGGCGTGCGCCGGGCGGTCGCCGCTCGTGGCGCCGGAGATGACCAGGGTGCCGCCGGGGCGCAGGGACTTCACCGAGTGGGACCAGGTGGCGGCACCCACCGTCTCGATGACCGCGTCCACCCGCTGCGGCAGCCGCGCGCCCGGCTCGTACGCCTCCACGGCGCCCAGCTCCACGGCCCGCTTGCGCTTGGCCTCGTCCCGGCTGGTGGCGAAGACGCGCAGGCCGGCCGCCTTGCCCAGGACGATGGCCGCGGTCGCGACCCCGCCGCCCGCGCCCTGGACGAGGACGGAGTCGCCGGGGCGGACCCCGGCGTTGGTGAACAGCATCCGGTACGCCGTCAGCCAGGCCGTCGGCAGGCACGCGGCCTCCTCGAACGAGAGCTCGGCGGGCTTGCGCAGGACGTTCCAGGCGGGGACGGTGACCTGCTCGGCGAAGGTCCCCTGGTAGCGCTCGGTCAGGATCGAGCGGGGCTCGTCCGGGCCGACCCCGTGGCCGCTCTGGCCGATCACGGAGTGCAGGACGACCTCGTTGCCGTCCTGGTCGATCCCGGCGGCGTCGCAGCCGAGAATCATCGGGAGTCTTTCCTGGCCGAGGCCGACCCCGCGCAGCGACCACAGGTCGTGGTGGTTGAGGGAGGCGGCCCTGACGTTCACGGTCACCCAGCCGGGCCGGACCTCGGGGGCCGGGCGCTCGCCCAGCTCAAGGCCGTTCAGGGGGTGGTCACGGTCGATTCGGGCGGCATAGGCAGCGAACATGCCGCGACGCTACCGCTCGGTAGCGCGGGGTTCCAGCCTTTCCCGGGACCCCGGCGGTGAGGCCTTCGTCGCACCGGGCCTTCGTCGCACCAGGCCGACGGCGCAACGAGAGAGGGGCCCGGCCGGATCGCTCCGGCCGGGCCCCTGCCCGTACTGCTCAGCGCTGCCGTCAGACCAGACGGGCCACGCCGTCGGCCTTGGCCGCGGCGGCCACGGCCGATGCGACGGCCTCGGCCACGCGCTCGTCGAACGGCGACGGGATCACGTAGTCGGCGGCGAGCTCGTCACCGACGACACCGGCGATGGCGTCGGCGGCGGCGATCTTCATGCCCTCGGTGATCCGGGTGGCGCGCACCTTGAGGGCGCCCGCGAAGATGCCCGGGAACGCCAGCACGTTGTTGATCTGGTTAGGGAAGTCCGAACGGCCCGTGGCCACGACGGCCGCGTACTTGTGGGCGACCTCGGGGTGGACCTCCGGGTTCGGGTTGGCCATGGCGAAGACGAACGCGTCCTTCGCCATCGAGGCCACCGCCTCCTCGGAAACCGTGCCGCCGGAGACGCCGATGAAGACGTCTGCGCCCGCGAGGGCCTGCTCCAGCGAGCCGGTCCGGCCCGTCTTGTTGGTCAGGCCCGCGATCTCCGCCTTGACGTCCGTCAGGTCGGAACGGCCGGCGGACACGACGCCCTTGCGGTCCGTCACGCACACGTCGCCGATGCCCGCGTCCACCAGGATCTTGGCGATGGCGATGCCCGCGGCACCCGCGCCGGAGATCACGGCGCGCAGGTCGCCGAGCGTGCGCCCGGTCAGCTTCGCGGCGTTGCGCAGCGCGGCCAGCGTCACGATGGCCGTGCCGTGCTGGTCGTCGTGGAAGACCGGGATGTCCAGCGCCTCCTGGAGGCGACGCTCGATCTCGAAGCAGCGCGGGGCGGAGATGTCCTCCAGGTTCACCCCGCCGAAGGACGGCGCGAGACGGATGACCGTCTCGATGATCTCGTCCGTGTCCTTGGTGGCGAGCGCGATCGGAACCGCGTCCACGCCGCCGAACTGCTTGAACAGGATCGCCTTGCCCTCCATCACGGGGAGCGAGGCCTCGGGACCGATGTCACCGAGTCCGAGCACGGCCGTGCCGTCGGTGACGACGGCGACCACGTTGGACTTCCAGGTGTACTCGTTCACCAGGTCCGGCTGCTCGGCGATGGCGGTGCACACCTTCGCCACGCCGGGGGTGTACGCGAGGGAAAGGTCGTCCTTGTTGTTGACCGGCACCGTGGCCTGGATGGCCATCTTGCCGCCCCGGTGCAGCGCGAACACCGCGTCCGGGTTGTTGTCCGTCACGCTGTCACTGCGAGGGTTGAAGATCTCCGCTGCCACTGTGTGTGACCCCTTAAGTCCTTTGAATCATTGAGGGTGGCCACTCCTGGTTAAGGGGTGGGCGGGCACCGCGTCCGTACTCCGCATCGACGGTTGGCCCGTCTCCGCGAAGGGGAGGTTCGTACGCGCGGGCGCGCCGCACGCGCGCCCTGAGCCCCGGATGAGGGGTGTAAGGATCTGTTCTACCGGATGAACGCTCACCCAGACGAGTCGATTCCTGCTCGACCTTAGGCCGCATGTCCTGGTTTTGGCTAAAAGTCCAAACGTCTGTGTCCAATGGGCGAGACGCGCAGCAAATAGTGAGCCCAAACTGCCTGGTCGCAGCGTTTTCTGCGGCTCTGAGGCCCTGCATCCGCAGTCCTGTTGGGCGGCCGGGGGTGTCCGTTATCTGATTTTGACCTCACAGGCACCCTGAATGCGCCAGTCCGAATGGCAAGATGCCGTAATCACACAAGGTCGCGACACTCGATGGTGTGTGCCCGACCGTTTTTCGGTGCTTTTCCACCAGCCGGAGGAACCAGCTCATGACCGCAAGCATCACCCGTCGTACGACCGCCGCCCGGTCCCGGATCGCCGCGGTCGGCGCGATCGCGGTTGCCGGCGCCCTGGTCCTCACCGGCTGTGGCGACCAGACCGACAAGGCCTCCACGACGCCGTCGGGCCAGGCGAACAACAGCAGCGCGCCGCTCTTCTCGAAGCTTCCGAAGAAGATCCAGGACGCGGGTGTCATCAAGGTCGGTACGGACGCGACCTACGCGCCGATGGAGTTCACCGAGGGCGGCAAGATCGTCGGTGTCGACCCCGACGTCGCGGCGGCCCTGGCCAAGCAGCTCGGTGTCCAGTTCAAGTTCGAGTCCGGAACCTTCGACACGCTGATCGGCAGCATGCAGACGGGTCGCAGCGACCTGGTCATGTCCTCGCTCACCGACACCAAGGCCCGTCAGGAGGGCCTGGACGACAAGGGCGCCAAGACCGGTGCCGGTGTCGACTTCGTCGACTACTTCTCCGCCTCGACCGGCATCCTGGTCAAGAAGGGCAACCCGGAGGGCATCAAGACCCTCGACGACCTGTGCGGCAAGAAGGTCGCCGTCCAGCGCGGCACGACGTACGAGCAGTCCGCCAAGGACCAGTCCGAGAAGTGCAAGGCGGCCGGCAAGGGCGAGATCGCCATCGAGTCCTTCCCGACCGACGCCGAGGCCCAGACCCGCGTGAAGGCCGGCGGCGCCGTCGCCGACCTGAACGACTCCCCGGTCGCCGCGTACATCGCGCAGACCGCGGGCGGTGGCAACGACTTCGAGGCCGTCGCCAACCCGACCGACGCCGGCCTCTTCGGCATCGCGGTGGACAAGAAGAACACCGAGCTGCGCGACGCGCTCAAGGAAGCCCTCGACGCGGTCATCAAGGACGGCACGTACAAGGCCGCCCTGGACAAGTGGAACGCGGGCTCCGGCGCCGTGACCGAGGCCAAGATCAACGCAGGTTCCTGACCTCCGCGCAGACCGCAGCACACTGAAGGGCAGTCACTGTGACTGACAAGCTCGACAAGGTTCCGGACCCGGCGGACACCCCGCCGGCCGGGACCGCCCACCCCGAGGCGATCCGCGCCATCCCGGTCCGCCACTACGGCCGCTGGATCAGCGGCGTGATCGTCATCGGCCTGGTCGTGGCGCTCGTCGTCGCCTTCTCGCAGGGCAACGTGCGATGGGCGACCGTCCCGGAGAAGCTCCTCGACCCCACCATCCTGCGTGGTGTCGGCAACACGATCTGGATCAGCGTCGCCTCGATGGCCCTGGGCCTGGTGCTCGGTGTCCTCTTCGCCGTGATGCGCCTCTCGAAGAACCCGGTGACCAGCACCATCGCCTGGTTCTACATCTGGCTCTTCCGCGGCACCCCGGTGTACGTGCAGCTCCTCATCTGGTTCAACCTCGCCCTGATCTTCCCGATCCTGAACCTCGGGTTCTACAAGGACGAGATGACCCAGGTCATGACGCCCTTCCTGGCCGCCCTGCTGGGTCTCGGCCTCAACGAGGGCGCGTACATGGCGGAGATCGTCCGGGCCGGCATCCAGTCGGTCGACGAGGGTCAGACCGAGGCCTCGCACGCGCTCGGCATGACCCGGATGCAGACCATGCGCCGCGTCGTGCTGCCGCAGGCCATGCGCGTGATCGTGCCGCCGTCGGGCAACGAGTTCATCAACATGCTCAAGACCTCGTCGCTCGTCGTCGCCGTGCAGTACTTCGACCTGCTGCGCGCGGCCCAGGACATCGCGTCCACGTCGTTCGCGGTGATGGAGATGTTCTTCGTCGCGTCGATCTGGTACCTCGCCCTGACCAGCGTGTTCAGCGTCGGCCAGTACTACCTGGAGCGCCGCTACGCCCGTGGTGCGCTCCGCTCCCTGCCGCCCACGCCGTTGCAGAAGATCAAGGCGAAACTGTCCAGCTTCTCGAACCGCAAGGCGGTGGCCTGATGACGACTGCCATGGTGAAGGCCGAGGGCGTCCACAAGTCCTACGGTGCGGCGCACATCCTCAAGGGCATCGACCTGGAGGTCGCCCCGCGTGAGGTCTTCTGTCTGGTCGGCCCGTCCGGCTCCGGCAAGTCGACCTTCCTGCGGTGCATCAACCACCTGGAGCAGGTCAACGCCGGACGGCTGTACGTCGACGGGACCCTCGTCGGCTACCGCGAGAAGGGCGACAAGCTCTACGAGCTCAAGGACAGCGAGGTCGCGGCGCAGCGACGGGACATCGGCATGGTGTTCCAGCGCTTCAACCTCTTCCCGCACATGACGGCCATCGAGAACGTCATGGAAGCCCCGGTCATGGTCAAGGGCGAGTCCAAGTCGGTGGCGCGCGAGCGTGCCGTACGCCTCCTGGACCGCGTGGGCCTCGGCGACAAGGGCGGGAACTACCCCACCCAGCTCTCCGGTGGCCAGCAGCAGCGCGTGGCGATCGCCCGCGCGCTCGCCATGGAGCCGAAGCTGATGCTCTTCGACGAGCCCACCTCGGCGCTCGACCCGGAGCTGGTGGGTGACGTCCTGGACGTCATGCGGGACCTGGCCGAGTCGGGCATGACCATGATCGTGGTCACGCACGAGATGGGCTTCGCCCGCGAGGTCGGCGACAACCTCGTCTTCATGGACGGCGGCGTGGTCGTCGAGTCGGGGCACCCCCGCGACGTACTGGGCAACCCCCAGCACGACCGGACGAAGGCGTTCCTGTCCAAGGTGCTGTAGTCGCACCCACGGACGGCTGAGGGGTGGTACGGGTTTCCCGTACCACCCCTCACGCGTGTGACCCCAGGTCCCTACTTGAGACCCAGGACCAGCGCGTCCGAGGGGGAGCGCCAGACCGTGCGGGCCTCCGCGAACCCGGCGTCCAGCAGGGTGCCGGCGTGCCAGGCCTCGGTGGGGGTGTCGCCGTCGGCGTGCTCCCCGTAGATCTCGAAGCGCCGCTCCACCGGCTCGGCCAGCGCCGGGTCGGCGGCCGCCAGGGCCCACCACTCGCGCCAGTCCACCGCCCCGGCCGCCTTGGCCCGGTCCATGCCGGCGTGCCGGTGGGCGTGTTCGGCCGCGTCGATGCGCGGGGTGGCCGGGTCGGGCATGTGGTCGGCGTTCATGAACACCCCGCCCGGGCGGACCAGGGGCGCCAGCTGCCCGTACAGGACGGCGAGCTCCTCGCTCGGCAGCCAGTGCAGGGCCGTGGCCGTCAGGACCGCGTCGTACGTGTCGTGCGGCAGGGCCGCCCGCCAGTTGGGGTCCTTGAGGTCGGCGGTCACGAAGGTGACCCGCCGGTCCCCGGCGAAGTGGCCCTCGGCGATGGTCAGCAGCGCCGGGTCGAGATCGACGCCCGTGCTGGTGGCCTCCGGGAACCTCTTGAGGAGGCGGTCCGTGATACTTCCCGTACCGCACGCGAGGTCCAGTACCCGGGGGGCGGGGCCGACCAGGGCCTCGACCATGTCCAGCATCACCCGGAACCGCTCCTCGCGGTCGGGCATGTACCACTCCTGCTGCCGGTCCCAGCTGTCCTGCCATGCCTGCCACGCCTGCCGACCGGTGCCGGTTTCCGCCGTATCCGCCGTATCCGCCATCACGAACCCCTCCATGCGTAATACCCTCGAAGACGTCTCAGCCGTTACCGGAGACATTAATCCGCAGCCGTAAGGACTACAAGTGGAACTGGCCCATTACTCGGACTTCGCCGTGCGCCTGGTCAACACCGAGGAGCCGGCCCGCAACAAGGACTCGTTGACCTCGGTGGACGCCGTCCGCGCCCTGTTCGGTGCCAGCGTGCAGATGGCCCGCCGGGTCACCGACACCGACGTGACCCGCTTCCGCAACGTCCGCGGCCGGCTGCGCGCCGTCTTCGAGGCGGCCGACTGCGGGGACCACGTCCTCGCCGTCGACCTGCTGAACTCGCTGCTCATGGAGTTCCCCGTCAGCCCCCAGGTCTCCGGCCACGAGACCATCGGGGAGGACGGCCGTCCCGACTGGCACCTCCACCTCGCCGAGCACCCCTCGAACGCCTCCGCGGGATACGCCGCCATGGCGGCCATGGGACTGGCCTTCCACGTCACCGAGCACGGCCCCGACCGCCTCGGCCTGTGCCAGGCCGCGCCCTGCCGCAACGCCTACCTCGACACCTCCACCAACCGCTCCCGGCGCTACTGCTCCGACCGCTGCGCCACCCGGGCCAACGTGGCCGCCTACCGTGCCCGCAAGCGGCTGGAGGCCGAGGGGTCCGCCCGGAGCGGACGCACCGCCGAGGCCGCCCAGGAGAGCCGGGCCCTGAGCGAACGCTGATCCTCCCCGCGCGGCCGGATGCGCAGGACCGCCGTCGCCAGCACCAGTTCGCCGGGCACCGGCCCGTAGACGGTGCTGTCGCCGGTCTCGTTGTACGGGTTGTCGCCGAGCACCCACCAGCAGCCGCCCGGCCGCCGCTCCACCGCCCGCTTGATGACCAGCAGGTCCTGCTGGAACGGATGGCGCAGCACCACCACGTCACCCGGACGGACCGCCGCCCCGTACCGGACCAGCACCTGGTCCCCGTGGACCAGCGTCGGCACCATCGACGGCCCGCTCACGTCGACCAGCCCGAAGCGCCCCCGCGGGTGCCCGCTCTCCACCATGCCCGACCTCCTCGTCACCCCCCGCATGCTGCCGTAAGCCCCCGTACGTTCGCTCACCGGTCCGCCCGCGACGCTGGACTTTTGTCCTAAGCCCACGGGGGCGACCGCGAAAACCGCATTCCGAGCGAGTAACCTCCCCCTTGAGAAGACGATCACGAGGAGGACACACTCCATGCTTTCCCGCCTCTTCGCCCCCAAGGCGAAGGTCTCCGCCCACTGCGATCTTCCGTGCGGCGTGTACGACCCTGCCCAGGCCCGCATCGAGGCCGAGTCCGTCAAGGCCGTGCAGGAGAAGTACCAGGCCAACGACGACGCCGACTTCCGCGCGCGCGCCATCACCATCAAGGAGCAGCGCGCCGAGCTCGCCAAGCACCACGTCTCGGTGCTGTGGAGCGACTACTTCAAGCCGCCGCACTTCGAGAAGTACCCGCAGCTGCACACGCTGGTCAACGACACCCTGAAGGCCCTTTCGGCCGCCAAGGCGTCGAACGACCCGGCGACCGGCGCGAAGGCCCTGGAGCTCATCGCCGAGATCGACCGCATCTTCTGGGAGACCAAGGCCGCCTGATCCGGCGCCCGGTGCACCCAGGTGCGCACCTTGACGAGAACGGCCCGACTGCCACGCGCAGCCGGGCCGTTCTCGTGTCCCCTCAGTCCTCGGTGTCGTCGTCCTCGTCGTCCAGGCGGGCCAGCCAGGTGGCCAGGCGTTCCACCGGGACCTCGAAGTCCGGATTCAGGTCGACGAACGTACGCAGCTGCTCGGCGAGCCACTCGAAGGTGACCTCCTCCTCGCCGCGCCGCTTCTCCAGCTCCTCGATGCCGCGATCGGTGAAGTACAAGTCGGGCTCCGTGCCGTGATGTGGATGTGCAGGGGGATGTTTCCCGCCAGGATAATCCGTTCTGCGGTGAGACCTCCCGCCCGTGGCGTCCACGGCGCTAGCCTGGATGCCTCACGAGTGGGGGGCGCGAATGACGGAAGGGCGCACGGCCCGCTCCGCGCGCGCCTTCGAGCTTCTGGAGCCCCTCGTCCAGGCGGCGACCGTACGCGTCCACGCCCCGGCGAGCGGGTATGGATCCCCTGTGACCGGCCCTACCTGGGGGAGCGGCTTCTTCATCGCCCCCGGCTGGGTCCTGACGTGCGCGCACGTCGTCGGCGAAGGGGGTGCTGCGGTGCGTCTGACGGGGCGTGAGGTCGGCATCACCTTCTCCTCCGGGGGCAACGGCTCCACCGGAACCGTCACCGGGCGCGTGGAGTGCGTACTGCCCGAGCGGCTGGAGGAGCGGCGCCCCGGCCCGCGGGCCATGTGGGACCTGCCCGACCTGGCGCTGATCCGGGTCCTGGCCCCCGTCTCGCACGCCTGCGTCTGGCTGACCGACCGTTCCCGGCCGCGCTTCGACGAGGTCGCGTACTTCGGCTGCACCGAGGACCTCGGCACTCCCGAGATCACCGGCCGCACCACCCGGCTCCGCGGCACCGCGGGCAACGGCGCGGCCATCCGGCTCGGCGACGACGACGAGATCGAACCCGGCATGTCCGGCGGCCCCGTGGTGGACCTGGCCCGCGGCGAGGTGGTCGGCGTGGTCAAGGCCCGCCGGCACACCGGCGCCGGCGGGCTCGCCGTATCGGTCGCGCAGCTGCGCACCCTGCCGATGCCCGCACGCGGCCGGACGGGGCTCTACCGGCGGGTCATGCAGGCCCACGACCTGCACCACTACGACCAGCACCTCAGCGACCTCAACAGCCGGCGGACCTGGACGGACGTGCACGACGAACTCCCGGCCGAGGACGGGGACCCGTACGCCGGCCGCGGCCGGCTCACCCCCGGCGAGCGCACCACCCTGTGCGGGCTGCTGGCCGAACTGCCCCCGCCGGGCTCCTCCGAGGTCGTACGGGCCCTGGTGGAGGCGGCGCGCGGGGAGGAGCCGGACCCGCACCCGCTGGCCCCGCTCAGCTGGCGCGACGGGCTGGGGCTGCTGCACGACCCGCCGGGCGGGGCGGGGGAGGCCGCGGCCATGCTGCGGTACGCGACGGACGTGAGCGTGGCCGACTTCCGGGAGCCGCCCACACCGGGAGCCGACGAGGAACTGTGGGACTGGGTACGGGCCACCGCCGAGCGGCTGTGGCGGCCGCTGCGCCGGGAGCTCGGCGAGCGCCACGAGCGGGGCCTGGCCGATCGCGAGCAGCGCCGGCGGGCCTCGGCCGTGCAGGCCGTACGCGGTCCCGCCCAGCCGTCCGGCGGGCTGCCGACCGGGGCCTCGGCCCTGCTGCAGCTGTGGGCGCACGGCTGGGAGGACGTCTACGACTGGAAGGTCTCCGTGCTGGCGGGCCCCGCGCACCCCGGGCGGGTGCGGGCCGTGGACTCGGGCGTACGGGCCACCCTGCGGGATCTGCCCGAGGCGTTACGGGCCCCGCTCGCCGAGGCCTTCCGCGCCTCCGACACCCACGAGGCGGCGGCCGTGCTCGAAGTGGCCGTCGAATCGGAGCTGTTCGGAGTACCGGTGGACGAATGGGTACTGGTGGGCGGAGTGCCGCTGGGCGTGCAGCGGCCGGTGGTGTTCCGCTACCCGGCGGGAAGCGCCGGGCCCGCCGCGCCCGCCCGGTGGGCCCGGGTGCAGGTGGGGCCGCCGCTCGACGAACGGGCCGACTGCGTACGGGGGCGCCCGCGCAGCCCCGCGCCCGGCTGGCTGGCCGCCCTCCCGGACAACGCGGTGCCGGTGCACTGCCGGGCGGCGGCGCTGGAGCCCACGCTGGGCGCGCTGCATGCGGTGCGGGACGCCGGGTACGGAGTGGTGGTGGGCCGCCGTCCCCCCGCGGATCCGGGGGTGTCGTGCGCCCCGTTCCACCGCGGGCTGCGGGAGGAACTGGCGGACGCGGGCCGGGCGGAGGTGCTGCCGCTGCGGTTGCAGGCGCTGCGGGGGCGGGCGTACGGGGCCGACCCGGACGCCTATTGGGCGGCGGGGGCGACGCTCGTCTGGGACGACCCCGCGCGCGCCCTGCCCGAGGACGAGCCGCTGCAGGGGGACCTGTGACCGGCAGGAGGGAGCAGCACCCATGAACGACGAGTGGCTCATATACCGAGGTGTCGGCGAACCCCACGACGGGATCGACGCCCTGCCCGATCCGCCGCCGTGGCGGGACTTCGACGGCGGGCCCGTGGGGGAGGCGGGCGGCGCGGCCGGGGCCGACGCGGCCGACGCGGCCGACGGCAACATCGCCCGGCGGCTCGGCGCGCACCGGCAGGCCGCCGAGATGCACCGGCCCGAGCCCGAGGAGCTGGAGGCGATCAACGCCGCGCTGTACCTGCGGCGGCCGCTGCTGGTGACCGGCTTCCCCGGTACGGGCAAGTCCACCCTCGCGCACGCCGTGGCCCACGAGTTGAAGCTGGGCCGGGTGCTGCGCTGGCCGGTGGTGTCGCGGACCGTGCTCCAGGACGGCCTGTACCGCTACGACGCCCTCGCCCGGCTCCAGGACGTGCAGATCGCGGCGAGCGGCGGGGCCGCGGCCGGCGCGCAGGGCGGGGCGCCCGGTGCCGGCCGGCCTCCGGGCATCGGGAAGTACATCCGGCTCGGGCCGCTGGGCACCGCCCTGCTGCCCACCGAGCGGCCCCGGGTGCTGCTCATCGACGAGCTCGACAAGAGCGACATCGACCTGCCCAACGACCTGCTGAACGTGCTGGAGGAGGGGGAGTTCGCCCTTCCCGAGCTGGAGCGGGTCGCCGACACCGAGCCCGAGGTGCAGGTGCTCACCGACGACGGGGCGAAGGTGACCGTCCGGGGCGGGCGGGTGCGCTGCCGGGCCTTCCCCTTCATCATCCTGACCAGCAACGGGGAACGGGACTTCCCCGCCGCCCTGCTGCGGCGCTGCATCCAGCTCAAGCTCGGTCAGCCCGGCGAGAAACGGCTCGCCACCATGGTCCGAGCCCACCTCGGGGAGGAGGCCGCCCAGCTCGGGGCCGACCTGATCCGGGAGTTCCTCAGCCGCTCGCAGTCCGAGCTGGTCGCCGCCGACCAACTGCTCAACGCGGTCTACCTGACCCACTACGCCGCGCCGCCCACCCGGGAGGACCTCGCGGACCTGCTCATCCAGCGCCTCGACCGCCCGAGGTGACGGGCCGTGCCGCCACACGCCGAACCTCCGCCCGCGGGACCTCCACCCGCCGAACCACCGCCCGTGGGACGTCCGCCCGCGGGACGCACCGTGGCCGGACCGTCCGGCATCCGCGAACTGGCCGTGCTGCTGCGCCGGGCCGGGCTCGATCCGTCCGCCGAGGAGCTCGCCGACGCGCTGTGGCTGGCCGGGCGGATCAGCGGGCCCGGGCGGGCCGCACCGGGTGCGGAGGCGTCCGTACCAGAACCGGAGGCTGACGATCCGGTCAGTCCGCCCGTGGATCCCGGGCGCGTGGAACCGGAAGCTGACGATCCGATCAGGCTCTATCCGCCCGGGACGCGCCGCGGCTGCGAGTCCGAGGCGGAGCTCGGTGGGGAATCGCCGGGGGAGCGCGGGGTGCCCGTACGGGTTCCCAGGGCGGCCGCGCTGCCCCGCATCCTGGAGATACAGCGCGCCCTGCGCGCCCTCCAGCGGCACCGGCCGCCCGCCCCGCCCACCCGGATGGTCCTCGACGAGCCGGCCACCGCCGAGGCCAGCGCCCGGGCCCTCGGGCTGGTCGTCCCGGTGCTCCGGCCCGACAGCAGGCGCGAGGCCACCGCACGGCTGGTGATGGACGCGGCGCCGTCGATGGCGGTGTGGCAGGACATGTTCGAGGAACTGCGTTCCGTGTGCGAGCGGTTGGGTGCCTTCCGGGACGTCCAGATCCACTACCTGCACCGGCTCGCCGACGGTACGGCGGCGCTCGGGCGCGGCCCGGTGCCCGGCCAGGGGCTGCGCTCCGGGGACCAGCTGCGCGACCCCACCGGGCGGGCCCTGACCATGATGGTCTCCGACTGCGCCGGACCGCTGTGGCGTGAGGGCACGGCGCAGCGGCTGCTGCACCGGTGGGCCGAGTGCACCCCGTGCGTGGTCGTGCAGCCGCTGCCGCAGCGGTTGTGGGGCCGCAGCTGGCTGCCGACCGAGCGGGGCACGCTCTCCCGGGTCGAGGGCAGCGGCGGGAAGCTGAGATTCCGGTCAGACCGGCCGCCGCTGCCCGGCCGGCCCGTGGGCGGGCTGACCGTGCCCGTGCTGCCCCCCGGCGCGACCGCCCTCGGGGCCTGGGCCCGGCTCGTCGCCGGGCTGGGCACCGGCCCGGTGCCGGCCGAGGTGGGCCGGGTGCTGGCCGCCCACCCGGCGGCGCCCCCGCCGCCGCCGCGCGCCGTACGGCCGCCGCGCGAGCTGGTGGCACGGTTCAGGTCCTCGGCCGCGCCCCGGGCCGTACAGCTGGCCGTCTACCTGTCGGCGGCCCCGCTGACACTGCCCGTGATGCGGCTGGTGCAGCGCACGATGCTGCCGGACTCCGAGCCCTCGGACCTGGCCGAGGTGCTGCTGAGCGGGCTGCTGCGCCGCAGCGCGGAGGCGCCGGGGCAGTGGTACGAGTTCGCACCCGGGGTACAGGACGTCCTGCTGGGGCCGCTGGGGCGGGACGAGGCCGCCCTCGTGCTCAAGCACTGCTCGGAGTACGTGCAGGCCCACTTCGGGCGGGGCGTACGGAACTTCCCCGCCCTCGCGGTCTCCCAGCTCACCGGAGCACCGGCCACCGCGGCCGGACCCGCGCCGCAGGACGCCGCGGAGCGGGCGCCCGCCGGGCAGCTCCCGCAGGCCTTCGCCCAGGTCTCGGCCAAGGTCGTGCGGCGCTACCTGCCCGGGGTGCCGGAGGACGGGGACCCGCCGGTCCGCGAGCCCGCCACACCCCCGGCGCCCGGCCGGGCCGGCGCGGTGCGCGCCGCGCGCGACCGGCTCGCGGACGGCGACGCGCGCGCCCTGTACGAGGCCGTGGCGGTACTGCGCCGCGCGGTGACGGCCCCGGCCGGGCCCGGCGATCCGCCGGAGGAGGCGGAGACCGAACTGGCGGGCGCGCTGCTGCGGCTGTGGGCCGCCCAGCGGGACCCGGGGCTCCTCGCCGAGGCCGAGCGGGCCGTGACCGGCCTGCGCACCGCGCCGGCCCGGTTCGTGCGGGGCAGGGTGCTGTACGAGCGGGCGCTGGCGGCCGTCCGTACCGCTTCCCCGGGCGACGCGGAGCTGCTGGCCGCCGCGGACCGGGAGTTCGCGGCGGCCGGCGCCTCGGCCGACCCGGGACTGCGGCGGGACAGCGCGGTGCGCCGGGCCGAGACCCTGATCCGGCTGAGCGCCCTGCGGGAGGACCCGGGCGCGCTGCGCGAGGCGCGGGCCGCCCTGGAACCGCTCGCCGGGCCCCCGCCCGGCAGCGCCGTGGACGCGCCGGCGCACCCCGGACTCCAACAGGCCCTGGGCCGCGTCCTGCTGGCCCTGCTGCCCCACACCCCTGACCCGGCCGAGCGCACGGACCTGGCCGAACAGGCCGCGGCCCGGCTGGCCGCGACCGCCCTGACCACGGACGGGACGGCCGGTCCCGGAGGGCGCGCACGGGTGCGGGTCGAGCTGGCCGGCGCCCTGCGGTACCTGCCCGGGCGGCTGGAGGAGGCGGCCGGGGAGCTGGACGCGGCCCTCGCGGAGGCCGGCGGGGACGCCGAGCTGCGGGTGGCGGCCCTGGTGTGCCTGGCGCGCGTGCACCGGGAGCGCCACGAACGGGACGCCGACCCGGCGGCCCTGGAGGACGCCGCCGAGGCATACGGCCGCGCCCGGCGGCTGATCCCCCGGGACGCGGAGGCCTTCGCCGAGCTGCTGCCGGAATGGGGCGAGGTCCTGCTGGAGCGGGCCCGGGCCGCCGACGGGCGGCGGTTCACCGGGACCGCCGTGCGCGTGCTGCGCGAGAGCCGGGCGGCCGTGCCGCAGTCCGACCCCGGGGCGGCGCACCGGCTGCTGAGACTGGCCGCCGGACTCCGGCTGCGGCACGCCTACGAAGGGGATCCGGTCGACCTGCGGGAGGCGGAGTACCTGCTCGAACTCGCCGTCCGGCAGAGCCGCAGTCCCCTGGAGCGGGCCCGCGCCTGGCGGGACCACGGGGACGTGCAGCAGGAGATCCACGGGCACACCCGGGCCATGGACCGCCTGGACCGGGCGGCGGACTCCTACCGGCGGGCCTGGCGGGCCGCCCTGGAGGCCGACCGCGAGGAGCGCCTGGCCGCCGGCACCGCCGTGCAGCTGGCCGCCCGCGTACAGGAACTGCGGGGGGAGGTCCTGGAGCGCCTCGCCCGGCCCCGGGCGGCCCTGGACGCGTACCGCTCCGCGCTGGAGCTGTGGATGAGGCTCGGCGCGGGGGCACGGGCGGGAACCGAGGGGTGGTCCGAGGCGGGAGCCGAAGAGCGGTCCGAGGCGCTCGCCGCGCGGATCAGCGCCCTGGAGGCGGCCCTCTGAGCCGCCCTGCGCCCCCGGTGCACCCGTTTCCGGGCGCCGGGGGCGGGGAAAAGGCAGTGGACCATCGAACGTCGACGCAACAGGGGGACGGGCGGCCCATGGTGACGAAGGATCAGGACGTGGCAGTGGTGGTCCAGCGGTGCCCGGGGAGGCTGCCGGATCTCTCCGGCCTGGATCTGGCGGCGCTGCGCGGGATCGACCATCCCGTGCTCGCCCAGGTGATCGAGGGGATGGTCGAGCGGGTGACCCATCCGGCCGAGATCCTCAACGCCTTCGACTCGGGCGTCGCCTGACCGGACCGGGTATCCGCGCCGCACGCCACTTGACCGCTTTCCGCCGTTAGCCGAGGCCGTCCGAAGGGCAGGGATGGACCGTCGCTGGGGTACCTCCCAGCAGCCGCCGGGGGAGGGAGGCGCAGGCGATGAGGCACACCGACACGAGCGACGCCGCGCTGCCCGTACCGGAGGCCGCGCCGCACGGCACCGCGCTGCCCGCACCGGACGCCCACGCCCGCCACGCGCCGTGGCCCCACACCCGGCTCGACGTGCCCGCCCTGCGCGCCGCCGGCCACCGGTCGCATCCGATCCGGCAGTTCGTGCTCAAGACGCGCAGCCGCTGCAACCTCGCCTGCACCTACTGCTACGTCTACGAGCTGGCCGACCAGAGCTGGCGCGGCCAGCCCGCCGTCATGGCCCCGGCCACCGCCCGCCGCGCCGCCGAGCGGATAGCCGAACACGCCGCCGCCCACGACCTGACCCGCGTCGACCTGGTGCTGCACGGCGGCGAACCGCTGCTCACCGCGCCCGCCCGGCTGGCCGCGCCCGTCGAGGCCGTACGGGCAGCCGTGGCCGCGGCCGCCCCGCGCACCCGGGTCACCGCCACCGTCCAGACCAACGGCACCCTCCTCACCCGCGGCCGGCTCGCCGCGCTGGCCGCCGCCGGGATACGCGTCGGCGTCAGCCTCGACGGAGGGCTCCCCGCGCACAACGCCCGGCGCGTGGACCACGCGGGGCGCCCCGGGTTCGGCGCCGCCGCCCGCGGCCTGCGGCTGCTCGCACGGCATCCGGACAGCTACGCCGGGGTGCTCAGCGTCATCGACCTCGCCCAGGACCCGGGGGAGACGTACGAGTCCCTGCTCGCCTTCGCCCCGCCCAGCCTCGGGCTGCTGCTGCCGCTCGCCAACTGGAGCTCCCCGCCGGCCGGGCACCGGCCCGGTGCGACCCCGTACGCCGACTGGCTCCTCGCCGTCTTCGAACGCTGGTGGCACGACGGGGTGCGGCGCACCCGGATCCCCGTCTTCGAGGAGATCATCGCCCTGCTGCTCGGCTTGCCGGCCGCCACCGAGACCCTCGGGCTCGCGCCCGCCGCCACCGCCGTCATCGAGACCGACGGCTCCGTCGAACAGACCGATTCGCTGAAGTCCGCCTACGAGGGCGCCGCCGCCACCGGGACGACCCTCGCCACCCACAGCTTCGACCAGATCCTCGACCACCCCGGGTTCGCCGCCCGTCAGCTCGGGCGGGACGCGCTCGCCGCCGGGTGCCGCGCCTGCGAACTGGTGGAGGTGTGCGGCGGCGGCCACTACCCGCACCGCTACCGCGCCGGCGAGGGGTTCCGGCAGCCGTCCGTGTACTGCGCCGACCTCCAGGTCCTGATCCGGCATATCGCCGCGGCCCTCCAGCGGGCCGCGGCCACCGCCACCGCGGCCGCCACCGCCGCCCACCCCCCGGCGGTCGCCTCATGACCGCCACCCTCGCCGCCTTCACCGTCTCCTCCCGCACCCTGCGCGCCCTCGCCTCCACCGAGCCCTCCGCGGACGGCACCCGCCTGGTCCGCGACGTCCGCCGCTCCAAGCGCCTGGTCCTGCTGCGCGGGGTCCTCGACGCCGCCCCCGGCGGCCGGTCCGGGGAGACCGCCGGTCACTGGGCCCTGCTGGAGGACGCCGAACACCACGACCCCGGCGCCGTGCGCGACGTCCTGCACTACCCGGCCACGGGGGTGTGGGCCGAGGAGACCCTGCGGCGCCTGCACGCCCCGGACGGCCCCCCGCCGGACCTCGGCCACCTCGGCGCCCTCGCCGCCGCCGCCGCCCTGCGCGCCGGGATGTCCTTCACCCACACCCTGCGCCCCCAGCAGGGCCGCCTCGTCCTGCCCACCCTCGGAGTCCTGCGCCCGGACCGGCCGGGCCCGCTCACCCTCACCGAACGCTCCTGGGACCCCGAGGACCCCGCCACCCTCCCCCTGCACTCCCTGCCCGGCGGCCGGACCGCCCTCGACGACCTCGACCCCTACCGGGCCCCCGGCCCCGCGCAGCAGGCCCCCGTACGCCCCGCCCGCCGCCTCACCCCCAAGGGGCACCGGCGCTGGGACACCCAGTGGTCCGGCGCCCTCACCCTGCTCCAGCGGTACGACACCGCCCGCGCCGAGGAGACCGTCCAGCTGCTGCGCTCCGTCGTACCGCTCGCCGGCGGCTCCCGCTCCAGCGGCGCGACCCTGCCCGCGGCCGCCGGCTCCGTCCTGGCCCGCGCGCAGGCCCCGCCCGCCCTGGCCGCCACGCTCGTGCACGAGGTCCAGCACGGCAAGCTCACCGCCCTCGCCGACGTCCTGACCCTGCACACCGCCGACCGCACCCCCCGGTACTGGGCCCCCTGGCGCGCCGACCCCCGCCCGCTGGAGGGACTCCTGCACGGCGCCTACGCCCACCTGGCCCTGGCCGGCTACTGGCAGCGCGCCGCCCTCTACGGGGCCCGCGGCGCCTGGGCCCAGCACGCCCGGATCCGCGCCCAGGTCGCCGCCGTCCTGCCCGTACTGCGCGGGGACGACCGACTGACCTCCGCCGGACGGGAGTTCACCGATGCCATGAGGGCCGCCGAACGGGCCATGGACGAACTCCCGCCGCCCGGGGACCAGCACGCCACCGCCCGCCGGGCCGTCGACCGCGAGCGCCGCGCCTGGTGCGCGGAACACCCCGAACTCGCGGCGTTCGCACAAGGCTGACGGACCGTCCGCTGCGGTACCTTTTCAGTCCCGTCCACTGCCCGGATCTCAGGGAGACGGCCGCATGACCGGTAGTCGGCAGGAACAGACCACCTCATCCGCTGGGCCGCAGCGCTTCGTCATCAGCTTCGCCGGGTTCAACCGGCCCTGGGCCGTGTGGATCGCCCACCGGCTGGAGGAGCACGGGCACCGCGTCGCCCTCCAGCGCTGGGACCCGCAGAACAGCCCGGGCCTCGCCCAGGCCCTCGACGACCTCGCCCGCTCCGGCAGCCGGGTCCTCCTCGTCCTCAGCGAACGCTACTTCTCGGCCGGGACCCACACCGACGAGGAGTGGAACACCGCCCTGCGCGAGGTCACCGACCGCCACCGCGACCGGTTCGCGGCGGTCTGCCTCACCGACGCCCCGCTGCCCAGCGCCGTCGCCGTCCTGGAGAAGACCGACCTGTGGGGCCTGGACGCGTACGAGGCGGAGTACCGCGTGCTGCGCCGCCTGGAACTGTCCACCGACCGGATCGGCACCGAGACCGGCCGCCGCGGCCCCCGCTTCCCCAACGACCCGCCCGAGATCTGGGGCCGGGTCCCGCGCCGCAACCCGCGCTTCACCGGCCGCAACGACGTCATCGGCACCCTGCGCGCGGCGCTCGCCGAAGCCCCGGCCGGTGCCTCCACGGTCACGCTCCTCGGGCTCTCCGGCGTCGGCAAGACCCAGGTCGCCACCGAGTACGCCTACCGCTTCGCCTCCGAGTACGACGTGGTGTGGTGGGTCCCCGCGGAGGACCGGCCCACCCTGCGCGAACGCCTCGCCGACCTCGCCCCCGCCCTCGGCCTGCCACGCGGCGCCGGCAGCTACGGCGAGCAGATCCGGGCCGTCCTGGAAGCGCTGCGGCGCGGAAACCCGTACAGCCGCTGGCTGATGGTCTTCGACGGCTGCGACAACCCCGACGACCTCACCGACCTGCTGCCCTCCGGCGCGGGCGACGTCATCATCACCTCCCGCAACCGCGAATGGGCCTCCCGGCACACCAGCCTCGTGGAAGTGCCGCTGTACGCCCGCCCCGAGTCCATCACCTTCATCCGGCGCCGCGCGCTGCGGCTCACCGCGGCGGAGGCCGACCAGCTCGCCGAGGCCCTGGAGGACTACCCGCTCGCCCTCGACCAGACCGCCGGCTGGCTCGCCGACTCCCCGCTGACCGTCGGCGACTACCTGGCGCTGCTCCAGCGCCGGATGGACTCCCGCGAGGCCGTCACCGTCTCCGACGACTACCCCCTGCCCTTCCCCACGGCCCTGGCCATACTGCTCAACAACGTCCGGGAGAACTTCCCCGACGCCCTCGCCCTGCTGCGGCTGTTCGTCTTCTTCGCACCCGGGCCGGTGCCGCTGCGGCTGCTGCGCGAATTCCCCGCCGACGAGGTGCCCGAGGAACTCGCCGGGCTGATCAACGACCAGATCCGGTGGAACGCGGCCCTCAACAAACTCGTCCAGTTCTCCGTGGTCCGCCTGGAGTACTCCGACCTTCCCGTGGAGGAGGGCGGCGGCGGACTGGAGACCGTACAGCTGCACCGCATGGTCCACGGCATCGTCCGGGACAACCTCTCCGAGGACGAGGCCGAACCGCTCTCCCGCGCCGTCCGCCAGGTCCTCGCCGCCGCCGACCCCGGCCGGCCCTCCGACTCCCGGCTCTGGCCCCGGTACGCCGAGCTCATCCCGCACCTGGCCACCGCCGGGGTGCTGACCAGCAGCAACCCGCGCATCCAGAACTTCCTGCTGCACTGCCTGCGCTACCTGATCCTCGCCGGGGAGTACCGCACCTGCCTGCGGCTCTGCGAGGAGACCGACCACGCCTGGCGCGCCATGCTCGGCGAGGACCACCCCAAGGTCCGCGAGCTCAGCTACCAGTACGGCGGAGCCCTGCGCAACCTCGGTCTCTTCCGCCGCGCCGAGACCCTCACCAAGGCCGTCGCCGACCGGCTCGCCGGGGAACGCGGCGAGCGCGACCTGGAGACCCTGCGCGCCAGCAGCGCCTACGGCGGAGTCCTGCTGTGCATCGCCAAGTTCGAGCCGGCCCGCACGATCTTCGAGCACTGCCTGGCCACGTACCGCGAACTGCTCGGGGAGGACGACTCGACGACGCTCGGCGCCCAGAACAACCTGGCCGCCACCTACCGGCTGCTCGGCCGCTACCAGGACGCGTACGACCTCGACCTGGACACCCTGCGCCGCCGCGAGCGGGTGCTGCGGGCCCAGCACATCTCCACCCTCTCCTCCGGCATCGCCTGCGCCATGGGGCTGCGGATGATGGGCCGCTACCGGGAGGCGCAGACCCGGCAGGAGCAGGGGCTCAAGCTCAACACCCAGGTGCTGGGGCTGGGCCACCCGCAGACCCTGCGCGCCGAGCACAACCTCGGGCTGTGCCTGCGGCGTTCCGGGGACATCCCCGGTGCGGGCATGCGGCTGCGGGCCGTCTGGGAGCGGGCCACGCGGGTCTTCGGGGTCGACTACCCGTGGACGCTGATGGTGGCCTCCGACTACGCCACCTACCTCAGGGAGTACGGGGACATCGGCGAGGCCCGCCGGATCTCCGAGGACGTGGTCCGCGGCTACCAGTCCCAACTGGGCCTCGCCCACCCGTACAGCATCGGCACGGTCGGCAACCTCGGCCTGGTGCTGCGGGCCCAGGGCGAGCGGGCGGAGGCCCTCTCGCTCGCCGAGCAGGCGCTGGTCGGCATGCGGGGGGCCCTGGGCGACCGGCACCCGTGGACGCTGGGCTGCGCCCTGAACGCCACCGGGCACCGCAACATCACAGGGCGCCTGGAGGACGCGCTGGACCTGAGCCGGGAGACCCTGCGCGCCGCCGAGCAGGTGCTGGGCCCGGACCACCCCATGACGCTGAGCGCGCAGATCGCGCTGGCCGCGGACCTCCGGTCGGTACGGGAGGACGCGGAGGCGGGCAAGCACGAGGAAGCGGGCATCAAGGGCCTCATCCGCACCCTGGGCCCGCAACACGTCCACACGGTCTCGGCCCGCCAGCAGAGCCGCCCCTACTGGGACTTCGAACCCCAGCCGTAGCGCCCTGCCCCCCGCCGCGGGGCGGCATCGGCCGCATCCGGCCCTCCGGCGTCCGAGGAGCGGGCCCGGGCGGAGCCGGGTTCCCCGGGTATCCGCCCGGCCCCCGCGCCTCCGGCCGGGCCGCGGCGGCCCGCGGGCAGCCGGCACCCCCCCGGAGCAGCCCGAAACGCCGGAAGGCCCGGCCCCCGAGGGGTGCCGGGCCTTCCGGGAGCTACGGGGCCTACGCCTCGAAGACCTCGTTCAGCAGGAGCTGCTGCTCCGCCTGGTGGCGCTTGGCCGAGCCGACGGCCGGCGACGAGCCGTGCGGGCGCGAGACGCGCCGCAGGCGCTCGCCCGCCGGGACGTCCGCGCCGACCGCCAGGTCGAGGTGGTCGATCAGGTTCAGCGCGATGAACGGCCACGCACCCTGGTTCGCCGGCTCCTCCTGGGCCCAGATGTACTTCGCCGCGTTCGGGAACTTGGCGATCTCCGCCTGGAGCTCCGCGCCCGCCAGCGGGTACAGCCGCTCGATGCGGACGATCGCGGTGTCCGTGATGCCGCGCTTCTCGCGCTCGGCTTCCAGGTCGTAGTAGAACTTGCCCGCGCAGAAGACGACCTTGCGGACCGCGCTCGGGTCACCCGCACCGGAGGCGATGCGCGTGTCCCCGATGACCGGACGGAACGCGCCGTTCGTGAACTCCTCCGCCTTCGACGCCGCCGCCTTCAGACGCAGCATCGACTTCGGGGTGAAGACGATGAGCGGCTTGTGGTGCGGGTTGTGGACCTGCCAGCGCAGCAGGTGGAAGTAGTTCGACGGCAGGGTCGGCATCGCGACCGTCATGTTGTCCTGCGCGCACATCTGCAGGAAGCGCTCGGGGCGCGCGGACGAGTGGTCCGGGCCCTGGCCCTCGTAGCCGTGCGGCAGGAGCAGCGTGACGCCGGAGGTCTGGCCCCACTTCTGCTCGGCCGAGGAGATGAACTCGTCGACGACGGTCTGCGCGCCGTTGACGAAGTCACCGAACTGGGCCTCCCAGAGGACCAGCGCGTCCGGGCGGGCCAGCGAGTAGCCGTACTCGAAGCCCATGGCCGCGTACTCGGAGAGCAGCGAGTCGTAGACGTTGTAGCGGGCCTGGTCGTCCGCGAGGTACTGCAGCGGGGTGTAGTCCTCGCCGGTCTCCCGGTCGATGAGGACCGCGTGGCGCTGGCCGAACGTGCCGCGGCGGGAGTCCTGGCCGGACAGCCGGACCGGGGTGCCCTCCATCAGCAGCGAGCCGAAGGCCAGGGTCTCGCCCATGCCCCAGTCGATGGTGCCCTCGTCGATCATCACCGCGCGGCGCTGCAGCTGCGGCAGCAGACGCGGGTGGACGGTGACGTGCTCGGGGATGTTGACCTGGGACTCGGCGATCCGCTTGACGGCCTCCTGGGAGATCGCGGTGTCCACCGGGACGGGGAACTGCTGCGCGACCTGGGCCGGCGGCACCGGGGCGCCGGCGGCGGGCTGCGCGGCGGCCTCGCGGACCTCCGCGAAGACCTTCTCCAGCTGGCCCTGGAAGTCCTGGAGCGCCTGCTCGGCCTCTTCCAGCGTGATGTCGCCGCGACCGATGAGGGACTCGGTGTACAGCTTGCGCACCGAGCGCTTCTTGTCGATCAGGTCGTACATCAGCGGCTGCGTGAACGCCGGGTTGTCGGACTCGTTGTGCCCGCGGCGGCGGTAGCAGATGAGGTCGATGACCACGTCCTTGTTGAACGCCTGACGGAACTCGAAGGCGAGCCGCGCGACGCGGACCACGGCCTCCGGGTCGTCGCCGTTCACGTGGAAGATCGGCGCCTCGATCATGCGGGCCACGTCGGTCGCGTACATGGACGAACGCGAGGACTCCGGGGCGGCGGTGAAGCCGACCTGGTTGTTGATGACCACGTGCACGGTGCCGCCGGTGCGGTAGCCGCGCAGCTGCGACATGTTCAGCGTCTCGGCGACCACACCCTGGCCCGCGAAGGCCGCGTCGCCGTGCAGGGCCAGCGGCAGGACGGTGAAGTCCGTGCCGCCCTTGTTGATGACGTCCTGCTTGGCGCGGGCGACACCCTCCAGGACCGGGTCCACGGCCTCCAGGTGGGAGGGGTTGGCGACGAGCGAGACCTTGATCTGCTCGCCGTCCAGGCCCGTGAAGGTGCCCTCGGCGCCGAGGTGGTACTTGACGTCGCCGGAGCCGTGCATGGACTTCGGGTCGAGGTTGCCCTCGAACTCGCGGAAGATCTGCGCGTAGGACTTGCCGACGATGTTCGCGAGCACGTTCAGGCGGCCGCGGTGGGCCATGCCGATGACGACCTCTTCGAGGCGGGCCTCGGCGGCCGAGTCGATGACGGCGTCGAGCAGCGGGATGACGGACTCGCCGCCCTCCAGGGAGAAGCGCTTCTGGCCGACGTACTTCGTCTGCAGGAAGGTCTCGAAGGCCTCCGCCGCGTTCAGGCGGCGCAGGATGCGCAGCTGCTCCTCGCGCTCCGGCTTGGTGTGCGGGCGCTCGATGCGGTCCTGGATCCAGCGGCGCTGCTTGGGGTCCTGGATGTGCATGAACTCGACGCCGGTGGTGCGGCAGTACGAGTCGCGCAGCACGCCGAGGATGTCGCGCAGCTTCATCATCGACTTGCCGGAGAAGCCGCCGACCGCGAACTCGCGCTCCAGGTCCCACAGGGTGAGGCCGTGCTCGGTGATGTCGAGGTCGGGGTGCTTGCGCTGCTTGTACTCCAGCGGGTCGGTGTCGGCCATGACGTGGCCGCGGACCCGGTAGGAGTGGATCAGCTCGAAGACGCGGGCGGCCTTCGTGACGTCGTCGTCGTGGCTGGCGTCGATGTCGCGGTTCCAGCGGACCGGCTCGTACGGGATGCGCAGGGACTCGAAGACGGAGTCGTAGAAGCCTTCTTCGCCGAGCAGCAGGTTCGCGACGACGCGCAGGAACTCGCCGGAGGCCGCGCCCTGGATGACCCGGTGGTCGTAGGTCGAGGTCAGGGTCATGACCTTGGAGATGCCCAGCTTGTTCAGGGTGTCCTGCGAGGTGCCCTGGAACTCGGCGGGGTAGTCCATGGAGCCGACGCCCATGATGACCGACTGTCCGGGCATCAGGCGGGGCACGGAGTGCACGGTGCCCAGGCCGCCGGGGTTGGTCAGCGAGACGGTGACGCCGGTGAAGTCGTCCATCGTCAGCTTGCCGACACGGGCGCGGCGGACGATGTCCTCGTAGGCCTGCCAGAACTCGAAGAAGTTGAGGGTCTCGGCCTTCTTGATGCCGGCGACGACCAGCTGGCGGTCGCCGTTCGGCTTCACCAGGTCGATCGCGAGACCGAAGTTGATGTGCTCCGGCTTGACCAGGGTCGGCTTGCCGTCCTTCTCCGCGAAGGAGTGGTTCATGGCCGGCATGGCCTTGATCGCCTGCACCATCGCGTAGCCGATGAGGTGGGTGAAGGAGATCTTCCCGCCCCGGGCGCGCTTGAGGTGGTTGTTGATGACGATGCGGTTGTCGAACAGCAGCTTCACCGGGACGGCGCGCACGGACGTGGCCGTCGGCACCTCCAGCGAGGCGTTCATGTTCTTCGCGACGGCGGCAGCCGGGCCGCGGAGCGTCACCAGCTCGGGGCCCGCAGGGGCCTCGGCGGCGGGCGCGGGCTTCTGAGCGGCTACGGCGGAGGAGGCGGGCGCGGCCGGTGCGGCGGCCGGGGCCTGGGAGGTGACAGTCACAGCAGGGGCACCAGAGGGAGTGGCAGGAGCAGGGGCAGGAGCTGACACAGGCGTGGGCGCAGGAGTCGGGGTGGCTGCGGCGCTCGCCGCCCCCGTGGCGGCGGCGTCGGCGACCTGCGGGGCTGCGGTGACGGTGGTGGCGGCCTGTGCGGGGGCGCCGTCCGTCGTCGCAGGGGACTTCTTCGGCTCTTCGGCCTTCACCGGAGCGACAGCACTCCCCGGCTTGTAGTCGGCGAAGAAGTCCCACCAGGCCCGGTCGACCGAGTTCGGGTCCTGGAGGTACTGCTGATAGATCTCGTCGACGAGCCACTCATTGGCGCCGAAGCCTGAGGCGGGGTTCTTCCCGCCTCCTGCTGCTTCGGTCGTGGTGCTCGAGTTACTGGGGGACTGTGGCGACACGGCGGCAACCGCCCTCTTCCGCTTCACAAGGTATGGACAGCGGGAATAAAGGCTACGCCTCCTGGACCACGAGATGCAGACCGGGCGGGACTTCCGTCATGCAGGTCACATCGAACGGCGGGTTTCACCGCCTGGAATGGCGGGAAACAAGTGTGGTTCGGGTAGGCGGCACCGAGGTTGCGGCCTGCAGGCTTCGCACCCCTGACGGACCCCGGGCACGTGTGGCCGAGATCATGTCCTTCCCAGTCGAACCCTACGTCAACGCGGCGCCTACGGATTGCCCGGAAGCGTGACGAGGATGCGGCAGCCCCGTGACGATTCGGCCACTCCGATCCGCCCCCCGTGGAGCTCCACGGCCCAGCGGGCGATCGCCAGGCCCAGTCCCGTGCCGCCGTCGCCGCCGCGCGCACTGCCCCGGTTGAACCGCTCGAAGACCCGGTGCCGCTCCGCCTCGGGGATGCCGGGACCTTCGTCCAGCACCTCCAGCGCCAGGCTGCCGGGCGTGTCGCCGGCCCGCGCGCGGACCGTGACCCGGCCGTGCGGGGGGCTGTGCTTGACCGCGTTGTCGATCAGGTTCGCCACCACCTGGTGCAGCCGCTCAGCGTCCGCGTACGCCGTCAGCTCGGGCGGGAACACGTCCAGGTGCAGGTGCACGTCGTTGCGGGTGTGCCCGCCGGAGCCGCTGGACAGCCCCGGCCGGCCCGCGGCCGCCAGCGCCGACTCCTTCAACACCCCCGACAGGTACGGCCACACCTCGAACCGGCGGGCGCGCAGCGGGACCACGCCGTTGTCCACCCGGGACAGGTCCAGCAGCGTCTCCACGAGCCGGCCGAGGCGCTCGGTCTGCTTCAGCATCGTGCGCATGGTCTCCGGATCGGCGGCCGAGACCCCGTCCACCACGTTCTCCAGCACCGCCCGCAGCCCCGCGATCGGCGTGCGCAGCTCGTGCGAGACGTTGGCGACCAGCAGCTTGCGGTGCCGGTCCACCGCCTCCAGGTCGTCCGCCATCAGGTTGATCGTGGAAGCCAGGTCGCCCAGCTCGTCCCGGCGTCCCGCGCCGCGCACCCGGCGGGTGTAGTCGCCTTGGGATATCGCCCGGGCGACGGTCGTCATGTCGTCCAGCGGCGAGGTCAGGCTGTGCGCCACGAACTGGGTGATCAGCATCGAGGCGATCACCGAGAAGACCGTGATGAACCGCAGCTCGGTGTCGGTGCGCAGGGCCACCAGCAGCAGGCCCGTCGTGATGAAGACCGAGACCACCACGAGGGTGCCCAGCTTGGTCTTGATCGAGAACGGCGAGAAGGGCCGCAGGGCCCCGGCGGAGCGCTGCCCGGGTGCCCCGTTCACGCCTGCGCCGGGGTCTCCAGGGCGTACCCGACGCCGTGGACCGTACGGATCCGCTCCGCGCCGATCTTGCGGCGCAGCGCCTTGATGTGGCTGTCGACCGTACGGGTCCCGGACGCGTCGGCCCAGTCCCACACCTCGGCCAGCAGCTGCTCCCGCGAGAGCACCGCCCGCGGGGTGCCGGCCAGGCACACCAGCAGGTCGAACTCGGTCGGCGTCAGGTGCACGTCCTCGGCCTGCACCCGGACCCGGCGCTGCGCGTGGTCGATCTCCAGGTCGCCCAGGCGCAGCGTGGCCCCGCGCGGCGCGTGCGCGGCCAGGGTGGCCCGTTCCACGCGCCGCAGCAGTACGTGGACCCGTGCGGCCAGCTCGCGCATCGAGAACGGCTTCGTCATGTAGTCGTCGGCGCCGACCCCGAGCCCGACCAGCAGGTCGGTCTCGTCGTCCCGGGCGGTGAGCATCAGCACCGGGACCGGCCGCTGGGCCTGGACCCGGCGGCAGACCTCCAGGCCGTCGAAGCCCGGCAGCATGATGTCGAGGACCAGCAGCTCGGGCAGCCAGCTCTCGGCCGCGGCGACGGCGGCCGGACCGTCCGCGGCCGTCTGCACCTGGAAGCCCTCGGCCCGCAGGCGGGCCGCGATCGCCTCGGCGATGGTGTGGTCGTCCTCGACGACGAGCACGCGCCGCTGGGCGCCGGGGGTCGCCGATGCGCCGTTGTGGGTGGTGTGTGTCTGTTCCATGTCCCGGTCCCGCCCCATGAAGATCTGCGTGGTGGGGTGCAGCGTAGAGGAGGCACCGGCCTGCGGCTATGCGGGGTTCGGACAGGGCATTTGTGCTGATCATCCTGGTAGCGGGTGGGATGTACCGGGTGCCGGGCCCCCCACTGGACCGGCACCCGGCGGGCGGGGCGACGGCGCCGCCCCACTGTCCGTGTGCCCTACAACGACAGTCCGTATCCGTGGGGGAGGGCCGGGTGCTCCGTGCCGGTCGGGACGTCGGGGCGCGAGACCGCGACGGCCGCCGTCGAGCGGGGGAGCTCGCACGGCAGGCGGGTCCTCGGGCACTGCGCGGCCGAAGGCCGCGTCCGGCAGGGCGGGGTCGGCGGCGCCGCAGCCGGCCGTCAGGGCCGCCGCGCGCCCGGCGGTCTGCGGGATGGGGCGGGGCGTTGCCCGGTGATGCGGACCAGGGGCGGGACCCGGTCCGGCGGGCCCGGGGCCTCGGCGGGTCCCGGCCCGGGGGCGGCGAGGGGGCCCGCCCGCAAGAAGGGCTCGAAGACGTGCTCGCCGGGCCCGCACGGGGTCCGCAGGCGCAGCGCGGCCGGAGCGGCGTCGGCCGGGTCGGCCGCGGCCTCGCCGTACTCGGCGGCGTCGGCCCCGTCCCAGCTGCGCACGTACCGCTCCGACTGCGCGGATCCGGCGGATCGGGGCGAGGGTTTCGCGGAGAGCGGAAGGAATCCCTCCGGATCTGCCGGGGCCATGACGGGCGGCGCCCCGCCGCGGCGTCCGGGGGATCCCGGGCCGCCCGGCCGCCGGAGCGTGGACATGAGCGTGGACATACCGGCCGCAGTGCACGCCTCCCCGGACCGGCGGCCGCAGGAGGTCCCGGCGGCGGGGACCGGTCCGGACTCCTACTGCGTGAACGACGGGAGGGCCTCCAGGACCTCGCGCAGGGCCGGGGCCAGGCTGCCCTCGCCGCCCGCCACCTCGTAGCCGCCGTGCACGAACGTGTAGAAGAACCCGTCATAGATCGTGGGCCCGCCCGTCGCGATCCGCGGCAGCCCGGCGAAGTCCGCCTCGCGCAGCGCGGTGCGCAGCTCGGCCAGCTCGGCCTCCGACAGCTTCCCGGCGCCCTCCGGCTTCGCCTCGCGGTCAAGACGGGTCCACGAACCGTCGCCCTTGACGACGAGCGTGTGCGTCTGGCCCGCGAAGCCGCCGCTGCGGGTGACCCGGACCAGGGTCTCCTCCGCGGAGGGCGGCTTGCCGGCCGTGGGGCTCGCGGCACCGCTCGGCGCCGGCGTCGGACCCGGGCCCGGTAGCGTCGGGCCGGTCGGGGCCGGTGCGGCCTGCCCGGGCGTCGCGGGCGCGTTGTCGACGCCCACGGAACCGGACGGCCCGCAGCCCGCCAGGACCACCGCGCCCAGCACCGCGCCCGCCACCGCTCGGAACGCTCGCACACCCACCTCCGCAGGTACTTCCCCGAACCCCGAGTATGGAGTCCCACCGCCCGTTGCGACAGTTCCCGGAGGCAGTCATCACCCGCATCGCCCCCTGGCGCGTGCTGCCCCCGCTGCTCGCCGTCCTGCTCGGACTCCTGGGTCTGGAGCGGCGCGGCAGCATGTGGCGCGACGAGTCGGTCACCTGGCAGGTGGCCCACCGCCCGCTCGGCGGGCTCTGGGAGCTGCTGGGCCAGGTGGACGCCGTGCACGGCCTGTACTACCTCCTCATGCACGGCGTGTTCCTGGCCTGGGACGGCGGCCTGTGGGCCCTGCGGCTGCCCTCCGTCGCCGCCACCGCCCTCGCGGCCGCCGGAGTGGCCGCGACCGCCCGCCGGCTCTCGGGGGAGCGGGCCGCGCTGATCGCCGGGCTCACCTACGCCGTGCTGCCGCCGGTGCAGATGTACGCCCAGGAGGGCCGCTCGTACGCCCTGGTCGCCGCGGCCGTGGTGTGGGCGACGTACCTGATGCTGCGCGAGCGGTGGACGGCGTACGCGGCGGTGCTGCTGCTCGGCTGCTGGCTGCACGAGTTCGCGGTACTGGCCCTGGCCGCGCACGCCTTCACCGCCTGGCGCTCGCGCGGCTGGCGCGTCGCCGCCGGGACCGTCGTGGCCCTGCTGCTGCCGCTGGCCCTGGTGAGCGCCCGGCAGGCCCAGCAGCAGCTCGGCTGGCTCGGGCGGCCGGGCTGGCAGGACTGGGCGGCGTACGGGGTCCTCGCGGCGGCCGCCCTGCTGCTCGCGCGGGGAGCGCCCGGAGAGCTCGTACGGGTGGCGCTGCCGCTCGCCCTGCTGCCGCCCGGCCTGCTGCTGGCCGTCTCCCTCCTCGACCCCTGGTACGTCGACCGGTACGTGCTCTACGCGCTGGCCGGGCCCGCCCTGCTGGCGGGCGCCCGGCTGGCGTCGGCCCGCTGCCGGTGGCCGTGGCTCGCGGCCGCCGCCCTCCTGGTGCCCTTCGCCCTCTGGTCGGTCTGGCTGCGCACCCCCGACAGCCGCAAGGACGACGCCCTCGCCGTGGCCGCCGCGGTCCGGGAGAAGGCCCGGCCGGGGGACGCGGTGGCCTTCCTGCCGTCGCGACGGCGCGAGTGGCTGCTGTCCTCGCCGGGCGTCTACGGGGAGCTGCGCGACGTGGCCCTGGACCGCACCCCGGCCGCTTCGCGGAGCCTGCAGGGCACCGAGCTGCCGTCGCTCGCCATCCGGGAGGCGCTGATCGGGTCCCCCCGGGTGATCGCCCTGCTGGACCCGGCCGGCCAGCCGCTGGACCCGTACCCGCGGGAGGCGGTGAAACGGCAGACGCTGGCCGCCTGGTTCGACCTGTGCTCGGTCACGGAGGTGCGCGGCGCCAGGGTCGCCGTCTACGCCCGCCCCGGAGGCTGCGGCGGACCCTGAGCCCGCCCGGGCACGCGTGCGCGGCGGGCCGGTTGCGAGGATGGGGCGACCCGGTTCGCACAGGAGGCGCCAGATGCCCACGTCCCAGAACTCCCCGTCCCGAGAGGCCGGTTACCGGAACCCCGGTCCGCTGGTCGGCGTGGGCTGGCTCGCGCAGCGGCTGGCCGCTCCCGGGCTGGTGATCTTCGACGCCTCCGTCGGCGCCCATCGCGGCGCCGCCCACCGGATCCCCGGCGCCCGCCCCTTCGACCTCGACGGGGACCTGTCCGACCACGACGCCCCCGCCCCGCACACCATGCCCGGCGCCGCACGGTTCACCGAGGCGATGCGGGCCCTCGGCGTCGACGACACCTCCACCGTGGTCGTCTACGACGGCGCCGGCATCTACTCCAGCGCCCGCGCCTGGTGGATGCTGCGCGCGATGGGCTTCGACCGGGCCGCCGTACTCGACGGGGGACTGCCCGCCTGGGAGGCCGCCGGGCTGCCCGTGGAGGCCACCGGCCCGGCCTGGGGGAACCCCGCGGCGGCAGCCGGAGGAGAGGGCCCGCGCGGCTCCTTCACCGCCCGCCCCCGGCCCGGGCTGCTGGCCGACGGCGCCACCATCGCCGCGGCCCTGGCCGACCCGGCCGCCGCGGTCCTGGACGCCCGTACCCGCGAGCGCTTCGCGGGCACCGCCCCCGAACCCCGCCCGGGCCTGCGCGGCGGCCACATGCCGGGCGCGTTCAACCTGCCCTTCGCCGAACTCCAGCGCGCCGACGGACTGATGCGCCCGGCGGAGGAACTCCGCGCGGCCGTCCACGCGCTGACCGGCGAGCGGGAGCGCCTCTACTTCAGCTGCGGATCGGGAGTGACGGCCTGCGTCCTGGCCCTCGGCGCCACCCTCGCCGGCTACCGGGACCTGGCCGTGTACGACGGCTCGTGGAGCGAGTGGGGCATGCCCTCGGACGAGCGGCCGGTGGTCACGGGCCACGGGCCGGCGGGCGGGGACGGGGGCGGCGGAGGGGGTGCCGCGGGGGTCGCCGGCGGTGCCGGGGTCGCGGGGGTCGCGGGCGGTGCCGGGGGTTAACCCCACCCCAGGCCCGGGGACCTGCCCCATCGGCCGCGGGGCGCTCCCCGCCGGAGACTCGTGACCATGCTTTCTCACGCCGTGTCATCCCGCCCCGCCCGCACCGCCGCCGTCGCCCTCGGGGCCGGGCTCCTGCTGGCGGGCTGCTCCTTCGGGGACGGCCCCCAGAAGACGGCGACGGCCGACGCCACGGTCACCGAGGCCGTCACCGCGGTGGAGGTCACGGGTGCCCGGGCCGGCTCGGTCGAGGTCACCGCCGCGAACGGGCCCGGAGTCACGGTCCGCCGAACCGTCCACTACCGCGGGGACACCGTGCCGACGCCCGGACAGCGGGTCACCGCGGGCGTACTCACCTTCTCCGACGGCTGCGACGCGACCTGCTTCATCGACTACCGCCTGGAGGTCCCGGCCTCCGCCACGGTCAGGCTGGAGAGCAGCAGCGGCCGCATCACGGTGACCGGCGTGGCGGCGGCCGAGCTGACGGCCGACTCCGGCGAGGTCCGGGCCGACCGCATCACGGGCCCGCTGAAGGCCCGTACCTCCTCGGGCGCGATCACCGCCTCCGGCCTGGCCGGGCCCACCGCCGAGGTCCGCTCCGACTCGGGCGACGCCCGCCTGGACTTCACACGGGCCCCGTCCTCGGTGCTCGCCGAGACCGGTTCGGGCGACGTCACCCTGGACGTTCCCCGGGCCCCCTACCGGATGGCGGTCACCACCACCTCCGGTGCCCGCGACGTCACCCTCCCCACGGACCCCTCGGCACCCGCCAGCCTCGCGGTGAAGACCACCTCGGGCGACGTCCGCGTCTCGGCACGGAGCTGACGGCCGACGGGGCCGGTCCAGGGCTGCCCCCGGGTCGTTCGCCCCGGGCGAACGGCAGTTGGGGAACAACGGGCGGCGCACATGCATTGAGTCGGCATAGCTCAACTTCACTGCCGGAGGGAAGATCATGGCTTCGACGTCCGTAACGCTCACCCTGCCCGTGCTGCCGCTCGACGACGAGGTCGTGCTGCCTGGGATGGTCGTTCCGCTCGACCTGTCCGACGCCGAGGTGCGCGCCGCCGTGGAGGCGGCCCAGGCGGCGGCGGGCAGCGGCGGAAAGCCCCGGGTGCTGCTCGTGCCGCGGATCGACGGGACGTACGCCGGCACCGGTGTGCTCGGGACCGTCGAGCAGGTGGGGAGGCTCTCCGACGGGGATCCCGGCGCGCTCATCCGCGGCCGCGGCCGGGTCCGCATCGGCGCCGGGACGACCGGACCAGGGGCCGCGCTCTGGGTCGAGGGCGAGACCGTCGACGAGCACGTGCCGGACCCGCTGCCGGGTGCGGTCACCGAGCTCGTCAAGGAGTACAAGGCGCTCGCCACCAGCTGGCTGAAGAAGCGCGGCGCCTGGCAGGTCGTCGACCGGGTCCAGCAGATCGAAGGGGTCTCGGCCCTCGCCGACAACTCCGGGTACTCGCCGTTCCTGACGGTCGAGCAGAAGGTCGAACTGCTGGAGACCGCAGACCCCGTCGCCCGGCTCAAGCTGGCCGTCAAGGCACTCAGCGACCACCTCGCCGAGCAGGACGTCGCCGAGTCCATCGCCAAGGACGTGCAGGACGGCGTCGACAAGCAGCAGCGGGAGTTCCTGCTGCGCCGGCAGCTGGACGCCGTCCGCAAGGAACTGCGCGAGCTGAACGGGGAGAAGGACGGCGAGGAGTCCGACGACTACCGCAGCCGCGTCGAGGCCGCCGACCTCCCCGAGAAGGTCCGCGAGGCCGCGCTCAAGGAGGTCGACAAGCTGGAGCGGGCCAGCGACCAGAGCCCGGAGGGCTCCTGGATCCGCACCTGGCTGGACACCGTCCTGGAGCTGCCCTGGAACGAGCGCACGGAGGACCGGTACGACATCCAGGGCGCGCGGGCCGTCCTCGACGCCGAACACGCCGGGCTGAGCGACGTGAAGGACCGCATCACCGAATACCTCGCCGTGCGCAAGCGGCGCACCGAGCGCGGCATGGGCGTGATCGGCGGCCGCCGCGGCGGAGCCGTCCTCGCGCTCGTCGGGCCGCCCGGTGTCGGCAAGACCTCGCTCGGTGAGTCCGTCGCCCACGCCATGGGCCGCAAGTTCGTCCGGGTCGCGCTCGGCGGCGTACGCGACGAGGCCGAGGTACGGGGACACCGCCGGACCTACGTCGGCGCCCTGCCGGGCCGCATCGTCCGGGCGATCAAGGAGGCCGGGTCGATGAACCCGGTCGTCCTGCTCGACGAGATCGACAAGGTGGGCTCCGACTTCCGCGGGGACCCGGCCGCCGCCCTCCTGGAAGTCCTGGACCCGGCGCAGAACCACACCTTCCGGGACCACTACCTGGAGGTGGAGCTCGACCTCAGCGACGTGGTGTTCCTGGCCACCGCCAACGTCCTGGAGGCCATCCCGGAGGCTCTGGCCGACCGCATGGAGCTGGTCCGCCTCGACGGGTACACCGAGGACGAGAAGGTCGTCATCGCCCGCGACCACCTGCTGCCCCGCCAGCTGGAGCGCGCCGGCCTCGGCGCCGACGAGGTGGTCCTGCAGGAGGAGGCGCTCAGGAAGCTCGCCGGCGAGTACACCCGCGAGGCGGGCGTACGCACCCTGGAGCGGTCCATCGCGCGGCTGCTCCGCAAGGTCGCCTCGCAGCACGAACTGGGCGAGCGCGAGCTGCCCTTCAGCATCGGCGCCGACGACCTGCGTGCCCTGATCGGCCGCCCGCACCACGTGCCGGAGTCCGCCCAGGACCCGGCGGAGCGGCGTACCGCGGTGCCCGGCGTGGCCACCGGCCTCGCGGTGACCGGCGCGGGCGGCGACGTGCTGTTCGTGGAGGCCTCACTGGCCGACCCGGAGACGGGCGCGGCCGGTCTGACCCTCACCGGCCAGCTCGGCGACGTCATGAAGGAGTCGGCGCAGATCGCGCTCAGCTTCCTGCGCTCGCACGGCGCCGAACTGGAACTCCCGGTGGCCGACCTGAAGGACCGGGGCGTGCACATCCACTTCCCGGCGGGCGCGGTCCCCAAGGACGGCCCGAGCGCGGGCATCACCATGACGACGGCCCTCGCCTCGCTGCTCTCCGGGCGGCAGGTGCGCACGGACGTGGCCATGACCGGCGAGGTCTCGCTGACCGGGCGGGTCCTGCCGATCGGCGGGGTCAAGCAGAAGCTGCTCGCCGCGCACCGGGCCGGGCTGACCACCGTCATCATCCCCAAGCGCAACGAGGCCGACCTGGACGACGTCCCGGCCGAGGTGCTGGAGGGACTGGAGGTGCACCCGGTGACGGATGTGCGCCAGGTCCTGGAACTCGCCCTGGCCCAGGCCCGGGCCGGGGCGGAAGTGCCCTTCACCACCGCCGCGTAGGGGCGGGTCACGGCGCCCGGGTCCCCTCCCCCGGACTCCGTCCGGGGGGACCCCCGGGCGGGGCCCCGGGCCGTCGGCGTGCCGGCTGCGAAATACTGGCGGCCCACACACCACAGAGGGAGCCTGACGTGCACGGGAGCGAAGACCAGGAGTTCCTTGCCCTGGAGCGGGAGCTGTCCGTCTTCCTCCGGCGCGCCCGCGCCTCCTCCGGCGAGATGGCCCGCGAGCTCCACCCCGAACTCGAACCCGCCGCGTACGGACTCCTGACCCGCCTGGAGGCGGCCGGCCGGCAGCGGGCCACCGAGCTCGCCGCGTACTTCGGCGTCGGCAAGGCCACCATGAGCCGCCAGCTGCGGGCCCTGGAGGTGCTGGGCCTGGTCGCCCGCGAGCCCGACCCGGCCGACGGCCGGGCCTTCCTGGTCGGCCTCACCGAGGAGGGCCGCGCGCGGTTCCTGCGGGTGCGTGACGCGCGGCGCGAGCAGTACATGCGCAAGCTCGCCGGCTGGGACCGCGGCGAGGTGGCCGAACTCGCCCGGCTGCTCAACCAGCTGAACGCGGGCGAGGAGTAGACCCGCAGGGGCCGGGAGACGGGCTCCGAAGAGGCCGGGGGAAGAGGCCCGGAGAGGCCGGGGGAAGAGGTCCGAAGAGGCCCGGAGAGGTCCGGAGCGGCTGCGCGCCGGCCCTCACAGCTCCGCGTAGACCGCCGAGGCGTCGTCGTGCCGCTTGTACCGGGCCGACGGGCGGGCCGGGTCGGACTCGACGGCGCGGACCCTGCCGATCAGCCCCTCCGCGCCCTCCTTCCGCAGCACCGCCAGGCACTGGGACCAGTCGCCCTCCTGGAACGTGTCCGTCCACCGGCTCGCCCCGTCCGTGAGCGCGGCCACCGCCCGGACCCGCCCGCGCGGCGTACGCCCCGTCACCGCCCGTACCGCCACCGCCGGATCGGCGGCCGCCGTGAAGAAGCCGCCCTCCGCGTTGCGCAGCGCGTCCGCCGTCTCCTGCGACCGCAGCATCTCCGGCGGGACCCGGTCCAGCCGGTCGTCGAGCACGGCCGTGACCTCACCGTCCGGCGCCTGCAGGAGCAGTACGGAGTCCGAGAGCACGAGGTGCTCCACGTACGCCTCGTCCCAGCGGACGACGACCACCGTCGCCTGCGGCGTGCGGACGTGAGAAAGGTCACAGGTGTCCCGGTGCGCCGCGGCCGTGGAGCGGACGGCTTCCGCCAGGATCCGGTCCAGCGGCATGTCCCGCCGCGATCCGGACAGTTCGGTCAATCGGCCGCCGAGCCGGGCCGTGAACCACGGCACTCCGTGCACGCATCCGTCGTCGCCGCGCGGCGGGGTGACCCCGTCCAGGGCGACCACGACGCCGCCGCCCGAAGCGGGGATCGCGGCCGACACCCAGTCCTCATTGGGGCGTTCCGTGTTGCCGGGGGCCGATGCGAGGTCGATGCGCATGCCGTCATTCTGCCGGGCGCGGGGCTCCGGCGCGCGGGTAGGTCCGTACCAATGCGGGAGGGGTGGGCGGGAGTGGCCCTGCGCGCCGTCCAGGGCCCGGCCGGGGCCCCGCGGGCGTGTGGGCGGGCATCCTGCCAAAGCCCGCGTGGATCTTTCAACCGCCCGTCCGTGGACGCGCCCTGACACCCGGTGCCCGAGTTGGTCGCCAACTCATCCGTGATGTTCACTCGTTCGAGTGGCCGGGTGGGCGATGTGCGGCTCTCTTCCCATCACACTGCGAAGGTCTGAGGCGGTACGAGGGAGCGGGGCGCGTTTACTTGTTGACCGGCCGTTACCTCGGCCACACGAGTAGACGAGCAAGAGCACACGTACAGGATTGCGAGCACCGGTGCAGAAGAAGCGGTCTCGGAAGAACGGCACCGCCACCGACGGCCCGGCCCCCGCAGGACGCCGCGTCCGCGTGCGCCGCAGGCTGGTCGTAGGCGTGGCCGTCGCCGGTCTCACCGTCCTCGCGGCAGGCAGCCCAGCCGTCGTCTCCGCCACGAGAGAACTGAACGACTCCCAGCGCCTGGTCACCC
This sequence comes from Streptomyces sp. NPDC056224, assembly GCF_042267665.1. Taxonomy (NCBI): domain Bacteria; kingdom Bacillati; phylum Actinomycetota; class Actinomycetes; order Kitasatosporales; family Streptomycetaceae; genus Streptomyces; species Streptomyces sp. NPDC056224. The sequence continues at coordinate 74,886 of NZ_JBHJTK010000008.1, forward strand.
TCGCGGACCGGACCCGGCAGACCCTCACCCTCGCGCACCTCCTCGGCGACGAGCGCGATGCCGTCGTCGAGTACGCCGCGAAGGGCCGCCCCGGCGGGGCCAAGGGACCCGTCCAGGAACGCGCCGCCCGCACCGACCGGCAGCTCGCCGAGGTCCAGGCCGATGCCGACGAGCAGACCGCCCTCGCGCTCGCCCGCGTCCAGGCCGTCCGCGGCGAGGCCGTCGACGGCAAGGGCAGCGCCCTCGCCGCCCACCAGGCCTACGCCGCAGTCATCGCGGAACTGCTCGCCCCCGGCGACCGGCTCGCCGAACTGACCCCGCCGCGCGCCGTGGCCGCCCTCGCCACCACGCGCCCGATGGCCCCGCTGGGCCAGGCGGTCGAACAGGCCTCGGCCACCCGTGGACTGCTGCTCGCGGCGCTGGCCGTCCCCCGCGGCGAGCAGCCCCCCAACTCGGCCGTGGCCGACGAACTCAGCACCGCCGCCCAGCGCTCGCGCGTACGGGAACAGGCCGCGCTGGACGACTTCGCGCGGGCCGCGCGGCCCGACGTACGCCAGACCCTCGCCGCCACCGTCACCGGACCCGAGGTCAAGGCGGCCGACGACCACCTCAAGCGGCTCACCGAGCGGCCCACGCTCTCGGCCGCCGACCGCAAGACCGACGCGGCCGCCGTCGGCTCCGCGCTCACCGCCCGCATCGACCGCATGCGGTCCGTCGAATCCACCCTCGCCGGGCAGCGCGCCTCCGCGCTCGCCGCCCTGCGCGACGACGACGTGACCCGGCTGGAAACCCTCATCGCGGTGCTGGGCCTGCTGTTCCTGGTCGCCGTGGGCTTCTCGACCGCCGTGGCCCGCTCGCTGACCCGGCCGCTGTCCGTCCTGCGCCGCGGCGCGGAGCGGCTGGCGACGCCGGAGGGCTCGGTGGAGCCGGTCCGGTTCACGGGCCGCAACGACGAGTTCGCCGAGGTCGTACGCCACCTGAACGCGGTCCGGGACCAGACCGTCTCGCTGCACACCCGCATCGCCGGGCTCGACGCCGACCGGCGCCGCATCATCGGCCGCAACGAGGCGCTCGCCTCGGGCCGCGAGGCGCTGGAGGAAGAGCTGACGACGCTGCGCGCCGGGCTCGAAGAGCACCGCCGCATCATGTCCACGACGTCCGTCTCGCTGTCGCTGCGGACCCTGGGCCTGGTGGAGCGCCAGCTCGCCGTCATCGAGGAACTGGAGTCCAAGGAACAGGACCCGGACCAACTGGCGATCCTCTTCAAGCTCGACCACCTGGCCACCGTGATGCGCCGCCACAACGAGAACCTGCTGGTCCTCGCCGGGCAGGAGCACGGTCACGGCCAGGGACTGCCGGTCCCGCTGGTCGACGTCATGCGCGCCGCCGTCAGCGAGATCGAGCGCTACGAGCGCGTCGACCTCGCCGCGCTGCCCTCGCACATCCAGGTCGCCGGGCACGCGGCCGACGACATCTCGCACGTCCTGGCCGAGCTGCTGGAGAACGCGACGACGTTCTCGCCGCCGGACGCCAAGGTCAAGGTGTCCGGGTGGCTGGTGGACTCCGGCGACGTGGTGCTGTCCGTCGTCGACGAGGGCATCGGGGTCACCGAGGACCGGCTGGAGGCACTGAACTCCCGGCTGGCCACGCCCGAGGCCTACGACGAGGAGCCCGAGGCCGAACACGGCCTGGGCCTCGGCCTGTACGTCGCCGGACGCCTCGCGGCGCGCCACGGGGTCACCGCGGAGCTGCGCGCCCCGCGGCACGGCGGCACCGAGGCCCTCGTGGTCGTCCCGGCCGCGCTGCTGCCCGCGACCCCGCCCTTCTCCCCGGTCCACACCCTGGCGACGCCGGGCGCGCCCGCGCTGCACCTTCCCGGCGTGATCGCCGAGGCGAACGAGAACACGCTGCCGAGCCGCACGCGCGGCAAGTCGGAGTCCGCTGCCGGGGAGCCCGGGCCGGAGGCCGGCCTGGACGGGGCCGTCCTGCCGGACGGGGCCCTGGACGCCGAGCCGGATCCCGCCGCTGTCGCCGCCGGGCCGCAGCCCGGGCCGGAGGCCGGTCTGGAGCTGGAGCCCGAGCCCGAGCTGGACGGGGCCGTCCTGCCGGACGGGGCCCTGGACGCCGAGCCGGATCCCGCCGCCGTCGCCGCCGAACCGCAGTCCGGGCCCGAAGCCGACGCCCGCGCCGACGCCGAGCCCGACACGGCCGGTCCGGTGGACGGTCCGCTGCCGCCCGCCGAGGAGATCTTCACCGTACCGGCTCCGGCACAAGCCCCGGCGGAGGTGCCGGCCGGGCCCGGCCCCGAGGAGCAGCTGCTCGCGCGGGTCGTCCCCGACGCGGACGCGGCGGCCTCCGGGGCGGCGGACCCCGAGCCGGGGATACCGACCGAGGCGCAGGACGCCGGGGAAGGTGCCGACGGACGCGAATCCGGCCCCGAGCCGGATCCGCACGGCCACGCCACCGCCGCCGAGGAGGAGGACTGGCTCCCCCGCCAGGGCAGCCACCCCGCCGATCCCGCCGAGGCGGAGCCCGTCACCGACAAGGGCCTGCCGAAGCGGACCCCGCGGTCCGTCCCCGTCCCCCGCGCGGTCCGTGACGAGGGACCGGCCGAGCCGCCGCGCCGGATCGACGCCGACGAACTGCGCCGCCGCCTCGGCGGGTTCTACCAGGGCGCCCAGGACGGGCGGCGCGTGGCCGCCGCCGAGATCGCGCGGGACCCGGGGGGCGAGCACGTACCGGACCGCGAACAGGAACAGGGCCACACCGACCAGGGGGACACCGCACAGGAGGCACGCACATGACCGCGCCCAGTACGTACGGACTGAGCACCCAGGCCCGCAACCTGCAATGGCTGCTGACCGACCTGGTCAGGGAGGTACCCGGCGTCAACTCCGTCGCCGTCGTGTCCTCGGACGGGCTACTGCTCCTGTCCTCGGACCCCGTCACGGACGGCGCCGCCACCGCCCCGCAGCCCAAGAGCAGGGGGCCGCGGGGCGCCTCCGCCGACCTGGCCACCATCGTGTCCGGCCTGGGCAGCCTCACCACCGGTGCGGCCGCCCTGATGGACGGCGGCTCCGTCAAACAGACCATGGTGGCGATGGAGCACGGCTCCGTCTTCGTCATGGCCATCAGCGACGGCTCACTGCTGGGCGTGCACGCCACCCCCGATTGCGACATGAGCGTCGTCGCCTACCACATGGCCCTGTTCGTCGGCCGCGCCGGCCACGTCCTGACCCCCGAAGTCCGCAGCGAGCTGCGCCAGTCGATGGAGAACACCCCGTGAGGAGTCCGGCCTCCGACCGGCTGCCGATACGCGGCGCCGACCGCCGCCCCGCCCGCGTACGCCCGTACTCCCTCACGGGGGGCCGTACCCGGTTCACAGAGGTCCTGCTGGTGGAGACGTTCGTCGCCACCCTGGACACCAAGCTGTCGGAGCCGCAGAAGCCCGACCGCATGCCCGAACTGCCCGCCATCGTCGAGGTCTGCCGTCGCATGCGCACGATCGCCGAGATCGCCGCGCTGTTGAAGCTGCCGCTCGGTGTGGTCCGCGTCCTGGTCAGCGACCTCGCCGACCAGGGCAGGATCCGCGTCTACGGCACGGGTCACGGCACGGGCCGGCCCGAACGCGCGCTGCTCGAAAGGGTGCTCAGTGGTCTTCGCCGTCTCTGAAAAGCCCGTGGCGGACGCGTCGGCCGTGGTGGACGACGAGACCGCCCAGCCCTGGCAGTACGACCGCTCCCGCGCGCCCGTCGCCGTCAAGGTGCTGGTCGCCGGTGGTTTCGGCGTCGGCAAGACCACCTTCGTCACCTCCCTCTCCGAGATCACCCCGCTGTGCACCGAGGCGGTGATGACCCAGGCCAGCGTCCCGACCGACGACCTGTCCGCGACCCCGGACAAGAACACCACCACCGTCGCGATGGACTTCGGCCGCCTCACCCTCGACGACGACCTCGTCCTCTACGTGTACGGGACCCCCGGCCAGGAGCGGTTCTGGTTCATGTGGGACGACCTGGTGCGCGGAGCGATCGGCGGCATCGTGCTGGCCGACACCCGCCGGCTGCGCGACTGCTTCCCCGCCCTCGACTACTTCGAGAGCAGCGGGCTGCCGTACGCCGTCGCCGTCAACCACTTCGAGGGCACCGACTCGTACGAGCCCGAGGACGTGCGCGAGGCGCTCACCGTCCCGCCGGAGGTGCCCGTCGTGATCATGGATGCGCGCAGTCGCCGCACGGTCGTCGAATCCCTGCTCACCCTGGTGGACCACGCCCTCAGCAGGACCCCCGAATAGGGCCCCAGAAGACGGCACCCGAACACGGCACCCGAACACGGCACCCCCGAACAGAGAACGTGAGAGATGCGCAAGATACTTGTCGTCGGAGCCGGCCAGTCCGGTCTCCAGCTCGCCCTCGGACTCCAGTCGAAGGGGTACGAGGTCACCCTCATGTCCAACCGGACGGCGGACGAGATCCGCACCGGACGGGTCATGTCCACGCAGGTCATGTTCGACACGGCCCTGCAGCACGAGCGCGACCTCCAGCTCGACTTCTGGGCGCGCCAGGCCCCGAGGATCGAGGGTCTCGGCGTCTCCGTCGCCGCCCCCGACGGCGGCCGCGCCATCGACTGGCTGGGCCACCTCAAGGGGTACGCGCAGTCCGTCGACCAGCGCCTGAAGATGGCCGGCTGGCTCGACACCTTCGCGCAGCGCGGCGGCCAGCTGGTCATCCACGGTGCGTCCGTCGCCGACCTCGACTACTTCTCCCGTACGTACGACCTGGTGCTGGTGGCCGCCGGCAAGGGCGAGCTGGTGTCGATGTTCGGCCGCGACGCCGCCCGCTCGCCGTACGACGCCCCGCAGCGCGCGCTCGCCGTCAGCTACGTGCACGGGCTCGGCCCGCGACCGGAGCACCCGGAGACCGAGGCCGTCCGGTGCAACCTGGTCCCGGGCGTCGGCGAGCTGTTCGTCATGCCGACCCTCACCACCTCGGGGCGGGCGGACATCCTGTTCTGGGAGGGCATCCCGGGCGGTCCGGTGGACGTGTTCAAGGGCGTCACGGATCCGGCGGAACACCTGGCGCTCACGCTGGGCCTGATGGAGAAGTTCACGCCGTGGGAGTACGCGCGTGCCACGAAGACGGAGCTGACGGACGCGGGCGCCACGCTCGCCGGCCGGTACGCGCCGGTGGTCCGCAATCCGATCGGGCGCCTGCCGGGCGGCGGGCTGGTGCTGGGCGTCGCGGACGTGGTCGTCTCCAACGACCCGATCACCGGACAGGGCTCGAACTCGGCCGCCAAGTGCGCCGCCTCGTACCTCTCGTCGATCCTGATGCACGGGGACAAGCCGTTCGACGAGGCGTGGATGAAGGCGACCTTCGACAAGTACTGGTTCACCACGGGCAAGCCGGTGACCCAGTGGACGAACGCGATGCTGGGCGTCCCGCCGGAGCACGTGCTGAACCTGCTCGGCGCGGCCGGGGAGCTCCAGCCGGTGGCGAATCGATTCGCCAACGGCTTCGACAACCCGGCCGACTTCGACGCGTACTTCTACGATCCCGAAGACGCCGCGGAGTACTTGGCGGAGGTCGCTTCGGCCTCCGGCACTCCGTCCGTCGACGCTGCGTCTTCCGGCGCCCCCTCCACCGGCGCCCCCTCTTCCGAGTAGCCGGTGTCGTCCCCCGCCGCCGCGTCCTCGGGGAGCGGCGGCGGGGTGAACTGCGTGAGCGGCGTCCCGTCGGCGTCGGGCCGTACGGCACCGAGCAGCGGGTTGGCGGCGATCGGCGAGACCTTCACCTTCGCGCCCGGCCGCGGCGCCTGGATCACCTTGCCCCCGCCCACGTACAGGCCCACGTGGGTGGCCTTGGGGAAGTAGACCACCAGGTCCCCGGGCCGCAGCTGGTCCAGCGGCACCTTCGGCAGCCGGGCCCACTGCTCCTGGCTGGTACGGGGGATGGCGCGTCCGGCGTGTGCCCAGGCCTGCGAGGTCAGCCCGGAGCAGTCGAAGGACGCCGGGCCCTCCGCGCCCCACACGTAGGGTTTGCCGATCTGGGCGGCCGCGTATGTGAGGGCCGCGCCGCCGGCGGCCGTCGGGGTACCGGTGCGGGTGGGGAGCCTGCCGGAGTCCACCAGCTCCCGCTGCGCGACGGCGGTGTCACGGGCCTCCCGCGCGCCGAGCTGTGCGAGTTGCTCGGCCGTCAGGGAGGCGAGCACCCGCTCGACCTCCTTGAGCTGCACCGCGACCTCGTCCTTCTGCCGCCTGCGCCGCGCGGCCAGCGACTGCTGGGAGTCCAGCGCCTCGCGTGCCCGGGCGGCGAGCGCGTCGGCCGCCCGCTCCCCGCGCGTGAGCCGCTTCAGCACGGCGGCCTGCCGAGCGCCCTCGCGGGCGGCGAGGCGGCGCTGGTCCAAGGCGGCCTGCGGGTTCCCGGCGAGCAGCATCCGGGCGTACGGGGAGAGGCCGCGGCTGCCCTGGTACTGCTCCCGGGCGAGCCGCCCGAGCAGCGCCTTTTCGGCACCGAGGGCGCTGCGGGCCTTGCCGGACTCGGCGCTGAGCCGCCGCTCCTGCTCCTGGTGGGACCTGAGGGCGACTTCGGTGGCGTTGTAGGCCTCGGCGGCCTCCTCGGCCTTCTGGTAGAGCCCCTGCAGGCGGGTGAGCAGCACCCCGACGTTCTCACCGGGCAGCGGTTCGGCATGGACGGTGGGCAGCGGCCCGGCCGTGACGAGCACCGCGGCGATGCAGGCGGCACGAAGCAGCCGATAGGACAATGTGATCACCTCCGAGGGCGCCGATGCTGCCACGCCCGGTACGACAAATGCCCCAGCGGTGTCGGCGGGCCTCGCGCACTCACCCGGTTGGCGGGGTGGGCGGGGTGTGGAGCCGGTCGGCGGTGGGGGCGGGCACGGCCTCCGCCCCGCCCCTCCCCTCCCCTCCCCTCCCCGCCTCGCCGTGACAGCTCTGTTGCCGGAACTGTGGGGTCCGTCATAGGTGGCGGGAACGCGGGTTGGTGGACTCGGCGGATGGCGCTCCTGCTTCTGCTGCTCATTCCGGCCGGGCTGGTCGCGGCCTTCGGACTCGTCGGCCACGGCCTCGTGACCCTCGGCCGGGCCGGGCGGCGGCGTACCGGCCGGGCGGTGTGGCACCGGGGTCTCGCCGCCCTGCTTGCGGGTGTCGCGGCCGCCGTCTACACCTGGGGCCTGCTGTACGTCGCCGGTGCGGTGGTCGACGCGGAGGACGGCGGCGCCGAGTCCTCGCCGCTCCGGCCCTGTAGGACGCCTGGCCGGTGGGAGCGGGCGCTGACGGTCGTCGACTACACCGTGGACTACGTGCCCCTGCGCTTCGTCTGTGAGACGACGGGCGGCGGACGGTACGCCGCCGGGTCCGTTCCCGGCTACGTCAACCCGGCCGTGCTGGGCCTCGGGCTGGCCGCCGCCGTGTGCGCCGGGGCCGCGGCCCTCGCATCGGAGCGCCGCGCCCGGGAGGACCCGGCCGTGTGATGCGGAGCCCCGGCGCCGTCAGCCGCGCAGGAGGCGGCCCTTGGCCGTCGTGAACTCCTCCGGGGTCAGCAGGCCTTCCCGGGCCAGGTCGGCCAGTTGCCGCAGTTCCGCCACCAGGCCCGCCGGGGGAGCGGTTCCACCCGGAGGCGTACCCGGAGGGGCAGCCGGAGACGCACCCGCCGGGGGCTCCGGCTCCCGCTCCCGCCCGACCGACTCCACGGGTTCCGGCCCGGCCCCGGCCGGCTCCGCCTCGGCCGGCTCCACCCAGGCCGCCTCCGCCCCCGCCGGCTCCACCACGCCCGCCGGTGTCCAGCGCACCCCGTGCCGCGGCGCGTCCGCCCTCACCGTGCCCTCCGTCGCGCCCACCGCGCGCGCCAGCAGGCCCCGCAGCAGCGGGCGGCCCGCCGGGCGGTCCGCGGACCGCACCGTCACTCCCACCGGCCGGATGAACATCAGGCCACGCCCGTCCGGGGGTCGGCCGGGATCCGGTCCACCGGGATGCGGACCGAGCCCACGATCCGCCCGCCCGCCGCCCGTACGGCGATCGCCGCGTCCTCGGCCCACACGTGTTCGACCAGCAGCAGCAGCGCGCAGCTCCCGCGCTCCAGCAGCCCCGCCGACTCCTGTACGTCCTCCGGCCCGATCAGCCGTGCCACATCCCGGCCCGTCAGCAGGCCCCGCAGCTCCACGAACTCGTCGAACTCGGCCGCCAGGACCTCCCCCGCCGCCGTCCTCGTGACCACGAGCCCGTCGATCAGCCGGACCACCCCGGTCTTCCGCAGGCCCATCACGGCTTCGACCGCCGGCACCCGCAGCTGCTCCTCCGGGAAGGCGAGGACGATGAATTCCACAGGTCCCATAAGCCTCGGCTCCGCTTCCGACCGTTTGTGACGACTCCTCGGCACACTATGGCATAGCGGACATATCATCCGTTCGCTTGCTACGTTTCGCGTATGACCGCTCTGACGGCAGAGGTGGCGGAGCCCGCCCCGCCCCCGCCACCCGACGCCAGCGCCCCCAAGCGCCGCGGCGTCGAGCTGACGCTCCTCGCCGGCGCCGTCCTGATCTCCGTCCTCGGGCACCTCTACGTCGGCCTCGCCACCACCGGCCGCATCCCGCGCCCCGCCGCGCACTATGCCGGAGGTCTCGCCGCGGCCGCCCTGCTCGCGCACGTCGCCGTACGCCTGCGCGCCCCGTACGCCGACCCCCTCGTGCTCCCGATCGCCGTACTGCTCAACGGACTCGGCCTCGTCCTCATCCAGCGCCTCGACGCGACCACCCCCGGCCACCTCACCGCCGACGACCAACTCCGCTGGTCCGCCCTCGGGGTGGGGCTCTTCGTCCTCGCCGTCGCGGCGCTGCGCGACCACCGCACGCTCCAGCGGTACGCGTACCTCTCCGTCACCAGCGCCCTCGCGCTGATGCTCGTCCCCGTCTTCTTCCCGGCGGTCAACGGCGCCCACATCTGGATCCGCTTCGCCGGACTCTCCTTCCAGCCGGGGGAGTTCGCCAAGATCCTGCTCGCCGTCTTCTTCGCCTCCTACCTCGCCGCGAACCGCACCGCCCTCGCCCTCACCGGCCGCCGGCTCTTCTGGAGGCTGCGCCTGCTCCCCGGCCGCGTCCTCGGCCCGATCCTCACGATCTGGCTGCTCAGCGTCGGCGTGCTGGTCCTGGAGCGCGACCTCGGGACCTCGCTGCTGTTCTTCGGGCTGTTCGTGATCATGCTGTTCACCGCCACCGGCCGGATCGGCTGGATCGCGATCGGGCTGCTGCTCGCCGCCCTCGGCGCGTACGCCGTCGGGACCTTCGAGCCGCACGTGAACAGCCGCGTGGACGACTGGCTGAATCCCTTCGCCTCCATCGAGCGCGGCGAGGGCCCCGGCCAGCTCGCCCAGTCCCTGTTCGCCTTCGGCGCCGGCGGCCTGCTCGGCGCCGGTCTCGGCCACGGCCAGTCCTTCCTCATCGGCTTCGCCGCGAAGTCCGACTTCATCCTCGCCACCGCCGGTGAGGAGCTCGGCCTCGTCGGGCTCACCGCGATCCTGCTCCTCTACGGGCTCCTCGTCGCCCGCGGCTTCCGCGCCGGGCTCGCGCTGCGCGACCCCTTCGGCCGGCTGCTCGCGACCGGTCTCTCCTCGATCGTCGCGCTCCAGGTGTTCGTCATCGCGGGCGGCGTCACCGGGCTCATCCCGCTGACCGGCATGGCCATGCCCTTCCTCGCCCAGGGCGGCTCCTCCGTCGTCACCAACTGGGTCATCGTCGCCCTGCTGGTCCGGCTCAGCGACAGCGCCCGCAGACCGCGCCCGGCGCAGCAGGCCGCGGCCCCCGGGGCCCCCGACCCGCAGACCGCCCGACCGGAGGGCGCCGCATGATCCGCTACATCCGCTGGTGCGCGTACTTCTGCGCCCTGCTGCTCGTCGCCCTGCTGGTCAACATCGGGCGCGTGCAGGTCTGGGAGGCCGCCGCCTACGGGGCGAACCCGGCCAACAAGCGCTCCGCCATCGAGCGCTACGGGCAGCCGCGCGGTGACGTCCTGGTCGACGGGCGCCCCGTCACCGGCTCCCGCGACAGCGGCCAACTGCTGCGCTACGAGCGGACGTACACGAACGGGCCGCTGTACGCGCCCGTCACCGGCTTCTCCTCGCAGACGTACGGGACCAGCTTCGTCGAGCGCGCCGAGGACGCGGTCCTCTCGGGCACCGACCCCGGGCTCTCCGCCTTCCCGCTCTGGTACGACCTCGCCCGCGGCCGCCCGGCCGGCGGGAACGCGGCCACCACCATCCGGGCGCGCGTGCAGCAGGCCGCCTACACCGGGCTCGGGGGCAAGCGCGGCGCGGTGGCCGCCGTCGAGCCGGCCACCGGGAAGATCCTCGCGCTGGTCAGCAGCCCCTCGTACGATCCCTCCGCGCTCTCCGGTACGGGCACGCGGGTCAAGGAGGCCTGGGCCCGGCTGAACGCGGACCCGGCCCGGCCGATGCTCAACCGGGCGCTGCGCGAGACCTACCCGCCCGGCTCCACCTTCAAGATCGTGACGGCGGCGGCCGCCCTCGACGCGGGCGTGGTCACCGATGTGGACGCGCCGACCGAGACCCCGGACCCGTACCCGCTGCCCGGTACCAGCACCCTGCTGCCGAACGCGGCCACGGGCTGCCAGGACGCCTCGATGGCGGAGGCGGTGCAGTGGTCCTGCAACACGGTGATGGCGAAGATCGGGGTGCGGGTCGGGCTGCGCGGGATGGTGGCGGCGGCGGAGCGGTTCGGTTTCAACGGCGGCGGGCTGCGGGTGCCCTCGTGGGTGTCCCGGTCGAACTTCGACACCGACATGAGCCGGGACCAGCTGGCCCTGTCCTCGATCGGCCAGTTCAACACGAGGGCGACGCCGCTGCAGATGGCGATGGTGGCGGCGGCGGTCGCGGCGGGCGGGGAGCTGAAGTCCCCGTACCTGGTGGACCGGACGACGCAGGACGACGGCTCGCCGGTGCGGCGCGGCGGCCGGCGCAGCCTGGGCCGGGCCATGAGTCCGGCCACCGCGCTGCGGCTGCAGGAGCTGATGGTGAAGGTGGTGGAGAACGGGACGGGGAAGAACGCGGCGATCCCGGGCGCGGTGGTCGGCGGCAAGACCGGTACCGCGCAGCACGGCGTGGGCAACGCGGGCACCCCGTACGCCTGGTTCATCTCCTGGGCCAAGGCCGACGGGGCGCCGCTGCCGGGGATCGCGGTGGCGGTGGTGGTCGAGGACGCGGCGGCCCACCGCGGCGACATCAGCGGGAACCTGGCCGCCGCGCCGATCGCGCGTGCGGTGATGCAGGCGGCGCTGTCCGGCTGAAACCGCGGACCGCGGACCGCGGGCCGCGCGGACCGGGGGCCCGCGACCCGGAGTCCGGCTCCGGGACCGGCTCAGACCCCGGCTCCGATCCCGACCCCGCCCCGGACCCCGCCCCGTGATCCGGTGGACATCCCTCAGCCGGCCCCCTCGGCCCCCTCGGCCCCTGCGGCGATGGCGGCTTCGACCTCCGCCACCCGCTGCGCTTCCTCGGCCGCGAACCGCTCGCGGTCGAGGGCTTCGGCGATTTCCTCGTCCTCGCGCATCAGCAGGTCCAGGTTCGAGTCGCCCATCTCGAAGACGCCCATCTCCAGGTACGCCTTCTGCAGCCGCTCGCCCCACAGCCCGATGTCCTTCACGCACGGCACGATCCGGCTGAACAGCAGCTTGCGGAAGAGCGCCAGGAACTCCGACTGCTCACTGAGCTGCTCCGCCTCCTTCCTCGGGATGCCGAAGTTCTCCAGCACCTCCACCCCGCGCAGCCGGTCCCGCATCAGGTAGCAGCCCTCGATCACGAACTCCTCGCGCTCGCGCAGTTCGGCGTCCGTCAACTGTCGGTAGTAGTCCCGCAGCGCCATCCGCCCGAAGGCCACGTGCCGGGCCTCGTCCTGCATCACGTACGCCAGGATCTGCTTCGGCAGCGGCTTGCCGGTCGTGTCGCGGATCATCCCGAAGGCGGCCAGCGCCAGCCCCTCGATGAGCACCTGCATGCCCAGGTACGGCATGTCCCAGCGGGAGTCGCGCAGGGTGTCGCCCAGCAGCTCCCGGAGACTCTTGTTGACCGGGTACAGCATCCCGACCTTCTCGTGCAGGAAGCGCCCGAAGACCTCCGCGTGCCGGGCCTCGTCCATGGTCTGCGTGGCGGAGTAGAACTTCGCGTCGAGGTCCGGCACCGATTCCACGATGCGCGCCGCGCACACCATCGCGCCCTGTTCGCCGTGCAGGAACTGGCTGAACTGCCAGGAGGCGTAGTGCCGGCGCAGCTCGCCCCTGTCCTTCCCGGTCAGCTTGGCCCAGTGCCGCGTCCCGTACAGCGTCAGCGCCTCGTCCGGGGCGCCCAGCGGGTCGTACGGGTCCACCTCGGTGTCCCAGGAGATGCGCTTGGCGCCGTCCCACTGCTTGTCCTTGCCCTTCTGGTAGAGCGCGAGGAGCCGCTCGCGGCCTCCGTCGTACTCCCAGCTGAAGCGGGCGGAGCCGGTGGCGGGGATCTGCCAGACGCCCTCGCCCGGATCCGTCGTGTAGAGCTCGTGCGTCGACACTGACGCCTCCTCGTCTCACGTACTTCCGTACAGGACTGGACTGTTGGCAGCGTCACACGTTGGTAGACACGCGGTCAACAAGTCGTGCGCGGGGGATTGACGGCCTTGCTGACAGGCAGTCTCATAATCAATGACCGCCGGTAACCCAACGAGCGAGGTATCCGAAGCCATGACGACCGCGACCGATCGAATCGCGCTGAGGGACGCACTCGGCCTGCTCAAGGACCGCGAGCAGATCGCCGAACGGCTGCTCGAATCCTCCGCCAGGCACTCCTTCGACCCCGACAAGGAACTCGACTGGGACGCCCCGATGGTCGAGGGCAAGTACTACTGGCCGCCGGAGCTGCTGTCCCTCTACGACACGCCGCTCTGGAAGAAGATGGGGGAGGAGCGGCGCATCGAGCTCTCCCGCCACGAGGGAGCGGCGCTCGCCTCGCTCGGCATCTGGTTCGAGATCATCCTCATGCAGCTCCTGGTCCGCCACATCTATGACAAGTCCCTGACCAGCAACCACGTGCGCTACGCGCTCACCGAGATCGCCGACGAGTGCCGGCACTCGATGATGTTCGCCCGCCTGATCCAGAAGGCCGGCGCCCCCGCGTACCCGGTCTCCCGCGTCAACCACAACCTCGCCCGCGTCCTCAAGACGGTCTCCACCACCCCCGGCTCCTTCGCCTGCACCCTCCTCGGGGAAGAAGTGCTCGACTGGATGCAGCGCCTGACCTTCCCGGACGAGCGCGTCCAGCCGCTCGTCCGCGGCGTCACCCGCATCCACGTCATCGAGGAGGCCCGGCACGTCCGGTACGCCCGCGAGGAACTGCGCCGCCAGATGCTGACGGCCCCGCGCTGGGAACAGGAACTCACCCGGATCAGCTGCGGCGAGGCGGCCCGCGTCTTCTCCCTCGCCTTCGTCAACCCGGCCGTCTACGAGAGCATCGGCCTGGACCGCCGCGAAGCCGTCGCCCAGGTCAAGGCGAGCGGCCATCGCCGGGAGGTCATGCAGTCCGGCGCCAAGCGGCTCACCGATTTCCTGGACGACATAGGCGTCCTGCGCGGAACCGGCCGCCGCCTGTGGAAGAGCTCGGGCCTCCTGGCGTAGGAAGGTCGTCTACGCTGCGGGCATGACCGTACGCGCCTACCGCAGACTGAGCGTCGAGGAGCGGCGAGCCCAACTTCTCGACGCCGCACTGTCGTTGTTCGCGCACCGGGCGCCGGAGGAGGTCTCGCTCGACGACGTCGCCGAGGCCGCCGGGGTCTCGCGCCCCCTGGTCTACCGCTACTTCCCGGGCGGCAAGCAGCAGCTCTACGAAGCCGCCCTGCGCTCGGCGGCGGACGTCCTCGAACTGTGCTTCGCGGAACCCCAGGAAGGCCCCCTGACCCAGCGCCTCACCCGGGCCCTCGACCGGTACCTGGCCTTCGTCGACGAGCACGACGCCGGCTTCGCGGCCCTCCTCCAGGGCGGCAGCGTCGTGGAGACCTCCCGCACCACCGCGACGGTCGACGGCATCCGCCGCTCGGCGGCCGGACAGATCCTCCTCCACCTGTCCGTGCCCGCCCCCGGGCCGCGCCTGCGCATGATGGTCCGCACGTGGATCACGGCCGTCGAAGCGGCCTCCCTCATCTGGATCGACGAGGGCAAGCAGCCGGAGGTCGATTCCCTGCGGGACTGGCTGGTGGACCAGTTCATCGCACTGCTGACCGCCACCGCGGCCACGGACCCGGAGACGGCCGCCGCGGCCCGCGCCGCCCTCGCCCTGGAGCCGGCGGACGGCCCGGTCGGGGTGCTGGCCCGCCGCGTGATCCCGGTGGTCTCCGAGGCCGCGCACCTGCTCTGACCCCTCTCCCTCGTGCACGAGGGAGAGGGGTTCCTGGCTCACCCGGCCCGGACGGGCCCGGCCCGGCGTGACGCGTGCGCGGTTCCCGCCCCCGGGGAGACGGTGACCGCTCATGCGGCACTCCGACCTCCGCACTCCGCACTCCGGACTCCGCATTCCGCGCTCAGGGGCATCCTGTTCCTGGGTGACACTGGTGGGGTGAGAAGCGAACCGACGCCCTTCGAGGGCGGCCCGATGGACGGCCGGGTTCTCCCGATCCTCCTCGGCCCGACCGGACACCCCCCGAAGTGGTACGAGATCCCGGTCCCGGCACCCGACGGCGGCGCCCCGACGGTCCTCCTGTACGAGCGCGTCCCGGCGGGCTACTCCAAGCGCCTGGGTCTCCAGAAGGGCTGGAAGTACGCCTTCGCGCCCTCAGGCCAGAAGCCCAAGGTCCGCTGGCCCTGGACCAAGTCCCCCCGCCCGTAACCGCTGCGCGTCCGAGGCCGCGCCGGGGAGACGGGCCCCGTGAGGGTGCCCGCCCACTCGCCCGCGACACCCCCTCGTCCGGCAGCTACAGTGCAGCCACCGCGAGGAAGCACGCGGCACGCGGCCTTCGAGGTCGGCGTCGCCGTTCAGGCGGGCAGCCGGAGCCTCACGGCGCGCCCGGCCGGCCCGCGCCCGGGCCGTGCGGATTCGCCGGGCCGTGCGGACGGCCCGGCACCCGTACGATCTGCTCGCGCGTCGGCAGCATGGTGAGCTGTTTCTCGTCCCAGGACCAGGCGGTGATCAGCTCGTAGCCGTTGTTCCCGCTGGGCGCGCGCAGGATCACGTCCCGCCCGGCCAGGTCCACGGTGATCACGGTCTGCGTGGTCGCCATGATCCGGTTGAGCCGGCCGTGCTCGTCCGCCGTGTACACCCGTACCGACATCATGCTGTCCGGGAACTCGATGCCGACGATCAGCTCGTCCTTGCCGTCGCCCGTGAGGTCCCGGTAGTACGGCGCCAGCACCGGGCACGCCTCGGGCTGTGCGTCCCGCGTGCCGCATTCCCCGATCGAGGCCGCGGTCCCGGGCGGCATCCCGTCCGCACCGGCGTCCGCCTTCGGACGGGCCCGCACCTCCGCCTGGACGAGGGCCACCGGATCGACCCCGTGCACGTCCTGGTCCCGGACGGGCGGGATCCCCTTGACGTACTCGGGCGGAGCGCCGCCCGGATCGGCCGGCGGTACGACGGCTCCCTGACGGCCGGGCCACAGATGTACGGGCCCGCTCGCGGGCGCCGCCGGGCCCGCCCCGGCCAGTCCGCCGCTGTCGTCGCACCCCGCCAGCAGGCTCACCAGGGCGAGCGTCGCGAACGCCGGTGCGACGCGGGCGGCGGCGACCGAGCGGATGGAAAGCGTTCCCACGGACCCCAGCGCCCTCCCTCCGCGCGGCACGACGATCGATTCCGTCAACCTATGCGGAGGCGTGCCCGTCTCGCTCGCGGCTTTCCCGGTCCACGGACGGCGCCCGGGCCTCAGCTCTCGGTCCGCCCGCGCCGCACCATCGCGAAGCCGAGGCCGGCGGCGCCGACGGCCGCGATACCGCCGCCCGCGGCGAGCAGCAGCACGCCCTCGCCCGGTCCGTCGGCCAGTGTGTTCAGGCGCCGCACCCCTGCCGGGCCGCCGGCCAGGACCCCGCTTCCGCCGCCCGCCGCCTTCGGCGCCGACGCGGGGACGACCTGCCCGATGCGGGTGCCGGTCTTGTGGTGGCCCTCGCCCCCGACGGCGTGCGCGACGGCCCCGGCGGGAGCGTCGCCCACCCACGACGTCAGCCGCCCGTCGGACTCCAGCGAGGCGTGCAGTTCCCCGGCGCCGCCGAAGCCCGTGACGCCGTCACGGCTGGTCAAGGTGGCGGCCCTGGCGCCGTCGGCGGTAAGGATGTCCGCCTGGTACGCGCCGCCGGCGACGCGGTAGACCTTCGCCGTGGACGTGCCGTCCGCGAGGGCGAGGCTCTTGACCAGCACCCGCGGGCCCGCGGAGTGCGCGGCCGAGGCCGCGGGGACACCTTCGGCCAGGGCGGCGGCGGTGGGCAGCGCAAGCAGACTTCCGGCGCATGCGGTCACGGCGGCGGCGCGAACGAGAGTGCGGCGGCTGACGGTACTCACGGGAAGCCCTTCGGTGCTGGTCGGAGTCTGGCGGGTCCAGGTGCGACCAACTTAGGGGGCGGCCGTTGCGGCAGCGCCCCGTTCGTGTAACAGCGGTGTCGCAGGGGCGCGTCGGAGTCGTTACACAGCCGGGGGATTGCCGTGCGGCGTCCCGGCTGCTCCCATGGACCGCGGGGGTGAGGGCGATGAGGGGACTCAAGGTACTGCCGAGCGGCCGGCCCGGCCGCGGCCGACTGTACGTCAACCTGCCCGACGGGCAGGCGGTGGCCTGGTACGACCGGCAGGCGAACCGGATCAGCGTGCTCGCGGACGACCATCGGGAGGCGATCCTGGCGGTGTTACGGCCCTACCTCAGCGGCACGGTCTCGATCGGCCCGCCCCCCGTACCCACGGCCGCCGACCTGGCCGGCCTCGCCCTGCCGCCGGACGCGGACCTGGCCCCCAACCGCCCCGGCGAGACCCTGCTGGGCGAACTGGAACACGTCCCGGCGGGCAGCCGGGCCCGGCACCGGCTGCGCCAGGACCTGTCGGCCCAGCAGCGGATGGGCGACGTCTGCGACGCCCTGGAGGCGCAGGGCTGGCGGATCCTGCACTGCGTCCCGCTCCCGGGATCGGGACGCATCGACCACCTGCTCATAGGCCCGTCCGGGATCTTCTGCGTCCGTGCGGTCCCGGGCCGCCGCCAGCGCGCGGTGGTCGGCGACCTGCTGCTCACGGTCGGCCGCGCGGAACCCCGCCCGGACCCGCGCTGGGCCCGCCGCGCGGCGGCCCGCGCCACCCTCGTCCTGACCGCGCAGGTCACCCCGGCCCTGGCGGTGGCCGACGCCTCCCGCGTCGAGGTGGCCCCCACCGTCCGCGACATCCGCATCCTCCAGCCCCCGACGGCCGCCGCGGACCTCACCGGATCCGCGGTCGCGCTCAAACCACCGGACATCGAGGCCCTGTTCACGCTGGCCCGCGACGCGAGGGCGTGGCTGGGCCGGTCCGGTCGCGGCCTCCGCGGCTGACGCCGGGGCCGGGGCGCCGGGGCGCCGGGTGACCCGGACGTCCGGGTCGACGCAGGCCACGCGGCCCGCGTAGCCCCGTTCCGGCGGGGACAGCGGCGCAGGGGGCCCCGCCCTGCCCCGCCCGGGGTCAGGCGGAGGTCCGCTTCCGGGGCGCCGCCTTCTTCGCGGCCGCGGCCGTCTTCTTCGCGGTCGCGGAAGTGGACTTCGTCGCCGCCGTCTTGGCCGTCCTCGCCGTCCTTGCCGTCTTCACCGTCTTCGCCGTCTTCGTGGACTTGGCGGTGGCCGTGGTCTTCTTCGTCGCGCCGGACGCCGTCTTCTTCGCCGAAGCCGCCGTCGACTTCTTCCCGCCCACCGACTTCGGTGCGGCGGCGGCCGCCTTGCGCCGGATCGGCGTCACCTCGGCCTCCGCCGCGGCGGCCTCGCCCCGCGAGGCCTTCGCCTCCTTCACGCTCTTCTCCAGCGCCGCCATCAGGTCGATCACCTTGCCCCCGGCCGGCTCCACGACGGCCTCGGACGGCTCGAAGGCACCACCCGCCTTCGCCGCGATCATCGCCTCCACGGCCTCCCGGTAGTCGTCGTGCAGCGAGGCCATCTCCACCTCGCCGAGCGTCGCCATCAGCGCGTCCGCCAGGTCGAGTTCGGCCTCCCGTACGGACACGTCCGCTTCCGGGGCCACCCCCTCCGGCGCCCGGATCTCGTCCGGCCACAGCAGCCCGTGCATCGCGATCACGTCGTCGACGACCCGCAGCATGCCCAGCCGCTCCCGCCCCCGCAGCGCGTACTTGGCGATCGCGACCTTCCGGCTGCGCTTCAGGGCCTCCCGCAGCAGCGTGTAGGGCTTCGCCGCCGTCGCCCCGTTCGCCGCGAGGTAGTACGCCGCGTCCATCTGCAGGGGGTCGATCTCCTCCGCCGGCACGAACGACATGATCTCGATCGTCCTGGCCGTCGCGATCGGGAGCTGCCCGAGGTCCTCGTCGGTGATCGGGATGACCGACCCGTCGGCCTCCTCGTACCCCTTGCCGATCTCGGTGCCCGGCACCTCCTCGCCGTCCAGCTCGCACACCTTGCGGTAGCGGATCCGCCCGCCGTCGGCGAGATGGATCTGGCGGAAGGAGATCGAGTGGCTCTCGGTGGCGTTCACGAGCTTGATCGGAATGCTGACCAGGCCGAAGGAGATCGCCCCGTTCCAAATGGATCGCACGGTTCCTCCTGATTCGTGGCAGTCTCATCGTATGACGCCGATCACATTGGTGGAGGGTCGTCGCATCTCGCTCAGCAACCTCGACAAGGTCCTCTATGCGGAGACCGGCTTCACCAAGGGCGAGGTGCTCCACTACTACGCCACCGTCGCGGACTCCCTCCTCGCCCACATCCACGACCGGCCGGTGTCCTTCCTGCGCTACCCCGACGGCCCGGACGGCCAGCTCTTCTTCACCAAGAACCCGCCGCCCGGCACACCCGCCTGGGTCAAGACCACACCCGTGCCCCGTTCCGAGGACCCCTCCGCCGAACAGGTGGTCGTCGCCGACATGGCCACCCTCATGTGGTCCGCCAACCTCGTCGTGGAGTTCCACACCCCCCAGTGGCCCGCCGGCGCCCCCGCCGTCGCCGACCGCATGGTCCTCGACCTCGACCCCGGCGCCCCCGCCTCCGTCGTCGAGTGCTGCGCCGCCGCGCTCTGGCTGCGCGACCGGCTCGCCGCCGACGGCCTGCACGCCTTCGCCAAGACCTCCGGCTCCAAGGGCCTGCACCTGGCCGTGCCCCTGGAGCCGACCCCGTCCCGGCAGGTGTCGGCGTACGCCAAGCGACTCGCCCAGGAGGCCGAACGCGAGCTTCCCGACCTGATCGTCCACCGCATGGCCAAAGCCCTGCGCCCCGGCAAGGTCTTCGTCGACCACAGCCAGAACGCCGCCGCCAAGACGACCGCCGCCCCCTACACGCTGCGTGCGCGGGCCCGCCCCACCGTGTCCGCGCCGGTGTCCTGGGAGGAGGTGGCGGCCTGTCGCACCCCCGCCGACCTGCTCTTCCTCGCCGACGACATCGGGCCGCGGCTGGAGCGCGACGGGGACCTCTTCGGCCCGATGCTCAACCCCGGCCTGGCCGGCCGGCTGCCCGCGGGAGGGGGAGCGGCGCCGTGATCCAGGTCGCGCTGGCCGCAGCCGTACGGACCCTGCCGCGCGGGGCGGGCCTGGCGTACGAGCCGAAGTTCGACGGCCACCGCCTGGTCGTCGTCCGCTCCGAGGCGGACGTGGTGCTGCAGGCCCGCTCCGGCCGGATCGTGACCAGCGCGTTCCCCGATCTGGCCGCAGCCGCGCGCCAGTTGCCCGCCGGAACGGTGCTGGACGGCGAGGTGGTGGTCTGGCACGCGGGCCGGACGGACTTCGCGCTGGTCCAGCGGCGTGCGGCGGCCACGCCCGCCCGGGCCGCCGTACTGGCCCAGGACCTGCCGGCCTCGTACGCGGCCTTCGACGTGCTGGAACTGGCCGGCCTCGACCTGCGCGGGCGGCCGTACGAGCGCCGCCGGGCGCTCCTGGTCGACCTGTTGCTGCCGCTCGGGCCGCCGCTGCAGCCGGTGCCGATGACGACCGACCCGGAACTGGCCGCCACCTGGTACGAGACCCTGCCCGCCAGCGGCGTCGAGGGTCTGGTCATCAAGCGGCTCGACCAGACCTACCCGGCGGGGCGGCGCGGCTGGCAGAAGCTCCGGCACACCGACGTCCGCGACGCGGCGGTGGTCGGCTACACCGGCACCCCGCGCCGCCCGCTCGCCCTGGTGCTCGTGCTGCCGGTCGGGGACGAGACCCCGACGGTGTCGAGCCCGCTGACGGCGGCCCTGCGCGCGGAAGTGGCGGTGGCCGTGGCCGATCGAGCGCAGGCGGCCCCGGCCGGGGCGACCGTCACCGCGATCGGGCTCGGCGAGGTCCCCTACCGCCCGCTCGACCCGCCGCTGACGGCGGAGGTCCGGCACACCTCGACCCGGCACCCGCCGCCCGAGGTCCTGCGGCTGCGGACGGACCTCTGACCCGTGCGGGACGCGCGGGTCAGAGGGACGGGTCCTGTCGGCGGTGCGCGTCAGCTGTGGGCGCCGCGCCCCGCGTTCGGGGGAGACCCGGGCTGTGGATGCGGACCAGGCCCTTCCACGTGCTCGTAGCCGGACTCGCGTTCCGCCCGGACGTCGTCAGGATGGCCGGAGGTCGTGGAGCCGAAGTTCCCGTAGCCCTGCATCTCGTGCGGTCTCAGGCCGCCCTCGGGGATCTCCACCGGGTCCCGCTCTTCGCGGACCTCGTACACGGCTCCGCCGTTCGGCAGGTGGGGCTGACTCTCGGGAGTGGGCGGCGGGGGCTCCTTCGCCCTGACCCGCTGGCCCAGCTTGAAGCCGGCGAGGAGGAAGCCGACGACGACTATCCCGACCACCGCGAACCACGCGATGTCGGTCAAGGTCGAGTCCACGCTCAGGATCATGTCCATGAAGCCCAGTTTCCCGCATTTCGCCACGATATGCGCTGTTCGGCCGGGGATAACTTGCGCCATCCGGGGTACGCGCCCCACTGCGGAAGCCCGAACGGAGAAGGAGGCCGGTCATGCCCCGCGGATCTTCCCCCAAGCGCGAACGCCAGTACGAACACATCAAGGAGAGCGTCGAGCAGCGCGGCGAGTCCGAGGAGAAGGCCAAGGAGATCGCCGCCCGGACGGTCAACAAGGAACGCGCCCGGGCCGGCGAAGCCAGGACCGCGAGCAAGGAGTCGCTGGAGGACATGTCCTCGTCCCGGCGCGGCGGCCTGCGCTCCCACAGCGGCGCGCAGGGCCCGACGTACGACCAGCTCTACGCGGAGGCCCGGCGCCGCAACGTCCACGGCCGGTCGGACATGAACAAGGAGTAGCTCAAGCGCGCCCTGGGCGAATGACGGCCCGCCGCCAGCCGCGTCCCGGGCTCGCGGCTCCCGGGCTCCCTGGCGTGCTGGCGTGTGGGGCAACCGGGTGCCGGGGCCGGGGCCAACGGCGGCCAGTGCCTACCCGCCGACGTTCCCGGCGGCAGTGGCCCGAGGCGCGCCCGGGGCAGCGCCCACGACCCGGCCACGGCTCGGCCGCGACCTCGCCCGACCGGCGCCGCAGACCGGACTCCGTGCGGTAGCCAGACTCCGTGCGGGCGAGCCGGGTCCGGCCATGGCGAGGCGCGGGCGGTCGGCGGGCGGTCGGCGACGGTTCGGCGGCAGACCGGCATGCCGCAACAACCCGCGTTATCGGCGCTGCCGGAACGGCGGGCCGGCCGGCCGGGCGCTCAGCCCGTACGCCGGCCACTCGTCCCGCAGCGCGCACGCCTCGCGCGTACGCGCTCGTACGCGCTTGTCCACTCCTACGCGAACTCCGGGCTCTCACGGGCGCCCGGCGGAGCCGCCCACCTTTCCCTCTGTCCGCTCATCCCCTGAGCGGACCGTCGGAGTCGCGCAGCGCCGGGGTCGCCCGGCCGCTCAGCACCCCGAGGATCTCCGCGCAGATGGCCAGGGCCGTCTCGGGCGGCGTCTTCGCGCCCAGGTCCAGCCCGATCGGCCCGTGCACCAGGGCCAGCCGGGCCTCGCTCACCCCGGCGGCGATCAGCCCTTCCCGGCGGCGCGCCGTGGTCCGCCTCGACCCCAGCGCCCCCACGTAGGGGATGCGCAGCTCCAGGGCCTTGCGCAGCGTCGGGACGTCGAAGTCCGGCTCGTGGCTGAGCACGACCAGGCACGCGGCGTCCCGGTGGTCCGCGAGCACCTCCGCGGCGTCCGCCGCGGAGTCCACCAGCCGCGTGCCCCAGCCCAGCAGCGCGGCCTGCCGCTCGATGATCCCGGCGAGCTCGCCGCCGCCGCCGATGACCACGTACGGGGCCGACGGGTACGCCTCGACGAGCACCAGCCCGCTCTCCCCGTACAGCGCGTCCCGCCCGGGCCGCCGGGTGCCCAGCAGTTCCCCGGCCCGCCGCCCGGCATCGTCACGCGGCGTGTCCGTGGCACGTACGACCTCACTGACGGCCCGGTCGGCGGCCTCGTTCAGCCGGGTCACCAGTGCCACCCCGGCCCCCTCACCGAGCAGTTCCCACCACTCGGCCGGGATCGCCGTCAGCGGCTGCAGCAGCACCTCGGCCTGCCCGCCACACGTCAGCCTCGCCTCCGCGGCCTCGGCCGCGCGCACGGACACCTCGCACACCCGCGCGGTGTGCCCGGCCGCCATGGCTCCCGCCTCGGCGACGAGCTCGGCGTCGAAGACCCCCCGGTACAGGGCTCCGACGCACTCCCCGCGCGCGTCGACGAGCAGTGCCCCGGCCGGATCCCGCGGTCCGAACCCCTGCTCGGTCACGGGCCGGGCCAGATAGCCCGCCCGCCCCTCGGCCACCCACCGCCGGGCCGTCCCCACCAGCTCACGCATCCGCACCGCCCCATCCGCATGCCAGCTCACTTCCCGCAAAGCACCAGGTCAACGGCACTATGCGGCCTCACCGTCCACCCTACGCACGCTCCCCGCCCCCACCCACCCCCCAAACCCACAGACCCGCCCCCACCCCCTCGTACGGACCACCGGAACCGCAGCGCCGGGGCCCGGGCGCCATGAGCCGCAAGGCCGATGACCTCGCTGGACGGTTCCGCCTCCCGGGGGCGGCGGACTCGGGCACCATGGGCGAACAGCTCGACCAGCGCCGCCCCCGTGCCACCGCAAGGAGCCGCCGTGAGTGACCAGCCCCACCCCGCCCTCCGCGCCCTGGCACTCGACCGCCCCGCCCCTTCCGGGCCGGCCCCCGCGGTGCGGGACCTCGTGGCGGAGCTGCTGCCCGAGCCGCGGACCAGAAGTGCCGGGCGGGCGGGGCCGGTTCACCGGCGGTCGATCTCGGCGCCCCGTCGGCGCGGCACCGGCCCGGCTCGGTGAAGCCGCGCTCCGCCAGAGCCGCCAGAGCCGCCGGAGCCGCCGAACTGCTGCTCACCGGGGACAACTTCCGCCGACAGCAACGTACTCAGGTCGGGAAGCGGGGCCGGCGCAACCTGCACGACCACACCGCTCCGCAGGTCTCGGCGCAGCTCCCGCGATCCGTGCCGCCCACCCCGGTCACGACCTCCGTCAGGCCGTGACCCCCGTACGGAAGGAACCGCCCCACGTGGCAACCCCCCGCTACCGCATGGTCGTCACCAGCGGACTCGACTACGTAGGAACCGGAGCCCAGGTCGACGACCGGCTGCGGAGCTGGCTCAAGGCGCCCCCGAAGACGTACGACATCGACGCGTTCGCCGAAGGGCGCAACGAGATAGCCCGGGGTGTGACCCTCGACCACGACTCCGCGACGGGGACGTCAGGAGCCTACGGACGCTGGCGGCTCCGCGAGACGACCCCGGACGGCACGTGGCAGACGACCGTGGTGATCCGGCAGGCCGGCGCCGGACCGACCTGGGTCCAACTGGACGTGGAGCACCTGCCCGACGACCCCGGCGCACTCCCCGTACCGGCCAAGACCCCCCGGCTCGCCGGAAGCCTGCTCGATGTGCTCCAGGCGCGCGACGGGCTCGCCGACGTGACGCGGATGCCGCAGGTCATCGAGGCCGACGACGTCGACTGCGTCATAGACGAGCTGTGCGACGACCGGCGGCGCCTGCCCGTGGTCGTGGCCAGCACCCCCCACGGCATCGACTTCGACGCCTGGCTGGAACGCACCGTGGACCCGCTGGTCCGGCCGCTGGCCGGCCTGGCCGTCCTCTACGTCCTCGCGCCCGAGGCCGAGCCCCGCTTCAACCGGGCGCTGGAATACCACCAGGTCTTCGCCGGCGGGATCCGCACGTACCTGCCAGGAGTGGACCCGGCCTGGGCGGCCGACGGCCAGCGGCACCGCGTGATGTCCCGCCGGGCCGTCGTCGAGAGCCCGCATCGGGCCCGCCGCCTCCTCGCCCAGCTCCCGCAGAGCCTGGCGACGCACGCCCCGTTGCCGCCGGAGCTCGACTCCGTTCCCGTGCTCCGCGCCCGGACCAAGGAGGGCGTCGGGACGTCCGAGCTGCAGCGGCTGAGGGACGAGAACCACGCGCTCTTCGAAATCCTGGAGGAGGCGGGGCGCGAGCAGAGGGTCCGGGCGGACGAGATCCGCGACCTGAAGCAGGAACTGCAACGGGCACGGCGGGGCGAGTCGATGCTGGCCGTCGAGTACGACGATCAGTACCGGGAGCTGCAGGGCGCCAAGGCCCACGTGCGCGTGCTCCAGAACCGGCTCCTCGTACTCAACGCGGGCGAGGCCGCGTACACGCCCGTCGCCCCCGGACCCGCGGAACCGGCGTCCTTCGCGGAGATCCTCGACCGGATCGCCGATATGCCCCGCGTCCACTTCACCGGCGCCCGCAAGGTCACTCTGGAACTCGACGACCAGGCGTACGGCTCGTCCTGGGGGCGCATGACCTGGGACGCCCTGCTGGCACTGCGCGACTACGCCGACGCCGCCGCCGGCGGGGAGACCTCGCGGGACTTCAAACAGTGGTGCGAGGACGCGCCCGACGGCAAGCACGCCATCTCGCCGCGGAAGATCGTGCGGGACGAGTCGAAGTCGGTGAAGACCAAGACCGACTGGCGCAGGGAACGGACGTTCCCCGTGCCGGAGGACGTCGACCCCGCCCGCAGGGTCTTCATGGGTGCGCACGTCAGGATCGGCGGCGGCAACACGGTCGCCCCGCGACTGCACTACTACGACGCATCGTGCGCCACCCACGGGATCTTCATCGGCTACATCGGCCCGCACCTCACCAACACCCTGACATGACGGCCCCGCGGGCGGGCGGGCGGGCGCCTGCGCCGGCGCAGGGCGGCGCCTTGAGGCACGCGGCTGGTTCACCCCTGCGGGGTGGCCGGCCGACGCTAGGCTGGCCGGGTGAACGCACGCACCGCCCTGGCGAAATGGCTCGGCGCCCAGGATGCCGAGCGGCTGACCGCCCTGCTGGAGGAGCGGGATCTGCCGCTCGCCGCCGAGTACCGGCAGGTCACCACCCTCCCCGAGCTCGCCGAGCACCTGCTCACCGACGAGTCGGTGGGCCACGGCCTGATGGCAGGCACGGCAGGGGAGTTGGCGTTGCTTGCCTCCATCGCCGCGCTGGCTCTGGAGCGGCACGGCCCTGTCGAGGGCGGCGAGAGCGGGAGCGGCCCCCGGTATCCCTGGCAGCAGCACCGGCCCGTGGCGCCGGTGGAGCCCGCGGACCGGATGGTGGCCGAGCGGGACGTACTGGCCTGGTTCGAGCCGGGGGAGAAGCGGCAGCGGGCGGAGCACACGCTCACCCGGCTGCGGGAGCGCGCGCTGTTGCTCCCCGCGCCCAAGGGGAAACTGGCGCTGCCGCCACTGCTGCACGTCCGGGCCGCCGGGTTCGACGGCTACGGGCGCACCGCCGACCGGCTGTTGACCTCCGCCTACAACGCCCCGGAGGTCAAGCGGATCGCCGCGAACCTCTTCGGCGAGGGCGCAGCCCGTACCCGCGACCAGGCCCAGGAACAGATCACCGCCTTGCTCGCCGATCCCGCCCGGGTGCGGGCACTGGTGGCGGACGCCCCGGCCCGCGCCCAGGAGCTGCTGGACCACCTGGTGCCCGGCCCGCCGCTGCTGCGCACCCACTGCTTCGCCAGCCGGTACGGGGGCCAGTACGCGGGCCCGGACTCCAAGTACGTCTTCCGGGAGAGCGGCAGCGGCGACGAGGGCACCGACTGGCTGGCCGCGCGCGGGCTCGTGGTCCCCGTCGGGCTCGACCTGGCGGAGCTTCCGTACGAGGTCGCGCGTGCACTCCGCGACGAGGGCACGGCACCCGCGCCCCGCCTGGAACCGGAGCCGCTCACCGCCACCGCGCCACTGCCGCCCGGCTGGGAAGGCGAGGGCGGCACGGCCGCCGCGGCGGCCGCCTGGCGGGCCGAACTGGTACTGCGGGCGCTGGCCGCCCAGCCGGTCGCCATCCGCAAGGCGGGCGGGATCGCCGTACGGGAGACCCGGCGGCTGGCCAAAGCGGCCGGGGCGGACGAGGCCGGCACCCGGCTGTGGCTCGACCTCGCCGTGAACGCCGGGCTCGCCGCACCCCAGGACGACGAGCCGGCCCCCGCCGCCCGGAGCCGCCGCCGGGGCTCCAAGGCGCCCCAGCCCTCCGCCCGCCTGCTGCCCAGCGACCGCTACGACGCCTGGGCGGCGGCCCCGCCCGCGGGCAAGCTGCTGCCTCTGCTGGCCGCCTGGGCCGTGGTCCCCGAGGTCCTCAGCCACTGGCCGGACCCCGACGAGACCCCGGTCGCGCTCATCAGCCCGAGTGACGAGGACGCGGTGACCCTGCGTACCGGCGTCCTGCGGGCCCTCGCCACCCTCCCCGACGGCCACGGGCTGACCGGGGACGCGCAGGGATACGCCGAACTCCTGGTCCTGGCCGCATGGTTCCAGCCGGCCCTGCGCGGCCACCTGGCCGGAGATGGCACGGGAGCGATGACGGTCGCCGACGAACTCCTCGACCGCCTGGCGGCCACCCTGGCGGAGGCGGCCCTGCTCGGCGTGGTCGCCCACGGCGCGCTCACCCCCGTAGGGCGTGCCCTGTGCCGACTCCTGGAGGCGGGCGCCGCCCACCACTACCCGGCCGTGCCCGGAGCGGGCGCCGACCCGGCCGCCCGCGACTCCGAGGGCCTGGGCGAGGACCTCACCCACCGCCCCGCCCTGGCCCAGGCGGTGACCACCCTTCGTGAAGCCCTGTACGCGGCCCTGCCCGAGCCCAGCGTCACCGCCCGGTTCCAGAGCGACCTGACCGCCACCGTCACCGGCGCGCCCGCGCCCGCCCTCGCGGAGCTGCTGTCCAGCGTCGGCGACATCGAGTCCGAGGGGCACGCGGTGGTCTGGCGGATCACCGCGACTTCCGTACGCCGGGCCCTGGACGCGGGCTGGGCCGCCGACGAACTCCTCGACCGCCTGACCGAGGTGAGCGAACGCAACACCCCACTGCCCCAGCCGCTCGCCTACACGATCAAGGACACCGCCCGCACCCACGGACAGCTCAAGGTCGTCCGCTCCGCCTGCTGCATCCGCTCGGACGACACCGCACTGATCGCCGAGGTGGCCCATGCCCGCGGCCTGACCAAGCTCCGCCTGCGCCGGATCGCCCCGACCGTCCTGATCTCCACAGCGCCTCCCGAGGAGACCCTCACCGCCCTGCGCGCCGCCGGCTACGCCCCCACCCAGGAAGCCGAGACCGGCACCACGGTCCTCGACCGGGCCCCGGCCGAACGCGCGCGCAGCCTCCTCCCCACCCTCGACCAGGCCCACCCCCGTTACGGCGAACCCGCCCGCGGCGTCCCGGCCAGCGCCCGCACCCTGGCGGCCCGGCTCCTCAGCCCACGTACGTGACGAACGCCTGCCAGGCGCCGGGCCCGAACCCGATCACGGGCCCGGCGGGCCGCTTGCTGTCGCGGACGGGAACGACGCCGGGCAGACTGTCCGCGACCTCGACGCAGTCTCCTTGCCCCCCGCTGTAGCTGCTCGTGCGCCATATCGCCGTCTTGTGGACCCCGGCCATCGTGCGGACCTCGTTGCTCTGGCACGCGGTCCGCAGCGTGCGAACCGCCCACCACGCAACCGGCGGCCTGTCGGTCGTCCTCGCCCTGGCCGAGGGCCCACCGGGCGTGGGTCGAGGGCGGTGGTTGCCGCACCGTCCCGCCGGGGGCGCGCGGCGGGGGACGGGGCGGATGTCAGAGCGCTTGCCGACGAGATCGGGTCCTCGTTGGTTCGGGCGATCAAGGAAGCCGCCGCTGATGACTTCGGCCGGGTGAGGAATGAGCGCGCTCTGGCCCTCAGCTGGTACGCCTTCTCGCTCGAATATATGGAGGCGCGTTGGGTGCAGGTCGCGGTGAAGACCCGGAGCGAGACCAACGATGCTCTGTGCTCGATCACCGAGGCCATGCTCCGAAGGACGCGAGGCCGGCCGGATGACGAGTTGTTGCGGCGGGCGTTGCGAAACTGGGCGTTCGTGGTGCCCCGTCCCGATGTGCGCAAGGCGCCCACAGAGGTGCGGCTTGCCCTGGGCTGGGTCGCCCGGGCCTCACGCCCCCTGGATGACCTGCTGGACCCAGCCGTGATGCGCGGTGTGCTGCAGGCCCTCCGGCTGAAGAGGGACGGCACGGTCGCGGCTGCCGAGACGCAGCGGCGCAAGCGGATGACGTTCGTGAACGCGGTGCGGTACGCGATCGAGCTAGGTCAGCTCCGCGCCGATCCACTGGCCAACATCAGCTGGCGCATCACCGAAACCGTTCAGCAGGTCGATCCCCGGGTGGTCGTCAATCCCGTGCAGGCCCGGAACCTGCTCTGTGCGGTCTCCTACGTCGGTGGTTACGGGCGGGCGCGGGGGCGGAGGCTGGTCGGCCTCCTCGCCGGGATGTACTACGGGGGGCTGCGGCCGGCCGAAGCCGTTGCGGTTACGTTGCCGGACTGCGAACTGCCGACAGAGGGGTGGGGCAGCGTGGTCCTTCATGCCACCCGCCCCTCCGTCGGCAAGAAGTGGACCGACAGCGGACAGAATCACGACCTGCGCGGCCTGAAGAGTCGACCGCCGGGAGGCACGCGTAAGGTGCCACTCCCGCACGAACTCGTCAGCCTGTGGCGGGAGAGCGTCGACACCTTCGGCACCGCGGACGACGGTCGGCTGTTCTTCAACGAGAAGGGCGGCATCGTGGGATCCACCACCTACGACCGTGCCTGGCGCGAGGCCCGCGAACTCGCGCTTTCGCCGGGCCTGGTGGGATCCCCCCTCGCCGCCCGCCCCTACGACCTGCGGCACTCGGCGCTGTCCACCTGGCTGAACGCCGGCGTCGATCCCACCGAAGTCGCCGAACGGGCTGGGAACAGCGTAGAGGTCCTCATGACCCGGTATGCGAAGTGCCTTTATGGGCGCCAGGCCCTCGCGAACAAACGCATCGACGCGCTTCTGGACGAGTACAACTGAGGGGCCATCATGACTCCCGTGGAGGATCAGGCGGTCCGCGTAGACCTTTTGCGTCCCAAGCATCTCCCGCGCGAGCGGTTTGCACGCGGTCGGGGACGCCCGATCCCGTCGACGTGGCGAGGCAAAACCACAGGTCAGGGACGTGTGAGGGGCGAGTTGATAGAAAGCGCAACGGTCATACAGGCCGTGTGTCTTTTGGTATGAACAAGAAAGCCCCTGACTTGCATTTCTGCAGGTCAGAGGCTTCTTTGGCGCTTCTTGCGAAGTGCCCCCGGCAGGATTCGAACCTGCGCACACGGCTCCGGAGGCCGTTGCTCTATCCCCTGAGCTACGGGGGCGTGTCGTTCGCTGTGCGGCGACGGGTTGAACACTACCAGCTTCCGTGGGGTGATCAGGAACTGGTTTGCGGGGGAGAGGGGGGTGGGTCGCCCGCAGGGGGTGGAAGTGGCAAAAACGCGGACGCGGGGGCCCGGGCCGACCTACTCTCGAGTTGTGTCAGGCGTCTCGGGCCGGGTGCTTGTTGTCGACGACAACAAGGTCATCAGGCAACTGATCAAGGTCAATCTCGAGCTGGAGGGCTTCGAGGTCGTGACCGCGAACGATGGTGCCGAGTGCCTGGACGTCGTGCACCACGTCTCTCCCGATGTGATCACCCTTGATGTGGTCATGCCCCGGCTGGACGGGTTCGGGACGGTCGCGCGGTTGCGGGCCGATCCGCGGACCAGGGACGTGCCCGTCGCGATCGTGAGCGCCTGTACGCAGCACGAGGTGGAGGCCGGGATGGTGGCCGGGGTGGACGCCTTCGTCGCGAAGCCCTTCGAGCCCGCCGAGCTGGTGCGGGTCGTACGGCGGCTGATCGAGGGGAAGGACCGGCGCGACGGGAGGAAAGGGGCTCCCGCCGGCAGGGGGCGGGGCTGAGTTCCCGGCCTCCTGTTCACATGGCGAAACCCTTCGCGGGATGACGGGGGGTCTCCCCTAGGCTGGTCCCGTGACCCCCGCAGACCTCTCCCGTTGCGTCGTAGGCGCCGTGCGCCGCGCCGTCGCCGACGGGGAGCTGGCCGCCTGCGCGGTCGCGCCGGAGCGGGTCGTCGTCGAGCGGACCCGGCCCGGCGGAGTGGGGGACTACGCCACACCCGTCGCCTTCCAGGTCGCCAGGGCCGCCGGCTGTCCGCCCCGTGACGTGGCGGACGTACTGGCCCGGCGGCTCGGCGCGGAGCCCGGCATCGAGCACGTCGAGGTCACCGGAGCCGGGTTCCTCAACTTCGTGTTGCCGGCCCCCTCCGCACCCTCCGTCGTCCGGGACGCCCTCGTCCGCGACGTCGTGATCCGGGACGTGTGCGGCGGCGCCGCCCACGCCGTCCCCGCCGACGAGACCGGGCTCGGGACGCGCGAGCGCGTCGTGCGCCGCAGCGTCCTGCGGCTCCTGTGCGCCCGCGGCGGCACCGAGCGCGACCTGCCCGAGCAGCTGCCCGAGCAGCTGCCCGAGCCCCTGCCCGTCGCCCCCCTCGCCAAGCGGGACCGCGACGTCGTCGCCCGCTACGGGAGCGACGCCGCCCACTGGGCGATGCTCGCGGTGCCGGCCCGGGAGACCCCGGTCTTCTCCGAGGTGCTGCTCGTACAGGGCGAGGCCAGCGAGTTCTTCCGGGTGCGGTACGCCCACGCGCGCAGCCGGGCGCTCGTACGGAACGCCGACCAACTGGGCTTCCACCCGGAGGCGGGCGACGTCGACGCCCCCGCCCTGCTGCGCCTCCTCGCCGACCACCCGCTCGTCCTCGAATCCGCCGCGCACCACCGTGCCCCCGAGCGGCTCACCCGGCACCTCGTCGAGCTGGCGGACGCGCTGCTCGACTTCCAGTACCGCGTGCTGCCCCAGGGGGACGAGAAACCCTCGGCCGCCCACCGTGCCCGGCTGGCTCTCGCCGAAGCCGCCGGGACGGTGCTGGCCGGCGGCCTGGCCCTGCTCGGCATAGACGCACCGACACGCCTGTGACCCGCGAAGAGAGATACCGATGAGCCGTTCCGCGCACCCCGCCGGGCCCCGCCACGCCGATGTCCTGCCCGAGGGGCACTACTCCCCGCCGCCCGCCGACCTCAACGCACTCGACGAGAAGGTCTGGGCCCGGACCGTCACGCGTGACAGCGAGGGCGTCGCCAGCGTCGGCGGGATCGAAGTCACCCGGCTCGCCGAGGAGTTCGGGACGCCGGCCTACTTCCTCGACGAGGAGGACTTCCGGGCGCGGTGCCGGGCCTGGGCGCACGCCTTCGGCAAGGACGCCGACGTCTTCTACGCCGGGAAGGCGTTCCTCTCCAAGGCCGTCGTGAAGTGGCTCAAGGAGGAAGGGCTGAACCTCGACGTGTGCTCCGGCGGGGAGCTGGCCACCGCGCTCGCCGCCGGGATGCCCGCCTCGCGGATCGCCTTCCACGGCAACAACAAGTCCGAGGGCGAGATCACCCGCGCCATCGGGGCCGGCGTGGGCCGGATCGTGCTCGACTCCTTCCAGGAGATCGCCCGCGTCGCGCACATCGCCCGTGAGCTGGGCGTACGCCAGCCCGTCCAGATCCGCGTCACCGTCGGCGTCGAGGCGCACACCCACGAGTTCATCGCCACCGCCCACGAGGACCAGAAGTTCGGCATCGCCGTGGCCGACGGCTCCGCCGCCGAGGCCGTACGGCGCGCCCTCGGCCACGACAGCCTCGAGCTGCTCGGCGTCCACTCGCACATCGGCTCGCAGATCTTCGACATGGCCGGCTTCGAGGTCTCCGCCAAGCGCGTCGTACGACTGCTGGCCGCCGTACGCGACGAGCACGGCGTCGAGCTCCCCGAGATCGACCTCGGCGGCGGCCTCGGCATCGCCTACACCTCCGGCGACGACCCGAGCGAGCCGCACGAGATCGCCAAGGCGCTCACCGAGATCGTGGCCCGCGAGTGCGAGTCCGCCGGCCTGGCCGCGCCGCGCATCTCCGTCGAGCCCGGCCGCGCCATCGTCGGCCCCACCGCCTTCACCCTCTACGAGGTCGGCACCATCAAGCCGCTCGAAGGGCTCCGTACGTACGTGAGCGTCGACGGCGGGATGTCCGACAACATCCGGACCGCCCTCTACGACGCCGAGTACTCCGTCGCCCTCGTCTCGCGCACCTCCGAGGCGGAGCCGATGCTCGTCCGCGTCGTCGGCAAGCACTGCGAGAGCGGCGACATCGTCGTCAAGGACGCCTTCCTCCCCGCCGACCTCGCGCCCGGCGACCTCATCGCCGTCCCCGCCACCGGCGCGTACTGCCGGTCCATGGCCAGCAACTACAACCACGCGCTCCGCCCGCCCGTCGTCGCCGTGCGCGACGGACAGGCCCGCGTGATCGTCCGCCGCGAGACGGAGGAAGATCTCCTGCGCCTCGACCTCGGATGATGAAATAGACATCTCAGTCAATGGACCGAAGGTGGAAACTGCTGTCCATTGAGTGAGACTGGTTCCCACCCCGCGCGCAAGCCGCGCGCGGGGTACTGATGGAAGATCGAAAGGCGTAGGTCGATGATGCGTACGCGTCCGCTGAAGGTGGCGCTGCTGGGCTGTGGAGTGGTCGGCTCGGAAGTGGCCCGCATCATGACGACGCACGCCGACGACCTCACGCAGAGGATCGGTGCGCCCGTCGAGCTCGCCGGCGTGGCCGTACGGCGGCCCTCCAAGGTGCGCGAGGGCATCGACCCGGCGCTCATCACCACCGACGCGACCGCCCTCCTCAAACGCGGCGACATCGACATCGCCATCGAGGTCATCGGCGGCATCGAGCCCGCCCGTACGCTCATCACCACCGCCTTCGAGAACGGCATCTCCGTCGTCTCGGCGAACAAGGCGCTGCTCGCCCAGGACGGCGCCGCGCTGCACGCCGCAGCGGAGGCCCGGGGGCTGGACCTCTACTACGAGGCCGCCGTCGCCGGCGCCATTCCGCTGGTCCGTCCGATGCGCGAGTCCCTCGCGGGCGACAAGATCAACCGCGTCATGGGCATCGTCAACGGCACGACGAACTTCATCCTCGACAAGATGGACTCCACCGGGGCCGGCTACCAGGAGGCGCTCGACGAGGCCACGGCCCTCGGGTACGCCGAGGCCGACCCCACGGCCGACGTGGAGGGCTACGACGCCGCCGCCAAGGCCGCGATCCTGGCCGGCATCGCCTTCCACACCCGGGTCCGCCTCGACGACGTCTACCGCGAGGGCATGACCGAGGTCAGCGCCGC
Organism: Streptomyces sp. NPDC056224; assembly: GCF_042267665.1. NCBI lineage: Bacteria > Bacillati > Actinomycetota > Actinomycetes > Kitasatosporales > Streptomycetaceae > Streptomyces > Streptomyces sp. NPDC056224. The sequence continues at coordinate 108,595 of NZ_JBHJTK010000008.1, forward strand.
CGACTTCGCCTCCGCCAAGCGCATGGGCTGCACCATCAAGCTCCTGGCGATCCTGGAGCGCGCCGCCGACGGGGAGTCGGTGACCGCGCGCGTGCATCCGGCGATGATTCCGCTCAGCCACCCCCTCGCCTCCGTCCGCGAGGCGTACAACGCGGTCTTCGTCGAGGCCGAGGCCGCCGGGCGGCTCATGTTCTACGGGCCCGGCGCGGGCGGTTCGCCGACCGCGTCCGCGGTCCTCGGCGACCTCGTCGCCGTCTGCCGCAACAAGCTCGCCGAGGCAACGGGGCCGGGCGAGTCGGCGTACACCCAGCTGCCGGTCAGCCCCATGGGGGACGTCGTCACCCGCTACCACATCAGCCTCGATGTGGCGGACAAGCCGGGCGTCCTCGCCCAGGTGGCGACCACCTTCGCGGAGCACGGTGTCTCCATCGACACCGTCCGTCAGCAGGGAAAGGACGGCGAGGCCTCCCTCGTCGTCGTCACTCACCGCGCACCCGACGCCGCCCTCTCCGGGACCGTCGAGGCGCTGCGGAAGCTGGACACCGTCCGCGGTGTCGCCAGCATCATGCGTGTTGAAGGGGAGTAAGGACCCATGAGCAGCAATCGCACCCACCAGTGGCGCGGCATCATCGAGGAGTACCGGGACCGCCTGCCGGTGACGGACACCACTCCCGTGGTCACGCTCCGCGAGGGCGGCACTCCTCTCGTTCCCGCGCAGGTGCTGTCCGAGCGCACCGGCTGCGAGGTCCACCTCAAGGTCGAGGGCGCGAACCCCACCGGGTCCTTCAAGGACCGCGGCATGACCATGGCGATCTCCAAGGCCAAGGAGGAGGGTGCGCAGGCCGTCATCTGCGCCTCCACCGGCAACACCTCGGCCTCGGCCGCCGCCTACGCGGTGCGCGCCGGGATGGTCTGCGCGGTGCTCGTGCCCCGCGGCAAGATCGCGCTCGGCAAGATGGGCCAGGCCCTCGTGCACGGCGCCAAGATCCTTCAGGTGGACGGCAACTTCGACGACTGCCTGGACCTGGCCCGCGCGCTCTCCGACAACTACCCGGTGGCGCTGGTCAATTCGGTCAACCCGGTGCGCATCGAGGGTCAGAAGACGGCCGCGTTCGAGATCGTCGACGCGCTCGGTGACGCACCCGACGTCCACGTGCTGCCCGTCGGCAACGCCGGCAACATCACCGCGTACTGGAGGGGGTTCAAGGAGTACAAGGCCGACGGCCTGGCCTCCCGTACGCCCCGCGTGTGGGGTTTCCAGGCCTCCGGTTCCGCGCCGATCGTGCGCGGCGAGGTCGTCAAGGAGCCGCACACCATCGCCACCGCGATCCGCATCGGCAACCCGGCGTCCTGGGACTACGCCCTGCAGGCCCGTGACGAGTCGGGCGGCTTCATCGACGAAGTGACCGACCGTCAGATCCTGGCCGCCTACCGGCTGTTGGCCGCACAGGAGGGTGTCTTCGTCGAGCCCGCCTCGGCCGCCTCCGTGGCCGGTCTGCTCAAGGCCGCCGAGCTGGGCCTCGTCGACCCGGGCCAGAAGATCGTATGCACCGTCACCGGCAACGGCCTCAAGGACCCCGACTGGGCGGTCGCCGGTGCTCCGCAGCCCGTCACCGTTCCGGTGGACGCCGAAGCCGCGGCCATCCGCCTCGGCCTGGTCTGAGGCCGGCCGGGGCCGGGTTCCGGAGGCCCGCAAGGTCCTCCGGAACCCGGCAACTCGCCCCGTACGACGACAAAAGTGCGGCTGAAGGCCGCGGTACCCGCGACACGCATCGTGCGCCTCCCGTGCGCCCTATGTCGCGAGAGAACCTTCCTTCGATAGGCTGTACTTACATCCGCCACCGCGCATATGACTGCGGTGCTGCCCACAGGGCCTTCGGGTGTCGTACGTTCTCCAGTACATTCGCAGCGAGCCAGCGAAGAGCGAAGATCTCGCACAGTCACAAGGAGTGTCATCGGACGATGGCCGGTCCAGCGTTCCGCGCCGCCGCCGTACGGGTGCGCGTCCCCGCCAGCAGTGCCAATCTCGGCCCGGGCTTCGACGCCCTGGGCCTGGCCCTGGGGCTCTACGACGACGTGGTCGTCCGGGTGGCCGACTCCGGCCTCGACATCGACATCGCGGGTGAGGGCGCCGACACCCTCCCGCGGGACGAGAGCCACCTGCTCGTACGCTCCATGCGCACCGCCTTCGACCTGCTGGGCGGGCAGCCGCGCGGCCTCGAGGTGGTCTGCGCCAACCGCATCCCGCACGGCCGGGGCCTGGGCTCCTCCTCCGCAGCCATCTGCGCCGGCATCGTCGCCGCCCGCGCCGTGACCATAGGCGGAGAGGCCAGACTCGACGACGCGGCGCTGCTGGAGCTCGCCACCGAGATCGAGGGCCACCCCGACAACGTCGCCGCCTGTCTGCTCGGCGGCTTCACGCTGGCCTGGATGGACGGCGGCAGTGCCAAGGCGATCCGGATGGAGCCCGCCGATTCCATCGTTCCGGTGGTCTTCGTCCCCTCCAAGCCCGTCCTCACGGAGACCGCGCGCGGCCTGCTGCCGCGCACCGTCCCGCACGTGGACGCGGCCGTCAACGCAGGCCGCGCGGCACTGCTCGTGGAAGCCCTGACCAGGCGCCCCGAGCTGCTGCTGCCGGCCACCGAAGACCGGCTCCACCAGGAGTACCGGTCCCCGGCGATGCCCGAGAGCGTCGCACTCGTGAACCGGCTGCGGGCGGACGGCATCCCCGCGGTCATCTCCGGCGCGGGCCCCACGGTCCTCGCGCTGGTCGACAACGGCGCGGCCGACAAGGTCGCGCAGCTCGCGGGCGAGGGGTGGGCGGCGAACCGGCTCGCCCTCGACGCCGCGGGCGCGAGCGTACTTCCGCTGGGTACCCAGGGCGGCTGAGTCAGGGCCGGTCGGGGGCGGGCGGCCAGGGCAGGCCGCCCGCGCGGAAGGGCGCGATTGCCGGTGATTGAGAGGGGGAATATCTGTTGGATCCGGTAGTGTTAGTCTCAAGTGCGCATCCGAAGCCGCCATGGCTCGGTGCTCAGTGTCCCCATTCGGGACCACCTCTCTTCCGGGAGCCTCCCCGACTGCTTTGATCACTCCAGCAGTTTCGAGCACGCTCCGGAATCGGCGTGACTTTCCCACGCTTCCAGCTCGGGGGCTTCTCGCCGGAACCACCCATGCACGTTTCTCTCCGCCGTATCTCTACCGGCGGACCACCGCCCCGGCACAGTCCATGACCCATCAAGTAATGGACTGTTGTCGGACAGCACAACCGGTCGCCGAGCCAGACAGGCCGACGTCCGCTCCAGGGAAGGACCCTTCGTGAGCGACACCACCGATCTGATGGGCGCTGCCGACGCATCTGTCGACACCAGTGCCCCCGCCGCGGGCGCCGCACCCAAGCGTCGCCGCACCGGCACCGGCCTTGACGGCATGGTCCTGGCCGAGCTGCAGCAGGTCGCGTCGGGCCTCGGCATCAGGGGCACCGCGCGGATGCGCAAGAGCCAGCTGATCGAGGTCATCAAGGAGACGCAGGCAGGTGGCGCAGGTGCGTCCAAGGCCGCCTCCGCCGCCGCGGGCGCCGCCGAGGCCAAGCCGAAGCGCCGTGCCACCAGCAAGGCCCGTACGGGCGAGGCCGCCGCCGAGGCGCCCGCCGAGAAGCCTGCCGCGCAGGCGCAGATCGACATCCCGGGGCAGCCGGCCGGAGGCCCCTCCCGCGTGAGCGAAGCCGGAGAAGACGCCCCGGTCGGCGAGCGCCGCCGCCGCCGGGCCACCGCGCCCTCCGGCAGCCCGGAGGCCTCGGCCCCCGTCGCCGTACAGGTCGAGCAGAAGACCGAGACCGCCAAGGCCGAGGCCGTCAGCGCGCCGCAGACGGACGTGAAGGCCGAGGCGGCCACCGCCGTCTCCGCCCCCGCGCAGGACGGCGAGGGCCGTGGCCGTCGCGACCGCCGTGACCGCGCCGACCGCGGTGACCGTGCCGAGCGCGGCGACCGTCAGCGTGACCGCCGCGACCGCGGTGCCAAGGCCGACGAGCAGGGTCAGGGCGGCCAGGGCGGCCAGGGCGGCCAGGGCGGCCAGGTCCAGCAGGGCCAGGGCGCGCAGGGCGGCGGCCGTCAGGACCGCGCCGAGCGCGGCGACCGCCAGCAGCAGGGCGGCCGTCAGGACCGTCAGCAGCAGGGCCGTCAGGACCGCCAGGACAACGGTCCGCAGGACGACTTCGACGACGAGGGCGGCCGCCGTGGCCGTCGCGGCCGCTACCGCGACCGCCGTGGCCGTCGCGGCCGCGACGAGTTCGCCCCGAACGAGCCGCAGGTCGCCGACGACGACGTGCTGATCCCCGTCGCGGGCATCCTCGACATCCTCGACAACTACGCGTTCATCCGGACCTCGGGCTACCTGCCCGGCCCCAACGACGTGTACGTCTCCCTCGCCCAGGTCCGCAAGGCGGGTCTGCGCAAGGGTGACCACACCACGGGTGCCGTGCGCCAGCCCAAGGACGGCGAGCGCCGCGAGAAGTTCAACGCCCTGGTGCGCCTCGACTCGGTGAACGGCATGGCGCCCGAATCCGGCCGCGGCCGACCGGAGTTCCAGAAGCTGACCCCGCTCTACCCGCAGGACCGGCTCCGTCTGGAGACCGACCCGGGCGTGCTGACGACCCGCATCATCGACCTCGTGTCGCCGATCGGCAAGGGTCAGCGAGGCCTGATCGTGGCCCCGCCGAAGACCGGCAAGACCATGATCATGCAGGCGATCGCCAACGCGATCACCACCAACAACCCCGAGTGCCACCTGATGGTCGTCCTGGTCGACGAGCGTCCGGAAGAGGTCACCGACATGCAGCGGTCGGTCAAGGGCGAGGTCATCTCCTCGACCTTCGACCGTCCGGCCGAGGACCACACCACCGTCGCCGAGCTGGCCATCGAGCGCGCCAAGCGCCTCGTCGAGCTGGGTCACGACGTGGTCGTCCTGCTGGACTCCATCACCCGTCTGGGCCGCGCGTACAACCTCGCGGCGCCCGCCTCCGGCCGCATCCTGTCCGGTGGTGTCGACTCGACCGCGCTGTACCCGCCGAAGCGCTTCTTCGGTGCCGCGCGCAACATCGAGGACGGCGGCTCGCTGACCATCCTGGCCACCGCGCTGGTCGACACCGGCTCGCGCATGGACGAGGTGATCTTCGAGGAGTTCAAGGGCACCGGCAACATGGAGCTCAAGCTCGACCGCAAGCTCGCCGACAAGCGCATCTTCCCGGCCGTCGACGTCGACCCGTCGGGCACCCGCAAGGAGGAGATCCTCCTCAACGCGGAGGAGCTCGCCATCGTGTGGAAGCTGCGCCGGGTGCTGCACGCGCTCGACTCGCAGCAGGCGATCGAGCTGCTCCTCGACAAGATGAAGCAGACGAAGTCGAACGCCGAGTTCCTGATGCAGATCGCCAAGACGACTCCGTCGGGCAAGAACGACGACTGACCCGCGTCACGGCGTCACCACAGCCGCCCCCGCCGCATCCGCGGCGGGGGCGGCTGTGCTCTTGCGCACAACCGTCCCGCGCCGAGGGCGCCGTGGAACCCCGAGCGGCGCCCGGCCGTCTCTGTCAGAGACCGCACGGTTACGGCGGCCGCAGATGACCGGGGAAACGGACTTGAGGACCGAGGAGAGCATGAGCGACGACAGCACGGGCAGCGGCCGGCGCGCCGCAGGCCGGCGCCGACGGAAACCGCCGAAGCGCCGCAGGGCCCTCGTCATCGCCGCGTGGAGCGCCGCGGGCGTGGTCCTGCTCGGCGGGGCGGGCCTCGGCTACTTCTACTTCAAGCTCAACGGCAATCTGAAGACCGTCGACATCGACCAGGCGCTCGGCGCCGACCGCCCGCAGAACGTCGACAACGGGTCCATGGACATCCTGGTCCTGGGCTCGGACTCCCGCGGCGGCGCGAACTCCGAGTACGGCCCGGACGACGGCGGCTCCGCGCGCTCCGACACCGCGATGATCGTCCACCTGTACGAGGGCCACGAGAAGGCCAGCGTCATATCGATCCCCCGCGACCTCATGACCGGCCGGCCCGAATGCCCCACCGGCAAGGGGAAGACCAACCCCGGCGGCTCGCGCAAGCAGTTCAACGAGGCGTACACCATCGGCGGGGCCGCCTGCGCGGTCAAGACCGTCGAGAAGATGTCCGGGATCCGCATGGACCACTACGTCGAGGTCGACTTCACGGGCTTCAAGAAGATCATCGACACCCTCGGCGGCGTCGAGGTGACCACCTCGAAGCCGATCAAGGACGAGCTCGCCCACGTGGACCTCCCGGCCGGCCCCAACAAGCTGAACGGCGAACAGGCCCTGGGCCTAGTCCGTACCCGCCACGGCGTCGGGGACGGCGGCGACCTCGGCCGAATACAGCTCCAGCAGGCCTTCATGAAGGCGCTGATCAAGCAGGTCAAGGGCATCGGCCTCTTCGACAACCCCAAGCAGCTGCTCGGCCTCGCGGACACCGGCACCAAGGCGCTCACCACCGACCGGGCGCTCGGTGACGTGAAGTCCCTCATGGGGTTCGCCCAGAGCCTCCAGGGCATCGACGCCCAGGACATGCAGATGATCACCATGCCGGTGACCACGGACGCGATCGACGAGAACCGCGTGGCCCCGCTCAAGAAGGAGTGCAAGCTGGTCTGGGACGCCCTGCTGGCGGACCAGCCCATCCCCGCCGAGGCCACCGTGAACTCCACCGGGGACAAGGGCACGGCGGGCGCCGTCGTCCGGTAGGGAAGCCGGTGCGGAATAGACGGCGACCCCCCTCCGTTGAGGGAGGCGTCCTCAGAATTTTGACAGGCAGCCCGGTCCTGGCAGACTGGTCTGTCGGCCCCGGTTCACGCAGCGCGCAATTCGGCTCCTGCGACCCGGCGCCCTCCCGAATCTAGGAGACACCTTGAAGAGCGAGATCCACCCCCAGTACGTCGAGACCCAGGTCAGCTGCACCTGTGGCGCGTCGTTCACCACCCGTAGCACCCTCACCGAGGGCACCATCCGTGCCGAGGTCTGCTCCGAGTGCCACCCGTTCTACACGGGCAAGCAGAAGATCCTCGACACCGGTGGCCGTGTGGCCCGCTTCGAGGCTCGCTTCGGCAAGGGTGCGGCCAAGAAGTAGCGCGACCCAGGCGCCGGTTTCCGGTCGCTCCCTGTCCACTCGGGGGCGGCCGGACCGGCGCCTTTGTCGTCGTCTAGCCCGTAACCCAGCCCCGTGCGGTACCCCCGCACTTTCACCCCAGGAGTACCCCGATGTTCGAGGCGGTCGAGGAACTGATCGGCGAGCACGCCGATCTTGAGAAGAAGCTCGCCGACCCTTCGGTCCACTCCGATCAGGCCAACGCCCGCAAGCTGAACAAGCGCTACGCGGAGCTGACCCCGATCGTTGCGACCTTCCGCGCCTGGAAGCAGTCGGCCGAGGACATCGAGACGGCCAAGGAGTTCGCGGCCGACGACCCGGACTTCGCAGCCGAGGTCAAGGAGCTGACCCAGCAGCGCGAGGAGCTCACCGAGAAGCTCCGCCTGCTCCTGGTCCCGCGCGACCCCAGCGACGACAAGGACGTGCTCCTGGAGGTCAAGGCGGGCGCGGGCGGCGACGAGTCGGCCCTGTTCGCCGGCGACCTGCTGCGCATGTACCTGCGCTACGCCGAGCGCGTGGGCTGGAAGACCGAGATCATCGACGCCACCGAGTCCGAGCTCGGCGGCTACAAGGACGTCCAGGTCTCCGTCCGCACCAAGGGCGGCAACGGCGCCACCGAGCCCGGCCAGGGCGTGTGGGCCCGCCTGAAGTACGAGGGCGGCGTGCACCGCGTCCAGCGCGTTCCGGCCACCGAGTCCCAGGGCCGCATCCACACCTCCGCCGCCGGCGTGCTCGTCACCCCGGAGGCCGAGGAGGTCGAGGTCGAGATCAACATGAACGACCTCCGCATCGACGTCTACCGCTCGTCGGGCCCCGGCGGCCAGTCCGTCAACACCACCGACTCGGCCGTGCGCATCACGCACCTGCCGACCGGCGTGGTCGCCTCCTGCCAGAACGAGAAGAGCCAGCTCCAGAACAAGGAGCAGGCCATGCGCATCCTGCGCTCGCGCCTGCTGGCCGCCGCCCAGGAAGCCGCCGAGCAGGAGGCCTCCGACGTGCGCCGCAGCCAGGTGCGCAGCGTGGACCGCTCCGAGAAGATCCGTACGTACAACTACCCGGAAAACCGGATCTCGGACCACCGGACCGGTTTCAAGGCGTACAACTTGGACCAGGTGCTCGACGGCGACCTCGACGCGGTCATCCAGGCCTGCGTCGACACGGACTCCGCCGCGAAGCTCGCGGCCGCGCACTGACCCCTGCCTGACCTGCCTGCCCCCCCGCTTCACCCCGTACGACAGCAGCCCGGAGGACCAGCGTGAACTTGCTGCTTGCCGAGGTGGCCCAGGCCACCCAGCGGCTGGCCGCCGCCGGCGTGCCCTCACCGCGCTTCGACGCGGAGGAGCTCGCGGCCTTCGTGCACGGCGTCAAGCGGGGGGAACTGCACCACGTCAAGGACGCGGACTTCGACGCCCGCTACTGGGAGGCCGTCGCCCGCCGCGAGGCGCGCGAGCCGCTCCAGCACATCACCGGCCGCGCCTTCTTCCGGTACCTGGAGCTCCAGGTCGGCCCCGGGGTCTTCGTCCCGCGGCCCGAGACCGAGTCGGTCGTGGACTGGGCCATACACGCCGTCCGGGCGATGGACGTCGTCGAGCCGATGATCGTCGACCTGTGCACCGGTTCCGGCGCGATCGCACTGGCCATGGCGCAGGAGGTGCCGCGCTCGCGCGTGCACGCGGTCGAGCTGTCCGAGGACGCCCTGCGGTGGACCCGCAAGAACGCCGAGGGCTCCCGGGTCACCGTCCACCAGGGCGACGCGCTCAGCGCCCTGCCGGAGCTCGACGGCCAGGTCGACCTGGTGATCTCCAACCCGCCGTACATCCCGCTCACCGAGTGGGAGTACGTGGCCCCCGAGGCGCGCGACCACGACCCGGAGATGGCCCTGTTCTCCGGCGAGGACGGCCTCGACACCATCCGCGGCATCGAGCGCACCGCGCACCGGCTGCTGCGGCCCGGCGGCATCGTCGTCATCGAGCACGCCGACACCCAGGGCGGCCAGGTCCCGTGGATCTTCGCCGAGGAGCAGGGCTGGGCCGACGCCGCCGACCATCCGGATCTCAACAACCGCCCGCGCTTCGCGACTGCCCGCAAGGCACTGCCGTGACCGGCGCGACCCTTCCCGTCACCCCCCTGCTGCTTGAGGAGGCCCGCTGATGGCCCGGCGATACGACTGCAACGACGCGACGGACCGCAAGACGGGCCTGCGCGAAGCCGCATCCGCCGTGCGCCGCGGCGAGCTCGTCGTGCTGCCCACCGACACCCTGTACGGGATCGGCGCGGACGCCTTCAGCCCCGAGGCCGTGAACGACCTGCTCGCCGCCAAGGGCCGGGGCCGCGGCATGCCCACCCCCGTCCTCATCGGCTCCCCGAACACCCTGCACGGCCTGGTCACCGATTTCTCCGAGCAGGCGTGGGAGCTCGTCGACGCGTTCTGGCCGGGGGCGCTGACGCTGGTCGCCAAGCACCAGCCCTCGCTCGCGTGGGACCTCGGCGACACCCACGGCACCGTCGCCGTACGCATGCCCCTGCACCCCGTCGCGATCGAGCTGCTGACCGAGGTCGGCCCGATGGCGGTGTCCTCGGCGAACCTGTCCGGGCACCCGGCGCCGGAGGACTGCGACGCGGCGCGCGAGATGCTCGGGGACTCGGTGTCCGTGTACCTCGACGGCGGGCCGACCCCCGGCATCCAGCCGTCGTCGATCGTCGACGTCACGGGGAAGGTTCCCGTCCTGCTGCGTGAAGGGGCGCTCACCGCGGACCAGCTGCGGGAGGTCGTACCCGACCTCGAGGTCGCCCCGTGAGCCCTGAGGGGCGTGGCATAGCAACGGGGTACCTCCCGGCAGAGGCTGGGGGAGACACCTTCCGCATCCTCCACGTCAGCACCGGCAACGTGTGCCGCTCGCCCATCACCGAGCGGCTGACGCGCCATGCCCTCTCGCACCGCCTCGGCGGCCTCGTCCACGGGGACCTCATCGTGGAGAGCGCCGGCACCTGGGGCCACGAGGGCGCCCCCATGGAGGCGAACGCGGCCGCCGTGCTGGCGGACTTCGGGGCCGACGCGTCCGGGTTCACCGGGCGGGAGCTGCTGGACGAGCACGTCATACGCGCGGACCTGGTGCTGACCGCCACGCGCGACCACCGGGCCCAGGTCATCTCGATGGGGCATTCGGCGGGGCTGCGCACCTTCACGCTGAAGGAGTTCACCCGGCTGGTCCGGGCGATAGATCCGGCCACGCTGCCGCCGCTGGACGACGGCATGGCGGAGCGGGCGCGGGCGCTCGTACGGGCCGCGGCGGCCCTGCGGGGCTGGCTGCTGGCCCCGTCGCCCGACGCGGACGAGGTGTACGACCCCTACGGGGCGCCGATCACCTTCTTCCGCTCGATCGGCGACGAGATCAACCAGGCGCTGGACCCGGTGGTCACGGCCCTGACGGGCGTCACCGCCTCCCGCTGAGCCCGCGGGGTCCGCAGCGGGGCCCCGACGCGCGGCCCGTCGCGGGGCGCGATGCGCGGCCCGGGCCTACAGTGGCTGGTACCCGGTACCCCTGGAGTCGCGCCATGAGCGTCATCACCCAGCCCACGGACCTCCTGCGACGGCAGGACCCGCAGATGGCCGACGTGCTCGCGGGGGAGCGACAGCGGCAGGCGAGCACGCTGCAGCTGATCGCCGCCGAGAACTTCACCTCGCCCGCCGTGCTCGCCGCAGTCGGGTCGACGCTCTCCAACAAGTACGCCGAGGGATACCCCGGCAACCGCTACCACGGCGGGTGCGAGTACGTCGACGTGGCCGAGCGGATCGCCGTGGAACGGGCCAAGGCGCTGTTCGCGGCCGAGCACGCCAACGTACAGCCGCACTCCGGCTCCTCCGCCGTCCTGGCCGCCTACGCGGCGCTCCTGCGGCCCGGGGACACGGTGCTGGCGATGGGGCTCCCGTACGGCGGCCACCTCACCCACGGCTCGCCCGCCAACTTCTCCGGCCGGTGGTTCGACTTCGTCGGGTACGGGGTCGACGCCGAGACGGGCCTCATCGACTACCAGCAGGTGCAGGACCTCGCCCGCGCGCACCGCCCCAAGGCGATCGTCTGCGGGTCCATCTCCTACCCCCGCCACCCCGAGTACTCGGCCTTCCGGGAGATCGCCGACGAGGTCGGGGCCTATCTGATCGCCGACGCCGCCCATCCGATCGGGCTGGTGGCCGGCGGGGCCGCGCCCAGTCCGGTCCCGTACGCCGACATCGTCTGCGCGACCACGCACAAGGTGCTGCGCGGGCCGCGCGGCGGGATGCTCCTGTGCGGCGCCGAGTTCGCCGAGCGGATCGACCGGGCGGTGTTCCCGTTCACCCAGGGCGGCGCCCAGATGCACACCATCGCCGCCAAGGCCGTCGCCTTCGGGGAGGCCGCGGGCCCCGCCTTCACCACGTACGCCCACCGGGTCGTCGGCAACGCCCGGGCGCTGGCGGAGGCGCTGGAGGACCACGGTTTCACGATCACCACCGGCGGCACGGACACGCACCTGATCACCGCCGACCCGGCCCCGCTGGGCGTCGACGGCCCGACCGCGCGCGGCCGGCTGGCCGCCGCCGGGATCGTGCTCGACACCTGCGCCCTCCCGTACGGGGACCAGCGGGGCATCCGGCTGGGCACGGCCGCCGTGACCACCCAGGGGATGGGGGAGCCGGAGATGCTCCGCATCGCGGCACTGTTTGCCGCCGCGCTGCACGGGGAAGCCGCGAAGACCCGTACGGAGGTCAACGAGCTGACGCTGGAATTCCCCCCGTACGGTGAGTAATCAGGACAAGAGGGGCGTAGTGCAACCGGGATGCCGCCCCCTCGCGTCCTCGGTGGTGGCGACATCACAGCTAATGTGTGGGGCTGAGATGGCCGGCGATACATCTGGGGCAGCCCGTGCGTGAATATCTGCTGACGCTTTGCGTCACGGTCGCGGTGACCTACCTGCTGACCGGGCCCGTGCGGAAGTTCGCGATCGCGGCCGGGGCCATGCCGGAGATCCGTGCGCGTGACGTGCACCGCGAGCCCACGCCGCGGCTGGGCGGCATCGCCATGTTCGGCGGTCTGTGCGCGGGACTGCTGGTCGCGGACCACCTGCGCAACCTCAACGGCGTCTTCGAGCTGTCGAACGAACCGCGCGCCCTGCTCTCCGGCGCAGCCCTGATCTGGCTGGTCGGCGTACTCGACGACAAGTTCGAGATCGACGCCCTGATCAAGCTCGGCGCGCAGATGATCTCCGCCGGCGTGATGGTCATGCAGGGTCTGACCATCCTGTTCATCCCCGTCCCGGGGATCGGAACGGTCTCGCTCACCCAGTGGCAGGGCAACCTGCTCACCGTGGCCCTCGTCGTGATCACCATCAACGCCGTGAACTTCGTGGACGGCCTCGACGGCCTCGCCGCCGGCATGGTCTGCATCGCCGCCACCGCGTTCTTCCTGTACGCCTACCGGATCTGGTTCGGCTACGGCATCGAGGCGGCCGCGCCCGCGACGCTCTTCGCCGCGATCCTGATGGGCATGTGCCTCGGCTTCCTGCCGCACAACATGCACCCCGCCCGGATCTTCATGGGCGACTCCGGCTCGATGCTCATCGGCCTGGTGCTCGCCGCCGCCGCCATCTCGATCAGCGGCCAGGTGGACCCCGACGCGCTGGCCCTGTTCGCGGGCGGTGAGCGCAACGCGACGCACGCGATGCTCCCCGCCTACATCCCGCTGCTGCTGCCGCTGACCATCATCGCGATCCCCATGGCCGACCTGATCCTGGCCATCGTCCGGCGCACCTGGAAGGGCCAGTCGCCCTTCGCCGCCGACCGCGGGCACCTGCACCACCGGCTCCTCGAACTCGGGCACTCGCACAGCCGCGCGGTGCTGATCATGTATTTCTGGTCGGGCCTGATCGCCTTCGGCACCGTGGCGTATTCGGTGAACTCCGCCTCGATGTGGATCGTGCTGGCGATCGCCGCGCTCAGCGCGGTGGGCCTGACCCTGCTGCTCCTGCCGCGCTTCACCCCGCGCGCTCCGCGCTGGGCGGAGCGGCTGGTGCCGCCGCGCTACCGGCACGCCGCGCGGGCCGCAGAGGCCGCGGCGGAAGCCGCCGCCGCGGACGCCTCGGGAACCGAGCCGGAACCCGTCGGGCCGATCGCCGCCGGTGTGTCGGGCGTCAACGGCGCGACCGCCATCGGCCCCCGTTCGCGCTTCCCCGAGCGGCGTAAGGCTGAATCGGCCCGCTGACGGCGCCGACGCATGTCGGACATGAACCCCCTTTACCAGACAAGAGGCCCCGCTGTCGCGCACACACGCGCAGGGTCCCTCTCATGTGTGACAGTCAGCACACTCCGCAGGTAAAGCTCTCATCAAATAGTTTGTGATACCGTTCACTAAACCCGGCGACAGAGCCGAAGGACCGTAGTGCGACGGTCCATTGGCCCGAGGTTCCCTCTCGGACCGGGCTTACGCTCGTCCCGTACGAGTCCCGTGCCCCCACCACCACGCGGAGCAAACCGCCATGCGGTCAGATGACGTCCGATCCCTCCTTCAAGCTGCCGTACCCACCGCTGTCGCAGGCGCTGTAGCCGCCTTGATCAGCGGGCTGGTCGTCGGCGGCAAGGGTGCGGTCGGTGCCATCGTCGCGACGCTGGTCGTGATCCTTTTCATGGGCATCGGATTCGTCGTTCTGCAGCGCACGGCGAAATCACTCCCGCACCTTTTCCAGGCCATGGGGCTCATGCTCTACGCGGCCCAGATCCTGCTGCTCTTCGTCTTTCTCGCCGCGTTCAAGAACACCACCCTGTTCCACCCCAAGGCCTTCGCGATCACGCTCGTCGCCACCACCCTCGTGTGGATCGGCGCACAGACCCGTGCTCACATGAAGGCCAAGATCCTCTACGTCGAACCGGATTCGATGAAGGGCGACAAGCCCGAAAATCCGGGATCGAAGTCGTGAGGGGTAGGGTCGGGATAAGTGCGAGTTCGGCGTCCTGCTATCGTCCGGTGCCAACTGCGGCACTGCGGGCGCGGGCATCTGAGCTGACGCCTGTCCCATCGCGAGGCTCGATGCCTGACTGCCGCCCCACCATCCGTAACACCAGTCCAGTGCCGAACCGCGGCTGCTTGCCGCGCCGACACAACGAGGTTGCCGTACCTATGCGCCACGCTGAAGGAGCCCGCGGTGAGTGCTGACCCGACGCAGGTCCTCGCTTTCGAGACCGACTGTCACATCTTCGACGGATGTGGCTTCCCCGGCCCGGGCCTGCACTCGTTCCTCTTCGAGCCGCTGTGGGGCGAAGCCGGTACCACCAGTGCGTACTTCAACAAGCCGATGCTGCTGGCCCTCCTGGGCTCGGTCATCATCGTCGCCTTCTTCTGGATCGCCTTCGGCAAGCCGAAGGTCGTCCCGGGCAAGCTCCAGATGGTCGCCGAGGCCGGCTACGACTTCGTGCGCCGCGGCATCGTGTACGAGACGCTGGGCAAGAAGGAGGGCGAGAAGTACGTCCCCTTCATGGTGTCGCTGTTCTTCTTCGTCTGGATCCTCAACGTCTGGTCGATCGTCCCGGTGGCCCAGTTCCCGGTGACCGCGATCATCGCGTACCCGGCGATCCTCGCCGCGATCGTGTACTTCATCTGGATGTCGGTGACGTTCAAGCGTCACGGTTTCGTCGGCGGTTTCAAGAACCTGACGGGCTACGACAAGTCGCTCGGCCCGGTGCTCCCGCTCGTCATGGTCATCGAGTTCTTCTCGAACGTCCTGGTGCGCCCGTTCACCCACGCGGTCCGACTCTTCGCGAACATGTTCGCCGGTCACACCCTGCTGCTGCTGTTCACCATCGCCAGCTGGTACCTGCTGAACGGGATCGGCATCGCCTACGCGGGCGTCTCGTTCGTCATGGTCATCGTGATGACCGCGTTCGAGCTCTTCATCCAGGCTGTCCAGGCCTACGTCTTCGTCCTCCTGGCCTGCAGCTTCATCCAGGGCGCGCTCGCCGAGCACCACTGAGCCCCGCCCTCCCCAAACCCCCTGTCGTCCGGTGGCCAACCCCCACCGGTCCGTGAAAGAGAAGGAAGAACTGGCATGTCCCAGATCCTCGCTGCCGCCGAAGGCGTCACCGGTTCCCTCAGCTCCGTTGGTTACGGTCTCGCGGCCATCGGCCCGGGTGTCGGCGTCGGCATCATCTTCGGTAACGGCACGCAGGCTCTCGCCCGTCAGCCCGAGGCTGCCGGTCTGATCCGCGCCAACCAGATCCTCGGCTTCGCCTTCTGTGAGGCGCTCGCCCTCATCGGTCTGGTCATGCCGTTCGTCTACTAAGACGAGCTGCGACTACTAGTCCGATTAGACGAAAGGCACTGATGTGAACCTCCTGGTTCTCGCGGCTGAGACGGAAAACCCGCTCGTTCCGCCGATCCCCGAGCTCGTCATCGGTCTGATCGCCTTCGTCATCGTCTTCGGCTTCCTCGCGAAGAAGCTCCTCCCGAACATCAACAAGGTTCTGGAAGAGCGTCGTGAGGCCATCGAGGGCGGTATCGAGAAGGCTGAGGCCGCTCAGACCGAGGCTCAGAGCGTGCTGGAGCAGTACAAGGCCCAGCTCGCTGAAGCCCGGCACGAGGCCGCGCGCCTGCGCCAGGAAGCGCTGGAGCAGGGCACTGCGCTGAAGGAAGAACTGCGCGCAGAGGGCCAGCGGCAGCGTGAGGAGATCATCGCTGCCGGCCACGCCCAGATCGCGGCAGACCGCAAGGCCGCCTCTCAGGCGCTGCGCCAGGACGTCGGCAAGCTCGCCACCGACCTGGCCGGAAAGCTCGTCGGTGAGTCCCTCGAGGACCACGCCCGGCAGAGCCGCACGATCGACCGCTTCCTCAGCGAGCTCGAGGAGAAGGCCGAGGCCGCCCGATGAACGGAGCGAGCCGCGAGGCGCTGGCCTCCGCGCGCGAGCGTCTCGACGCGCTGACGGACAACACGTCCGTCGACGCGGCGAAGCTCGCCGGTGAGCTGGCAGCCGTCACCGCGCTGCTCGACCGTGAGGTCTCGCTGCGTCGGGTCATCACGGACCCGGCGCAGTCCGGTGAGGCCAAGGCCGAGCTGGTGGGTCGGCTGCTGGGCAGCCAGGTCAGCGGGGAAGCCCTCGACCTGGTGTCGGGCATGGCGCGGTCCCGCTGGTCGCAGTCCCGTGACCTGGTGGACTCGCTGGAGGAGCTGGCGGCCACCGCCGAGCTCACGGCGGCCCAGCAGGGCGGCGCGCTCGACGACGTCGAGGACGAGGTGTTCCGGTTCGGCCGGATCGTCTCCTCGAGCACCGAGCTGCGCGCCGCGCTGACCGACCGGGCGGCCACCGCCTCCGCCAAGAGCGAGCTGCTGCGCAGCCTGCTCGGCGGCAAGGCGAACGCCGTCACCGAGCGCCTGGTGACGCGTCTTGTCACGCACCCGCGTGGACGTAGCCTGGAAGCGGGACTCGAGTCCCTTTCCACGCTCGCCGCCGAGCGCCGCAACCGCATGGTCGCCACCGTGACCACCGCGGTTCCGCTCAGCGATGTGCAGAAGGCGCGTCTCGGCGCGGTGCTGGCCAAGCTGTACGGCCGCCAGATGCACCTGAACCTCGACGTGGACCCCGCGGTCCTCGGCGGAATCCAGGTGCGCGTCGGTGACGAGGTCATCGACGGCACCATCGCGGAGCGTCTCAGTGAGGCGTCCCGTCGTATGGCCGGCTGACCAGCCACCAATAGAACAACGCATTCCTAGCGGCCCGGTTGGGCCGTGCAGAACTTGCAGAAGATTCCTGGGGGTCGCCCCCAGACCCCAAAGAAGCTTCAGGCCCAACAAGGAGAGCAGGGAACCCAGATGGCGGAGCTCACGATCCGGCCGGAGGAGATCCGGGACGCACTGGAGAACTTTGTCCAGTCGTACCAGCCGGACGCGGCCTCGCGCGAGGAGGTCGGAACGGTCAGCGTTGCCGGCGACGGCATCGCGAAGGTGGAGGGCCTGCCCTCCGCCATGGCGAACGAGCTGCTGAAGTTCGAGGACGGCACCCTCGGTCTCGCCCTCAACCTCGAGGAGCGCGAGATCGGTGCGGTCGTCCTCGGCGAGTTCAGCGGTATCGAGGAGGGCCAGCCGGTGCAGCGCACCGGTGAGGTTCTCTCCGTCGGCGTCGGCGAGGGCTACCTCGGCCGCGTTGTCGACCCGCTCGGCAACCCGATCGACGGTCTCGGCGAGATCGCGACCGAAGGCCGCCGCGCCCTCGAGCTGCAGGCCCCCGGCGTCATGGTCCGCAAGTCGGTCCACGAGCCGATGCAGACCGGCTACAAGGCCATCGACGCGATGGTCCCCGTCGGCCGCGGCCAGCGTCAGCTGATCATCGGCGACCGTCAGACGGGTAAGACCGCTCTGGCCGTCGACACGATCATCAACCAGCGCGACAACTGGCGCTCGGGCGACGTGAACAAGCAGGTCCGCTGCATCTACGTCGCCATCGGCCAGAAGGGCTCGACCATCGCGTCCGTTCGCGGCGCCCTGGAAGACGCCGGCGCGCTCGAGTACACGACGATCGTCGCCGCCCCGGCGTCCGACCCGGCCGGCTTCAAGTACCTGGCGCCGTACACCGGTTCCGCCATCGGCCAGCACTGGATGTACGCCGGCAAGCACGTCCTGATCATCTTCGACGACCTGTCGAAGCAGGCCGACGCCTACCGCGCCGTGTCGCTGCTGCTGCGCCGCCCGCCGGGCCGCGAGGCCTACCCGGGTGACGTCTTCTACCTGCACTCCCGTCTGCTGGAGCGCTGCGCGAAGCTGTCCGACGAGATGGGTGCCGGTTCGATGACCGGTCTGCCGATCGTCGAGACCAAGGCGAACGACGTGTCGGCGTTCATCCCGACCAACGTCATCTCCATCACCGACGGCCAGTGCTTCCTGGAGTCCGACCTGTTCAACGCGGGCCAGCGCCCGGCGCTGAACGTCGGTATCTCGGTCTCCCGTGTCGGTGGCTCCGCCCAGCACAAGGCCATGAAGCAGGTTTCCGGCCGTCTGCGCCTGGACCTCGCCCAGTACCGCGAGCTGGAGGCGTTCGCCGCCTTCGGTTCCGACCTGGACGCCGCTTCGAAGGCTTCGCTGGAGCGCGGCAAGCGCCTGGTCGAGCTGCTGAAGCAGGGCCAGTACCAGCCGATGCCCGTCGAGGAGCAGGTCGTCTCCGTCTGGGCCGGTACCACCGGCAAGATGGACGACGTTCCGGTCGCCGACATCCGTCGCTTCGAGTCGGAGCTGCTGGAGCACCTGCGCCGCGAGCGCAAGGACCTCCTCACCTCCATCGCCGAGGGCGGCAAGATGTCGGACGACACCCTGACGTCGATCGCTGACGCCATCGCCGGCTTCAAGCGCCAGTTCGAGACCTCGGACGGCAAGCTCCTGGGCGAGGACGCACCGGCCGTCAACGTCTCCAAGTGACGACGGAAGGGACCTGACTCATGGGAGCGCAGCTCCGGGTCTACAAGCGTCGCATCCGTGCCATCACGGCGACCAAGAAGATCACCAAGGCGATGGAGATGATCGCCGCCTCGCGCATCGTCAAGGCGCAGCGCAAGGTGGCGGCGTCGATGCCGTACGCGACCGAGCTCACCCGTGCGGTGACCGCGGTGGCGACCGGTTCGAACACCAAGCACGCCCTGACGACCGAGGTCGAGGCGCCGACCCGCGCCGCGGTCCTGCTCATCACGAGCGACCGCGGTCTGGCCGGCGGCTACTCCTCGAACGCCATCAAGCAGGCGGAGCGGCTCACCGAGCGGCTGCGCGCTGAGGGCAAGGACGTCGACACCTACATCGTCGGCCGCAAGGGTGTCGCCTACTTCGGGTTCCGCGAGCGCAAGGTCGCGGATTCGTGGACCGGCTTCACCGACAGCCCGGCCTACGCCGACGCCAAGCGCGTCGCCGGACCGCTCATCGAGGCCATCCAGCTGGACACGGCCGAGGGCGGCGTCGACGAGCTGCACGTCGTCTACACGGAATTCGTGTCGATGATGACGCAGAACGCGGTCGACGGCCGGATGCTGCCGCTCAGCCTCGACAAGGCAGAGGAGGAGACCGGCGCGAAGGGCGAGATCCTTCCGCTGTTCGACTTCGAGCCGTCGGCGGAGGACGTCCTCGACGCCCTTCTGCCGCGCTACGTCGAGAGCCGCATCTACAACGCACTGCTGCAGTCGGCCGCTTCCGAGCACGCCGCCCGCCGCCGCGCGATGAAGTCGGCGACCGACAACGCCGGAGACCTCATCAAGAGCCTCTCCCGGCTTGCCAACGCGGCCCGCCAGGCCGAAATCACCCAGGAAATCAGCGAGATCGTCGGTGGCGCGAGCGCCATGGCTGACGCGACCGCGGGGAGTGACAAGTAATGACGACCACTGTTGAGACGGCCGCCGCCACGGGCCGCGTCGCCCGGGTCATCGGCCCGGTCGTCGACGTGGAGTTCCCCGTCGACGCCATGCCCGAGATCTACAACGCCCTCAAGGTCCAGGTCGCCGACCCGGCCCAGGACGGCGCGCTGAAGACCCTGACCCTCGAGGTCGCGCAGCACCTGGGTGACGGCGTCGTCCGCACCATCTCGATGCAGCCGACCGACGGTCTGGTCCGCCAGGCCCCGGTGATCGACACGGGCGAGGGCATCACCGTCCCCGTCGGTGACTTCACCAAGGGCAAGGTGTTCAACACCCTCGGTGAGGTGCTGAACTACCCGGAGGAGAACGCCAACGTCACCGAGCGCTGGCCGATCCACCGCAAGGCCCCTCGCTTCGACGAGCTCGAGTCGAAGACCGAGATGTTCGAGACCGGCGTCAAGGTCATCGACCTTCTCACCCCGTACGTCAAGGGTGGAAAGATCGGTCTGTTCGGTGGTGCCGGTGTCGGCAAGACCGTTCTGATCCAGGAAATGATCTACCGCGTCGCCAACAACCACGACGGTGTGTCGGTGTTCGCGGGCGTCGGTGAGCGTACCCGTGAGGGCAACGACCTCATCGAGGAAATGGCCGACTCGGGCGTCATCGACAAGACGGCGCTCGTCTTCGGTCAGATGGACGAGCCCCCGGGCACCCGTCTTCGCGTCGCGCTGGCCGGTCTGACCATGGCGGAGTACTTCCGCGATGTGCAGAAGCAGGACGTGCTCTTCTTCATCGACAACATCTTCCGGTACACCCAGGCGGGTTCCGAGGTGTCGACCCTGCTCGGCCGCATGCCCTCCGCGGTGGGTTACCAGCCGAACCTGGCCGACGAGATGGGTCTCCTCCAGGAGCGCATCACCTCGACCCGTGGTCACTCGATCACCTCGATGCAGGCGATCTACGTCCCCGCGGACGACCTGACCGACCCGGCGCCGGCGACCACCTTCGCCCACCTCGACGCGACGACGGTTCTCTCCCGTCCGATCTCCGAGAAGGGCATCTACCCGGCCGTGGACCCGCTGGACTCGACGTCCCGCATCCTCGACCCGCGGTACATCGCGGCGGACCACTACGCGACCGCCATGCGTGTCAAGGGGATCCTGCAGAAGTACAAGGACCTCCAGGACATCATCGCGATCCTCGGTATCGACGAGCTGGGCGAGGAGGACAAGCTCGTTGTCCACCGTGCCCGTCGCGTCGAGCGCTTCCTGTCGCAGAACACCCACGTGGCGAAGCAGTTCACCGGTGTGGACGGTTCGGACGTTCCGCTCGAGGAGTCGATCACCGCGTTCAACGCGATCTGCGACGGTGACTACGACCACTTCCCCGAGCAGGCGTTCTTCCTGTGCGGTGGCATCGAGGACCTGAAGGCCAACGCCAAGGAGCTGGGCGTCTCCTGAAGCCGCGCTCCTCGCGAGCACAGCTGACTGACGGAGAGGGGCGGGTATGTCCCGTCCCTCTCCCCACGCCCATTAGAATTTGACCCAACACCCGGCTGACCCGCCGGGTGGTGACCCGAGGAGCCACCTTGGCTGCTGAGCTGCACGTCGAGCTGGTCGCGGCGGACCGCAATGTCTGGTCCGGCGAGGCCACCCTTGTTGTCGCCCGCACCACGTCCGGCGACATCGGCGTCATGCCCGGTCACCAGCCGCTTCTCGGTGTGCTGGAATCGGGCCCTGTGACCATCCGCACCAGCGCGGGCGACACTGTCGTCGCCGCGGTGCACGGCGGTTTCATCTCGTTCGCGGACAACAAGCTGTCCCTGCTGGCCGAGATCGCCGAGCTCGCGGACGAGATTGACGTCCAGCGTGCGGAGCGGGCACTGGAGCGCGCGAAGGCGGAGGCGGACGCCGCCGCCGAGCGTCGCGCGGATGTCCGGCTGCGCGCCGTAACGGGCTGAACACCCGTCGGAGTTTGAACCGCTGAGTCCCGGGGGGCCACCCTCCGGGACGCGGCAGACCTCAGCCGCGGTCCGTTCTGGAATTTTCCAGACCGGGTCGCGGCTGAGGCGATGCAGGTCGTTTTTTTCGCATGTGGGTTTCGATGAGCGAGGAGGTCGGTGAAGATGCTCCTCGCTCTGCTTGTGAGCGGCCTGGTCGTAGCCCTGGTGGTGATCGGGCTGTTTGTCTTCGGGCTGCGCCGCAGACTCATCCAGCGGTCCGGCGGCACCTTCGACTGCAGCATGCGCTGGGGTGTGCCCGAGGAGGCCGACACCTCCGGCAAGGGCTGGGTGTACGGGGTCGCACGCTACAGCGGTGACCGGATCGAGTGGTTCCGCGTGTTCAGCTACTCGCACCGCCCGCGCCGGCTGCTGGAGCGTTCCTCCATCGAGGTCGTCTCGCGCCGCGCCCCCGAGGGCGAGGAAGAGCTGGCCCTGCTCTCCGACGCCGTCGTGCTCGGCGCCGTCCACCGGGGGACCCGCCTGGAGCTGGCGATGAGCGAGGACGCGCTGACCGGCTTCCTCGCGTGGCTGGAGGCGGCGCCCCCCGGGCAGAGGGTGAACGTCGCCTGAGGGCCTGAGGGCCTGAGGGCCTGAGGCCAGGGGCCTGAGGTCGCACTGACGTGAAGAAGCCGGGGAGACGGGGGCGGACCCGTCTCCCCGGCTTCGGTCCTTACTGGAGTCCGGTGTGGATCGCGTTCGCGAGCTCACCGTTGGCGGTGTCGCCGCTGAACTCCCAGAAGAAGGCTCCCTTGAGGCCCTGGTTCTTGGCCCAGGTCATCTTTCCGGCGATGGTGGCGGGGGTGTCGTAGCTCCACCAGTTGCTGCCGCACTTGGCGTAGGCCGTGCCGGCGACCGTGCCGGTCGCGGGGCAGCTGCCCTTGAGCACCTTGTAGTCCTCGATGCCCTGCTCGTACGTGCCCTGTGCGGGTCCGGTCGCGGTGCCGCCGGGGGCGGCCTGCGTGACGCCGGTCCAGCCGCGCCCGTAGAAGCCGATGCCGAGGTTCAGCTTGGAGCCCGCGATGCCCTTGCCCTTGAGCTTGGTGATCGCGGCCTCGGAGTTGAAGCCGGCGATCGGGATGCCGGTGTACGAGGTGAGCGGGGAGTGCGGGGCGGTCGGGCCCTTGGCGTCCCACGCGCCGAAGAAGTCGTACGTCATCACGTTGTAGAAGTCGACGTACTGCGCGGCGCCCGCGTAGTCGGCGAGGTCGAGCTTGCCGCCGTTGGAGCCGTCGGCGGAGATGGCCGCGGTGACCAGGTTGGAGCCGCCGAACTTGGTGCGCAGCGCGGACATCAGGTTCTTCAGGGCGGCGGCGCCGCTGGTGTCACAGGACAGGCCGCAGGCGTTCGGGTACTCCCAGTCGATGTCGATGCCGTCGAAGACGTCGGCCCAGCGCGGGTCCTCGACCAGGCTGTAGCAGGACTGGGCGAAGGCGGCCGGGTTCGCGGCGGCCTGGCCGAAGCCGCCGGACCAGGTCCAGCCGCCGAAGGACCACAGCACCTTGATGTTCGGGTACTGCTTCTTCAGCTTGCGCAGCTGGTTGAAGTTGCCGCGCAGCGGCTGGTCCCAGGTGTCGGCGACGCCGTCGACGCTCTGGTCGGCGGTGTAGGCCTTGTCGTAGTCGGCGTAGGCGTCACCGATGGTGCACTGGCCGTTCTGGACGTTGCCGAAGGCGTAATTGATGTGGGTGATCTTCGCGGCGGAGCCGGAGGTCACGAGGTTCTTGACGTGGTAGTTGCGGCCGTAGACGCCCCACTCGGTGAAGTAGCCGAGCTTTACCTTGCCGCCCGGGTCGGGGGGGATGACGCCGCCGGTCGTCGTCACCGAGAGGGAGCCGGAGGAGGGGCCGGTCTGGTCGATGGTGTCGCGGGCGGTGACGCTGTACGTGTAGGTGGTGCCCTTGGTCAGGCCCGAGTCCGCGTAGCTGGTCCCGGTGACGGTGGCGATCTTGCTGGAGCCCCGGTAGACGTCGTAGTTCTTGACGCCCTTGTCGTCGGTGGCGGAGGACCAGCTCAGGGTCAGGGAGGTGTCGGCGACAGTGCTCGCGGTGGGGGTGCCGGGAGCGGTGGGGGGAGTGTCGCCGGGCTGGGTGCCGTCACAGGAAGCGCCGTTGATCCTGCAGCCGCCGGGGGAGCCGCCGCCGGTGCCGTTGAACCCGAAACTGGCGGTCGCGCCGGGCGCGAGGGTGCCGTTCCAGCCGACGTTCTTACCGGTCCAGTGGGTGCCTGAGCTGGTGACGGTGGCGTCCCAGGCGGAGGTGACGGCGGTGCCGGCCGGGAAGTCCCACTCGAGGGTCCACGAGGTGATCGTGCTGGTGCCGGTGTTCTTCACCGTCCACTTGCCCTCGAAGCCGGTGCCCCAGTCGGAGACCTTGGTGTACGTCGCGGTCGCCGAGGTGGCGGCCTGGGCGGGTCCTGCCAGCGCGACGAGTCCGGTGACGGGCAGGGCGAGCGCGGCGACGATCGCCGCGACCCGCGTGAAGAACCGGGTGCGCCGGGTGCGGGGTGGGGATGCTGTGCTCAAGGGTGATCCTCCGTAGGTCCGTCGCGGTCGTGGGGCCGACGTCGACATGGGGGTGGGACCTGCGCCGCCCGTGAGCACGCTTTGTCATGGCACGCTCACCACAGTGCTCGTGAGGGTAGAAAGGTCTGGACCAACCGTCAAGAGGTCCAGACCGGTGTGCGGCCGTAGCCCTAGATCCCCAACTCCTGTGCCAGCACGGCCGCTTGGAGCCGACTGCGCAGCTCCAGCTTCCCGAGCAACCTGCTGACGTGCGTCTTCGCCGTCGACTCGGCCATCTCCAGGCGTTCGGCGATCTCCGCATTCGACAGGCCCTCGCCCAGAGCGCTCAGTACCTCCCGCTCCCGCCGCGTCAGGGAGGCCACGGCCGCCGTCGTCTCCGGCGGCACCGACGCCCGCGCCGGACGCGGCGCCGCGAACTCGGCGATCAGCCGCCTGGTCACCGACGGGGCGATCAGGCCCTCCCCGCGCGCCACGGTCCGTACCGCCCCGATCAGCTCCGCGGCCTCCGCGTTCTTCAGGAGGAAGCCCGCGGCTCCCGCCCGCAGCGCCCCGAAGACGTACTCGTCGAGGTCGAAGGTGGTCAGCACCAGCACGTCGGCCAGTCCTTCCGCGACCACCTCGCGGGTCGCGGACACCCCGTCGAGCTTCGGCATCTGCACGTCCATGAGGACGAGATCCGGCCGCAGCTCGCGCGCGAGCCGCACGGCCTCCTCCCCGTCGGCCGCCTCGCCGACCACCTCGATGCCGGCCGCGCTGCGCAGGATGAGCACCAGCCCCGCCCGTACCGCGCTCTGGTCCTCCGCAACCACCACCGTGATGGTCATGCCTCCACCGCCTTCTCATCCGCGGGCAGTGCCGCCCGCACCCGCCACACCCGGCCGGCCCGGCCGGCCGTGAACTCCCCGCCCAGCAGCTCCGCCCGCTCCCGCATGCCGATCAGCCCGGCACCGGAGCCGGGCGCGCGCGGACCGGGCCGTTCCCCGTACGGGGAGTCCACCGTCACGGTCAGCAGCCCGGCCGCGCGGCCCACGCGGACCGTGACCGTGCCCGGGGCGGCGTGCTTGAGGGCATTGGTCAGCGACTCCTGCAGGATCCGGTACGCGGCCAGCTCCACCGGGGCCGGCGTCGGCTCCCCGGGCGGCCGTTCGTCGTGCAGTACGAAGTCCAGCCCGCTCGCCGAGCCGTTGGTCCGGGCCTGTCCCACCAGGGCGTCCAGACCGTCCAGCGTGGGTACGGCGACCGGCTCGCGCTCCGCCCCGGCGTCCCGCAGCAGCCCGATCAGCCGGCGCATCTCGGCCAGGCCCTGGACGCTGTTCTCGCGGATCACCCCGAGGGCGTCACGACTGGTCTCGGCCCGGTCGATGGAGAGCGCGGCGGTGGAGTGGATGGCGATGGCGGAGAGGTGGTTGGCCACCATGTCGTGCAGCTCCCGGGCCATCCGGGCGCGCTCGGCGACGACCGCCTGCGTACGGTCCATTTCGGCCAGCAGCGCGGTCTGCTCGGCGCGCAGCCGGGCCGCCACCGCGGCCTCCCGGTGGTTGCGCAGGGTGGCGCCGGTCAGTGCCGGACCGAAACTGACGAGGCCGGTGACCACGCCGATCAGCAGCGCTTCGGGCGTGCGCAGCCAGGCCAGGGCGGCGATGGTGACGGCCACGGTGATCAGGCCGGTGCTGACCGGGAGCCGCCGGGCCGTGGCGGGTTTCCCGTAGACGACGGCGGCGTACATCAGGTCGGTGAAGATCAGGACGGTCGCGAGGCTGCCGACCGTGAACTCGTTGGCGATCACGCAGAGAGTGCCGACGGCCAGGGCGGCCGCGGGCCTGGAGCGGCGCAGCAGCTCCATCGCGCCGACGATCACGAGGGGAACCAGGGCGGCCCAGGCGGGCAGGAAGTGCCGGCCGGCGCTGCTGTAGACGCCCAGCGACCACATCGCCAGGCCCGCGAGCACGCCGACCACGGCGAGCAGGACGTCGTGGCGGTGGGGGCGCAGGCTCTTCTCGGTCACGGTCCCATCCAACACGGTGGGCGGGGCGCGGGCCTCGGTACCCAGGGGGACGTCGACTACATCGAAGGATGCAGTGGTCTTTCGTCAGCGACGACGACGAACGGGGCCGGACCGGGCGGGAGTCTGGAGGAGAACCGAAGACGTCCGGAAACGAATGGAACGGAGAGCGCCGTGCTCGTCGCGCTGATCATCACCTGCGAGGTCGCCTTCTGGGTGCTGCTGGCCGGCGGGCTGGCCCTGCGCTACCTCGCGAACATGCCCAGGCTGGGCGCCGCCGTGCTGCTGTGCGAGCCGCTGCTGGAGCTGGTCCTGCTGGTCGTCACCACCCTCGACCTGAAGAACGGCGGAGAGCCGAGCTGGACCCACGGCCTGGCCGCGCTCTACATCGGCTACACGGTGGGCTACGGCCACTACACCGTGAAATGGCTCGACCGGCACGCCGCCCACCGCTTCGGCGGCGGCCCGAAGCCGCCCGGGCCCACGTACGGCAAGGCGCGGGCCGTCCA
The DNA here is from genome assembly GCF_042267665.1 of Streptomyces sp. NPDC056224. Lineage (NCBI taxonomy): Bacteria > Bacillati > Actinomycetota > Actinomycetes > Kitasatosporales > Streptomycetaceae > Streptomyces > Streptomyces sp. NPDC056224. Next base: position 135,124 of record NZ_JBHJTK010000008.1, read on the forward strand.
CGAGTGGAAGCTGTGGACCCGGACCCTGGCCGCCGCCGCCGTCGCGATCGGGCTGCTCCAGGCCGCGATCTGGTACGTCGGCGACGCGGGCGACACGAGCGCGCTCCACGCCTGGCAGTTCGCGGCCCTGCGGGTGCTCGGGATCCAGGCCCTCATCGCCGCGACCTACTCGATCTGGCCGAGGAAGGCCCCGGCGGGCGACGTCGCGGCAGAGCCGAGGACCTAGTGCCGTGACCGGAGGGGTTGCCCGGAGGGGTCCTCCGGGCAAACCCCTCCGGTCACAGCACTAGCGGTCGCCGCCCGGCACCCACAGCACGTCGCCGACCTCCTTGTTGGCCGTACGGGCCAGGATGAACAGGAGGTCGGAGAGGCGGTTCAGGTAGGTGGCGGTCAGCGGGTTCATGACCTCGCCGTGCACCTCCAGCGCCGCCCACGTCGAGCGCTCGGCACGCCGGACGACGGTGCAGGCCTGGTGCAGCAGGGCCGCGCCCGGGGTGCCGCCGGGGAGGATGAAGCTGCGCAGCTTCTCCAGATGCTCGTTGAAGGAGTCGCAGTCCGCCTCCAGCTTGTCCACGTAGAACTGCTCCACCCGCAGCGGCGGGTACTGCGGGTTCTCGACCACCGGGGTGCACAGGTCCGCGCCGACGTCGAACAGGTCGTTCTGCACCCGGACCAGGACCTTCACCACGTCCTGCGGCAGGCCTCCGAGGGCGATCGCCGTCCCGATGGCCGCGTTGGCCTCGTTGGCGTCGGCGTACGCGGAGATCCGCAGATCGGTCTTGGCCGTGCGGCTCATGTCGCCCAGGGCGGTCGTGCCCTTGTCGCCGGTACGGGTGTAGATGCGCGTGAGGTTCACCATGCGGCCAGGGTAGTGACGCCCGCCGGAACACCGCACGCGGAGGCGCCCGTGAGCCCGGTACCCCGTCCGCGGGCGGCCCGAAAGGGGCCCGGGAGGGCGGAGAGGTGACGGTTTGACCGACATGTGCGGAACCGGTCAGCCGGCCGAACCGGCCCAGCGGGTCGACGTCCTGGCGGGCTTGCCGGACCGCACCACACAGGGGACCCCGCGCGCCTGACGCATCGCGGATGCACCCCGCCCGGTACCGGTACCACTGCGCCGAGCCGGACGGACGGGCGCGGCTCCGGGAGGCCACCCGCGCCGTCCGGGCGGGCCGTGTCCGGGACCCGCTCCCACGGAGCCCCCTCGCGCGAGCACTTGACCCGTACGCGCACGAGGACGTCCACGGCCCCCACGCCCGCCCGGCGGACGGCCCTCGACCCCGGGCCCGGCCACACCGGCACGGAGGCGCGCGAGGCCGGGCGACTGCCGTCGATCGAGGAGTGGTTGGGCGAACCGGCGGACTACTGAGCCGTACCGGTGTGATGTCCGTCATCTGAGACGTGACGCGTGTTACTTCGCGGTCACACCGCACCGCCCGGACGCTAGTCTCCGCCGGAGGGGCCAGGAGTCCGGGCCGTTTCGAGGCCGGGCCGTATCAAGAACGTGGGGTGTGCAGTGGCTGGGAAGCTTGCCGTCATCGGTGCCGGACTGATGGGTTCCGGTATCGCCCAGGTCTCCGCTCAGGCGGGCTGGGACGTCGTACTGCGCGATGTCACCGACGCCGCGCTGACGCGCGGCACGGACGGGATCAAGGCCTCGTACGACAAGTTCGTCTCCAAGGGCAAGCTGACCGCAGAGGACGCCGAGGCGGCCCTCGCGCGCATCACGACGACCACCGACCTGGACGCGGTCGCCGACGTCGACATCGTGGTCGAGGCGGTCTTCGAGAAGATCGAGATCAAGCACGAGATCTTCCGCGCCCTGGACAAGATCGTGCGCGAGGACACCATCCTGGCCTCCAACACCTCGGCCATCCCGATCACCAAGATCGCGGCCGCGACGGAGCGTCCGGAGCGGGTCGTCGGCGCGCACTTCTTCTCGCCCGTCCCGATGATGCAGCTCTGCGAGCTCGTCCGCGGTTACAAGACGAGCGACGAAACCCTCGCCACCACCCGGGCGTTCGCCGAGTCCGTCGGCAAGACCTGCATCGTCGTCAACCGTGACGTCGCCGGTTTCGTGACGACCCGTCTGATCTCCGCCCTGGTCGTCGAGGCCGCCAAGTTGTACGAGTCGGGCGTGGCCTCCGCCGAGGACATCGACATCGCGTGCAAGCTGGGCTTCGGGCACGCGATGGGCCCGCTGGCCACCGCGGACCTCACGGGCGTCGACATCCTGCTGCACGCCACCAGCAACATCTACACCGAGTCCCAGGACGAGAAGTTCGCGCCGCCGGAGCTGATGCGCCGGATGGTGGACGCCGGGGACATCGGCCGCAAGAGCGGGCAGGGCTTCTACAAGCACTGAGGCCGCGCCACCGAGCACCACCGTTCGAATGCCTTCACCCCTCCGGGTGAATTAGGTATCGGTTCGCTCACGGTCGGCAACTTCCCTGCCCGCGAGGCAGTCAGTTGCAGTGAGAGTTGCCGACCACGGACCAGTCGGACCATACGTACGCGTACTGCTGGGAGTACACATGCACATCAGGGGCGACCACGCCGAACTCGCTGTCGGGGGCCGCCTCGACGTGCGCAGCGCGGCGGACGCCCGTACGGTCCTCCACTCCGCCCTCGACGACGGCCACGGCGACCTCGTGCTCGACCTCACCGGGCTCGACTCCTGGGACGCGACCGGCCTCGGCGTGATCATGGGTGCGCACCGCAGGGCCGGCCGGACCGGACGGCGCCTCGTCCTGCGCGGGGTGCCGCCGCAGATGCAGCGGCTGCTCGTGGCCACCCGCCTGCACCGGATCCTCGCGATCGAGGGCGGACTGGAAGCGGAGTCCCTGCCCAGGGTGTGAACACAGTGTTCCGTTTTCCTGCGGAAACGTAACGGTCCGGTGGTGATGGCACCCCCGCGGTTCCCCGCAGGACCGGCCACGGTCTAGGGTTCGGGCGGAAACCGGACCAGTAGCGACAGCGGCGTGTACGAAGGCCGGGTGGTACGACGGCGAGGCGCACGGCGCGATCGGGGGACTTGGTCATGGACCGCATACAGGGGCAGGCCGATCCGGAGGAGCCCTCCGGAGGTGCCGCGGCGCTGCCCGCGCCCGTAGCGCCCGCCCGGGTGGTCACCCTGACCGCGGGGGACTTCGTCCTCACCGTCAACCCGGTCGACGGCAGCGAGATCGAACCGCTCCGGCCCGGCACGGGGGCGGGCCGCCCCGCCAAGCGCGACGCGGCCGCCCGCGCCGCCCGGGACGCCGCCGCACAGCCGCCCGTGCTCCCCGGGGCTCCCGTGTCCGCCCGTCCCCTGCGGGCGCGCGAGGAGGAGCTGGAGCGCCTCGTACGACTGCTCGGCCGGGGGCGGTCCGTACGCCTGACCGGGCCCGCCGGATCGGGCCGCAGCGCGCTGCTCGACGCGGTCGCCGCCCAGTGCGCCGGCCTCGCCCCCGACGGGGTCGTACGGCTCTGCGGCCACGGACACCAGCAGCCCGCCGAGCTGCTCCACACGCTCTACGCGACCGTGTACGAGGCCTCGGACGCGCGGCCCGACCGGATCGAGCTCCTCGCGCGCGTGCGCGACATCGGCGCCGTCGTCCTCCTCGACGACCTGGAGCTGGGCGGGGCCGCCCTCGACGAGCTGATGCGCGCCACCCCCGAATGCGCCTACCTGCTGGCTGCGACCCCCGACACCCGGGGCCCCTCCGACGACCCGCACATCGAAGAGGTCCTCCTCGGCGGGCTCGGGAAGGACGCATGCCTGGAACTGCTGGAGGCGGGCGTCGGCCGCCCGCTGACGGAGGCGGAGACCGCCTGGGCGGCCGACCTCCGGTTCGCCTCCGAGGGGCTCCCGCTGCGCTTCGTACAGGCCGCCGCGCTGCTGCGGCAGCGGGACGAGATCAACCACACCGACGAGGTGGACGACGAGGAGGAGCCGGGCGTCTTCGAGGAGCGTCCGCGCGACACCGTCGAGGTGCCGCTGCCGACGCTGGCCGAGGGCGCCGCTCCGGCGGAGCTGCTGGCCTCGCGGGTCAGTGAGTCGGCCCGTGCGGCCCTGCGGATCGCCTGCGCCCTGGGCGGCGAACTGCCGCACCACGCGCACCTGCCCGCACTGGTGGGGGACACCCACGCCGACTCGGCGGTGGCGGAACTGCTCGGCTGCGGACTGCTGACCCGGGTCGGCCCGCGCTACCGGCTGGCCGCCGGGGTCGCGCGGCAGCTGGAGGAGGTCGGGTACGGGGACACCGCGGCCGAGGAGGCCCGTACGGCCGCCCGGCACTACGCCTGGTGGACCGGCCACACCTCGGTGGACCCGCGGCGCGTCGCGGCCGAGGCGGACGCGGTCCTCGCCGCGCTCGGCGGCGCGGACGTGGTGGCGGCCGTACTGCTGGCGCGCACGGCGGCTCCGGCCTTCGCCGCCTCGCTGCACTGGGAGGCCTGGGACCGGGTGCTGCGCGCGGGGGCCGAGGCCGCGCGCAAGGCGGGCGAGGTCGCCGAGCAGGCCTACTTCCACCACGAACTCGGTGTGCTCGCGCTGTGCGAGGGACGCCTGGACCGGGCGCGGGCCGAACTGGAGACCTCGATCGGGCTGCGCGGCGCGCTGGCCGACAAGCGGGGCACGGTCGCGGGCCGGCGGGCGCTGGCGCTGGTCGTGGACCGGGAGGCCGCGGAGGTGACGGTGTCGCCGCCGCTGCGGCTGGAGCCGCCCGCCATCGCACCCGCCATCGCGCCTGCCGTCGCACCGGTCGCCTCGTCGGCAGCCACGCCGGCCGCGGGCGTCACGGCGCCGGCCCTGCCCAAGGGTTCCGGGGCTTCGGAGGCCGTCACGGTCCGCGCGCCCCTGGCCCGTACGGCGGCCGGGTCCGCTGCGGCCGGAGCCCGGCCGGTGGCCCCCGAGGCGGTGACGCGGGTGGCCCCGGTGGTGCCCGTGACCCGGCGCCAGGAGCCGCCCACGACGCTGTCGGAGGTGTTCGAGGACGCCTTCCCGCTGTCGCCGAAGCCCGCCCGCGTCCCCGCCGCGGCCCCCGCGCCCCCGGCCGGACCCGCTGCGGACTCCGGGCGCCGGCGCCGGGCGCTGCTGGCCGGGGCGGGCGCGCTCGCCGTGGTCGCGCTGGGCACGGTGGTGAGCCTCGCGCTGGCCTCCTCGGACACCGAGCAGCCCGCGCAGGGCCCGGCGGTGTCGACCAGCCCGACGCGGACGGTCCAGCCGTCGGCGCCGGGACCCAGCAAGAACGATTCTCCTGCGGAGCCGTCCGACCCGGCGGTGAACCCGCCGTCGCAGCCCACCACCCCGGGCGAGACCGCCGGCGCCCCCGCCCCGGGTCGGACCCCCTCCCGGACGCCGTCGCGCCGCCCGCAGTCGACCGCGCCGCAGCCCCCGGCCTCGTCGTCGGCCCCCGTGCCGCCCACCTCCGCCGGGCCGACCCCGTCCGACTCGCCCTCGGCGTCGGCCGTTCCGTCGCCGTCGGCCTCCGCCACGACGGGAACGGCCACCGCCACGGCCACCGGCACGGGCACCGCGACCGGCCCGGGCACGGACACCGTCCAGTGAACGACGACGGCTCCGTCCTCGTGGACGGAGCCGTCGTGACGGGAAGGGCCGGAGGTCAGAACAGGCGGAGCTTGTCGTCCTCGATGCCGCGCATCGCGTTGTAGTCGAGGACCACGCAGTCCATCCCGCGGTCCGTCGCCAGCACCTTGGCCTGCGGCTTGATCTCCTGCGCCGCGAAGACGCCCCGTACCGGGGCCAGGTGCGGGTCGCGGTTGAGCAGCTCCAGATAGCGGGTCAGCTGCTCGACGCCGTCGATCTCGCCGCGCCGCTTGATCTCCACGGCCACCGTCGCCCCGGAGGCGTCCCGGCACAGGATGTCCACCGGCCCGATCGCCGTCATGTACTCGCGCCGGATCAGGGTGTAGCCCTCGCCCAGCGTCTCGATGCGGTCCGCGAGGAGCTCCTGGAGGTGTGCTTCCACGCCGTCCTTGATCAGCCCGGGGTCGATGCCGAGCTCGTGGGAGGAGTCGTGCAGGACTTCCTCCATCGTGATGATGAGCTTCTCACCCGCCTTGTTGACGACGGTCCACACGCCGGCCTCGTCACCGCTCCCCTCTTTGAGGGTGCACGGGGGCGACATCCAGTTGAGCGGTTTGTACGCCCGGTCGTCCGCGTGGATCGAGACACTGCCGTCGGCCTTCACGAGGATCAGACGGGGTGCCGAGGGCAGGTGGGCGGTGAGCCGGCCCGCGTAGTCGACGGAGCAGCGGGCAATGACGAGACGCATGGTCGGCAACGCTACTCGACCGACGGGGCTCCACGCGATTCGCCCCCGAAAGCCCCCTTCGCCGATGGCGCGTTGTATGCGCATTCTCCTGGTGCGTCACCCATGGGACGCCTACCGTGGTGAGCGGGAGGTTGCCGAGCGTGTACGCAGCGTCGCGGCCTCCTTCCCTGCCCGTAAGACCCCGGCAACCAGTCCGCCGGGGTCGCGAGAGGAGAACCCATGTCGCTCGACGTCTCACCGGCCCTACTCGAACAGGCCGAGCGAGGCGAGGTCGACGAAGCCGCATTCGTCGACTGCGTCCGGACCTCCCTGCCCTACGCATGGGAGATGATCAGCTCGTTGGTGGCCCAGCTGAAGGTCGACGGCGGACAGTTCGCCGACAACCAGACGCCGCCGCCCGACGAGCAGGCGCGGGGGCAGCTGCTGCGTGCCCTCGCGAGTGACGCGATACGCGGGGCGCTGCAGCGGCACTTCGGGGTGCGCCTGGCGTTCCAGAACTGCCACCGGGTGGCGGTGTTCCCGCTGGATGCCTCGGTGGACGACCGGCTGGCCAAGTTCACTTCGATCCGCGGCCAGCTGCTCAACCAGTCGCCCGAACTGCGGGACTGCTAGAAGCACGGGGCAGATCTCAGCCGAGGCGGGGCAGGACTTCGGCGCCGAGGCGCCGTACGTTCTCCTCCGTCGCGGCGAGATCGCCCGACCCCTCCGTCAGCAGTGCGAAGCGCGTGATGCCGGTCCGCTCGGAGGTGGCCGCCAGCCGGTCCGCCGCCAGGGCCGGCGTGCCCACCGGGTGCAGGTCGCACAGCAGCTCCGTGTACGCGACCGGGTCGCGCATCGCGCGCGCCCGGCCGTCCACCGTCACATGGGCGTCCAGGCCCTGCCTGAGCCAGCCCGGCATCGCCTTCAGCAGCGACTCGCGGGCGTCCGCCGCACGGTCCGCCAGCTGGCACACCCCGGCGGAGACATGGTCCGCTCCCGCCACGTACTCCCGGGAATGACCCGCCGCCAGCGCCGCGTCGCGCCAGAGCCCGACCATCCCGGCCTTGTCCTCGTCTCCGCAGTGCATGCCCAGCAGCATCGGCAGCCCCCGCTGCGCGGCCAGCCGGACCGATGCGGGGGAGGTGCAGGCCACGATGACCTCCGGGCCCGGCCCCTCCACGTCCAGCGCCTCCGACGGGCGCGGTACGACGGCCACCTCGCGGAAGCGGTACCGCTCGCCGACGGCCCCCACCCGCGCCTCCGTCAGCCAGCGCCGCAGCAGGTCCAGGGCTTCCGGGAAGCCGTTCTCGTACGAGTCCAGGCCGCCGCCGAAGACCTCCAGGTCGACCCACGGTCCGCCGCGGCCCACCCCGAGGCTGAACCGCCCGCCCGAGGTCAGGTGCAGCAGCGCCGCCTGCTCGCCGAGGGTCACCGGGTGCGTGCTCGGCAGCACGCTGACCGCCGTGCCCACCCGCAGCCGCCGGGTCCGGCCCAGCAGCAGGGCCGCCAGCGTCACCGCCGAGGGGCAGACCCCGTACGGGACGAAGTGGTGCTCGGCGAGCCAGACCGAGTCGAGCCCGGACTCCTCGGCCACCTCGGCCGTGCGCACCGCCCGGTGCAGTGCTTCGCCCTGTCCCTGGCCCGGGAACTGGGCAGCCAGTACAAACGCTCCTACGCGCATCGCCTTTGTCCTCCTCGCGGCTGACGCGGTCTCCCCAGGCTGACCGGTTATTCCTATGGCAACAACGTCCGACACGTGCCAAAGGCACGGGCCGACGCGAAAGTTATTGGGATTGTCGGGCCATTCACCTTTGCGTGGCCGGCTTCCCGTAGCCACCCTGCGGGTACCCGGCCTCGCTGCGCGTAGTCTGGGAGAAATCACTGCCGCCCGCCCATCCGTGAGGTATACGTGTCACCGCGCCACAACCGCCCCAAGGGCGGCGAGACTCCGGACGAACGCCCGAGCACCGGCCTCGACCGCTACGGGTTGGAGCGCACGGAGGAGTACCAGGGCGAGGAGTGGAAGGTCCGGCACGTCGCGGGCGCGAGCGCCGCGGGCAAGCGCTACCGCTGCCCGGGCTGCGACCAGGAGATCCCCTCGGGCACCCCGCACCTGGTGGCCTGGCCGGAGTACGGCGGCGTGGACGACCGGCGGCACTGGCACAAGGCCTGCTGGAACGCGAAGGACCGCCGCACCTCGAAGGTGCAGCGGTCCCGCAACGCGCCCCGCTACTGAGCGCCCGTCACACGTCCCGGCGGCCGACCACCACGTACGAGGCGGCCACGGCGCCGCCCGCCACCAGCAGGATGAGCGTCATGTGCGCGAGGCTGCCGGGCATCGGGGTCGTCTCCGAGCCGGTGTCCGACATGCCGAACAGCTGCATCAGCGCCACCGGGGCGTTGTACTGGAGGATCAGCTGGCCCACCGGGGTCGACGCCTCCCAGGCGGTGAGCATCCCGCCCGCCACCGGCGGCAGCGTGACGACGCCGAGCATCACCGCGATCGCCCCGGCGGAATGCCGCACCAGCGCGCCGACGGCGAGCGCGAGCACGCCGAGCAGGGTGACGTAGAGGATGCCCTTCAGCGCGCCGAACCACTCACCGGCCGCGTGCGGTCCGGCGGCGGCGCCGTCGTGCACGAGCGCCGCGGCCAGCCCGACCAGGAAGACCGACCCGGCGGTGACGAGGAACGACGTGGCGCCGAAGACGAGGTACTTCGCGGTGAGCACCCGGTGCCGCTCCGGGGCCGCGGTGAAGGTGGTCCGCACCAGTCCGGTGGCGTGCTCCGAGGTGATCGTCAGGACGCCGAGGACGATCACCGCGAGCTGCCCGATCAGCAGGCCGAAGAGGGCGGGCGTGGTGAAGGAGATGCCCGCGTAGTCCACGTCCCGGGTCTGTACGACGAAGAGCAGCCCGGCGCCGACGACGGTCAGCACGAGCGAGCCGAGCGTCCACAGGGTGGAGCGGACCGAGACCATCTTGGTCCACTCCGAGGCGAGGGCGTGTCCCAGGTGCGGCCGCGGTGTCGGCAGCGGCGAGCTGTAGCTCTTGGGCCGGTCCGCGGTCGTCGACGGGTTCATCGGGCTTCCTCGGGGTTGTTCTGGGCGGCCCGGGCGAGCTCGCCGGGACTGTCCGGCATCAGGAAGGGCCGGCCGCCGGCTCCGGGCGGCGGGGGCGCGAAGAAGCCCGTCCGCGGGATCTCCGGTGCGGGCGCCTCCTCCTCCCAGGCCGGGACGGTCAGCGGCTCCGGCTCCCACAGCTCGGCCCGCGGGTCGTCGGTGGAGGTGTACTCCAGGGAGGACTGGGTCATCCGCATGTACGCCTCCTCCAGCGAGGCCCGGTGCGGCGAGAGCTCCCACAGCCGTACGCCGGCCTGGTGCGCGAGGTCGGAGATACGGGGGAGTTCCAGCCCCGTCACGCGCAGTGCTCCGTCGGGCTCCTGGAGGACCCGGCCGCCCGCCTCGGCGAGGGCCGCACCCAGCGTGTCCCGGCCATCGGGATCAGTGTCGGCCGCACGCACCCGAGCGAATCCGGCCGAGTTGTGCGTGATGAACTCCTGGGTGCCCATGTCGGCCAGCAGCCGCCCCCGGCCGATCACGATCAGGTGGTCGGCGGTCAGTGCCATCTCGCTCATCAGGTGCGAGGAGACGAGGACGGTACGCCCCTCGGCGGCCAGCCGGCGCATGAGGTTGCGGACCCAGAGGATCCCCTCGGGGTCCAGCCCGTTGACCGGCTCGTCGAACAGGAGCACCTGGGGGTCCCCGAGCAGGGCGGTGGCGATGCCGAGCCGCTGGCCCATGCCGAGCGAGAAGCCCTTCGTGCGCTGGCGGGCGACGTCCTGGAGGCCGACCACGGCCAGTACCTCGTCCACCCGCTTCGCGGGGATCCCGGAGAGCTGGGCGATCGAGAGCAGGTGGGTACGGGCCCGGCGGCCGCCGTGCACGGCCTTGGCGTCGAGCAGGGCCCCGACGTGCCGCTGGGCGTTCGGCAGCTCACGGTAGGGGCGGCCATTGATCGTGACATGACCGGAGGTGGGCCGGTCGAGGCCGACGATCATGCGCATGGTGGTGGATTTCCCGGAGCCGTTGGGCCCCAGGAAACCGGTGACGTGACCCGGCCTGACCTGGAAGGACAGCTGGTCGACGGCGGTCTTGGCGCCGTAGCGCTTGGTCAGGCCGACTGCCTCGATCATCTTGCTGCCCCTTACCAGGCCGGGACGACTTTCGCCCGCGTAAGGGTTAAGAGGATATCCAGTCTCCTACGGTTCCGTCCCGGGCCGGATCCCTGAGCTGCCCCTGAGACCGACCCGGGGATGTCCCGTAGTACGTCAGGCGTCCCTCTTCTTGAGGACGAGGTAGCCGCCGATCACCGCGGCGAGCGCCCACAGCGCCATGATCCCGAGACCGCCCCACGGCCCGTAGGGCACGTCCGAGCTGCTCGGAGACGCCGACACGGTCTGCATGATCGCGGAGCCGGCCTGGTTCGGCAGGTAGTAGGCGATCTTGCGGGTGGCGTCGACGACGCTCAGGACGATGGGCAGGACCACGATGAAGGTGATCAGGATCGCGATCGACGCGGCTGTGTTCCGCAGCATCATCGACGCGCCGATGGCGAACAGTGCGAGCAGCGCCATGTACAGGCCGACGCCGATCACCGCGCGCAGTACGTTCTCCCCGCCCAGCCCGATGCCGTGGTCGCCGAGGAGGGCCTGCCCGAGGAAGAAGGACACGAAGCCCGTGGCCAGGCCTACCACGAGGGTCAGGCCGGTCGCCACGGAGACCTTGCCGAGCAGCAGGTTGGCGCGGCGGGGCACGGCTGCGAGGGAGGTGCGGATCATGCCGGTGCTGTACTCGCTGCCGACCACCATCGCCCCGAAGATGAGGATTCCCACCTGGCCGAAGAGCATCCCGGAGAAGCTCATCTGGGTGGCGTCGAAGGTGAACTGCTGTTCCTTGGGCAAATCGTTGAAGGTCGCGTTGACCACGGCGCACAGTCCGGCGCCCATGGCGACGGTGACCAGCAACGCGGTGGTGAGGGTCCAGCTCGTGGAGGCGACGGTGCGGATCTTGGTCCACTCGGACTTGAGGACGGCGGAGAAGGCCATGCTCACTCACCGCCCTTGCGCGTCGCCTCGTAGCCGGCGCCCCAGCCGGGAACGCCGGCGGGCCGGGAGGGATCGCCGACGGCCATGCCCGCGGGCACGGGCGCGCCCGGTGCGTGGGCGTGGTACTCGACGGAGTCCGCCGTCATGCGCATGAACGCTTCCTCCAGTGAAGCCCGTTGCGGGCTGAGTTCGTGCAGCACGATCTGGTGCTGGGCGGCCAGCTCGCCGAGCCGCTCCGGGCCCACGCCGTCGATCTCCAGCGCGCCGGTGGCGGGCACGCTGACGGCGTTGATCCCCGCGTCGTGCAGGACGTCCTTGAGCCGCTCCTGCTGGGGCGAGCGCAGCCGGACGTAACTGCGTGAGTTCTGGTGGATGAAATCGGCCATCGACAGGTCTGCCAGCAGCTTTCCCTGGCCGATGACGATCAAATGGTCGGCCGTGAGGGCCATTTCGCTCATGAGGTGGGAGGAGACGAAGATCGTTCTTCCCTCCGCCGCCAGTCCCTTCATGAGATTCCTGATCCAGAGAATTCCCTCCGGGTCCAGACCATTGACGGGTTCGTCGAACATCAGGATTCGGGGATCACCGAGCAGCGCGGAGGCGATTCCCAGCCGCTGGCCCATGCCCAGCGAAAATCCTTTCGACTTCTTCTTCGCGACGGCCGTCAGGCCGACCAGGTCCAGTACCTCGGCGACCCGGCGTTCGGGGATCCGGTTCGACTGGGCCAGGCAGAGAAGGTTGTTGTATGCAGTTCGGCCACCGTTCATCGCTTTCGCGTCAAGCAGCGCCCCGATGTACTTCAGCGGCTCCGGCAGATCCCGGTAGTGCTTCCCGTCGATCCGGACCGTACCGCTGGTCGGGTTGTCGAGGTCGAGCATCATGCGCATGGTCGTGGACTTCCCCGCCCCGTTGGGGCCGAGGAAGCCGGTCACCACCCCCGGTTTGACCTGGAAGCTGAGGTTGTCCACGGCGGTCTTCGCGCCGAATCGTTTCGTAAGGCCCTCAAGCTCGATCATGCAGGCCACGCTAGAACGCCGAAGGGCCGTACGCCACCTCCGAAAGGTGACGCACGGCCCTGCTTCGGTCGTGAAACGGGCAAACGGGACCGCCCGGTAAACCGCGACGCGGGGGTCAGCGGCTCTGCTGCGCCGGGACCCCGCGCGAGACCGGCTCGTCGTCGACGATCGGGTTGGCCGCCGCGACGGCGGCACCGGTCAGCGTCGCCAGCATCTCGCGGACGTTGGTCAGCTGCGCGTTGATGGAGTCGCGGCGGTTGGTGAGCGCCGCCAGCTCGCGCTCGGACTCGCTGCGGATACGGTCCGCCTTGGCGTTGGCGTCGGCCACGATGTCCTCGGCCTGGCGCTGCGCGGTCTCCACGGTCTGACGGGCACGCCGCTCGGCGTCCGTACGCAGCTTCTCGGCCTCGAGACGCAGCTGCTCGGCGCGGTGCTCGATCTCCGCGAGACGCTTCTCGGCCTTGGCCTGACGCGAGGCCAGGTCGCGCTCGGACTGCTCGCGGCGCTTGGCCAGGTTGGTCTCGAAGTCCGCGGCGGCCTGGGCGGCCTTGGCGCGGGTCTCCTCGAACAGGGCGTCGGCCTCCTCGCGCTTGGAGGCCGCGTCCTTCTGGGCCTCGGCGCGCAGGGTGGAGGCGTCGCCCTTGGCCTTCTCGACGATACGGACGCCCTCGTCCTCCGCCTTCGACTTGCGGTCGGCGGCGAACGACTCGGCGTCGTTGCGCACCTGCTGGGCAGCCGACTCGGCCAGCTCACGGTGCTGCTCGGCCGCGCGACGGGCCTCCTCGCGCAGGTCCTTCGCCTCCTCCTCGGCCAGGCGCAGGATCTTCTCGACCCGGGCGCCGAGGCCGGCGTACGACGGCTCAGCGTCGCTCACCTGGGCCTGGGCGTTCTGCGTTTCGAGGTGCAGCTCCTCGATCCGCTTTTCCAGAGAGTTGATACGTCCAAGGGCGCTGTCGCGGTCGGAGACCAGCTTGGTAATGCGGTCGTCCACCTGACCGCGGTCGTAACCACGCCGCACGAGCTCGAAGCCGAAGGGGGAGGAAGTGTCGCTCATGGGGTTCCTGTCGAATGAGACCGATGAGGTGCTACGTGAGGTGTTAAGGGGAATCCTAGGCGCCAGGACGGCGTGTCATCGAGTCAATCCGCGATTGATCTGGACAATGACACCCCTTTTGAGTGGCAAGACCACAGAATGCTTGTCACTCGTTCGACTGAACCTTCATCAGGAACACACATCCCGCGCGCCGGCTACCCCTCCGACGACTTGCCACCCGAACGAGTGGACCCCGCAGCAGCTCCGGCCTTCACGCCCCCCGCACCCTGGCCGCCGACCGCCGGCTTTCCGCCGCCCGAAGGCGCCTCGAATGATTCCAACGCCTCGAGAACGTCCTGGACACGGGAGATCTCCGCCTGGATGTCCTCGCGCCGGCGCACCAGCACCTCCAGCTCACGGCGCCCCTCGTCGACGAGCCGCTCGGCCTCCGCCTTCGCCTCCGCGAGGGCCCGCTCGGCCTCGCGGGCCAGTTCGGCCTTCTTCTGCTCGGCCTCCTTCAGGAGCGCCTCGGCCTTGCGCACCGCCGCGATGCGCACCTTGCTCGCCTCGCTGCTCGCGTCCGACACCAGCTCCTTGGCCTTCGCCTCGGCCTCGACGCTCTGCTCGGTCGCCGCCCGCACCAGCTTGTCCACGCGCTCGCCGGCCGACTTCATCTGCTCGGCCGACTCCCGGCGGGCCCGCTCGTGCAGCTCCTCGACCTCCGCCTCGACGCGGCCGCGCAGCTCCTCGGCCCGCTCCCTTATGGCCGACGCGTCCGTCCGCGCCCCGACCAGGAGCTCGTCCGCGTCCGTACGGGCCTTCTCCACCAGGGAGTTGCCCTCCACGGTCGCCTCCGAGGCGATCCGCGCGGCCTCCTTGCGCGCCGCGTCGACCATCGCGTCGGCCTGCTCCTCGGCGGCCGTGGTGGCGGCCAGCGCCTGCTTGCCCGCGTCGGCGGTGAGCTTGTCGGCCTCCGCCGCGGCCTCGGTGATGAGCCGGTCGACCTGCTCCGCGGCCTCGCTGCGGCGCTTGTTGGCCTCCTCGCGGGCCTCGTCCAGCAGCCGCTCGGACTCCGCACGGGCCTCCGTACGGACACGCTCGGCCTCGGTCGCCGCCTCCGCCTTGACCCGCTCGGCCTCCGAACGGGTACGCGTCGCGTGCTCCTGCGCCGAGGACAGCGCCTCCGACGCCTCCGCGCGCAGCCGTTCGGCCTCGCTCGCGGCCTCGCCGACCGTGCGCTCGTTCGCCTTGCGGGTCTCGGCGGTGAGCTTGTCCGCCTCCGCCGCCGCCTCGGTGATGAGCCGGTCCGCCTGCTCGGCCGCCTCGGTCCGCAGCCGGTTCGCCTCGGCGCGCGCCTCGTCCAGCGTCTGCTCGGACTCCCGCTCGGCGCTCGCCAGGGTCTCGTTCGCCGCGGCCGTGACGCGGTCCGCTTCCGCGGTGGCCTCGCCGACGATCCGGCCGCCCTCCGCACGGGCGTCGTCCACGGTCCGCGCCGCCTCGGCGCGCAGCCGCTCCGCCTCCGCGGCGGCCTCGCCGACCGTGAGCTCGTTGGCCGCACGGGTCTCGTCGACCAGCCGGTCGCCCTCGGTACGGGCGTCGACCAGCACCCTCGCGGCGTCCCGCTCGGCCGCGGCCAGGGTGTCCGCCGCCTGCTTGGTGAGCCGTTCCGCCTTCGCCGTCGCCTCGCCAACCCTCTCGGCGTTCGCCGCCAGGGTCTCCTTGGTGAGCCGACCGGCCTCGGCGCGCGCCTCGTCCAGCGTGAGCGCCGCCTCCGCGCGGGTGGCCTCCGCCGCGGCCGCCGCCTCGGCGGTGATCCGCTCGGCCTCGGCGGTCGCCTCGCCGACCATGGCCTCGTTCGCCGCCAGGGTCTCCTCGGTGAGCCGCTCGGCTTCCGCCGTCGCCTCGGCGGCGATCCGGGCACCCTCGGCGCGCGACGCCTCCAGGGCCTCCGCCGCCTCGCCGCGGATGCGGTTCGCGTCGTCCCGGGCATCCGCCCGGGTACGGGCGGCGTCCCGCTCGGCCGCCGCCAGGGCGTCCGTGGCCTCGGTCCGCACCCGCTGCGCGTACTCGGCGGTGTCGCTGCGCAGTTGCTCCGCCTCGGCGATCGCGTCGCCGACCGTCCGCTCCGCGAGCGCCTTGGCCGCGTCCGTCTCGGCGCGCGCCTCGCTGCGGATCCGGTTGGCGTCCTCGGTGGCCCGCTCCCGCTCCGCGTACGCGTCGCCGCGGACCCGCCCGGCCTCTTCCTCGGCCTCGGTCCGCGTGCGCTCCGCCGCGTGCTCGGCCGCGCTGCGCAGTCCGGCGACCTCCTCCTCGGCCTGCTCGTGCAGCCCGGCCACGGAGTCCCGGACCTGCTGGGCGGTGGCCTCCGCCGCCGCCACGACCTCGGACGCGCGCCGCTCGGCCTCCTCGGTCAGCCAGACCGCCTCGGCCTGCGCCTCCTCCGAGCGCTTGCGGGCCTGCGCCAGCAGTTCCTCGCTCTGCTCCCGGGCCTGGGCCCGCTCGTTCTCCGCGTCGGTCCGCGCCGACGCCAGGGTCTCCTCGGACTCCCGGCGGCGCCGGGCGGCCTCCTCCTGCGCGGCGGCCAGCGCCTCCGCGGCCTCTGCGGCGACCCGCTCGGCCGCCGCCTTCGCCTCGGCCCGCAGCCGGTCCGCGGTCTCCTGCGCCTCGGAGCGCACCCGCTCGGCCTCGGCCTCGGCCTCGCCGGTCAGCCGTACGGCTGCCTGCTCGGCCTCCGCGCGCACCCGGCCGGCGTCCTGCGCCGCGTCGTCGCGCAGCTGGTCGGCCTCGGCCTGCGACTGCGCCTGGAGGGTCCGGATCCGCTCCGCCGACTCGGCGCGCAGCCGGTCGGTCTCCTCGCCGGTCTCCCGGCGGATGTTCTCCGCGGCGACGCGGGCGTCGCGCAGCGTCTGCTCGGCCGTGCCCAGCCGGTTCTCGGCCTCCGTGTGGAGGCGTACGAGTTCCTCGTCGGCCTCGGCCCGCTTCGCGGCGAGGGCCTGCTCGGTCTCCGTGCGCCGGGCGACAGCCGCGGCGTCCGCCTCGGCCCGTACGGCCTCGGCCTGCTCCTCGGCGTCGGCGCGCAGCCGCTCCGCCTCGGCGCGGGTCCGCTCCAGGGTCTCCTCGGCCTGCCTGCGCAGGGTGGTGGCCCGCTCGACGGCCTCGGCGCGGACGCGCTCGCTCTCGGCGCTCGCCCCGCCGCGCAGTTCGTCCGCGTCCGCCTTGGCCTTGCCGAGGAGCTCCTCGGCCGTCCGGGCCGCCTCCTCGATCTGCTGGACCGCCTCGCGGCGGGCCTCGCCGCGGATCCGCTCGCCCTCGGCGACGGCCTCCGCACGCAACTGCTCGGCCTCGCCGCGCAGCCGCCGGGCCTCCTCCTGGAGTTCGACCGTACGGGCCCGGTACTCCTCGGTGTCGTCCTTCGCGGCGCCCTTGAGCTCATCGGCCGTGGCCGCCGCCTGCAGGCGCAGCCGATCGGCCTCCGCCTCGGCCTCGCGGCGGATCCGCTCGGCCTCCTCGGACGCGGCCCGGGTGGTGGCCCGGGCGTCCTCCGAGGCCTTGTTCAGCACGTCCTCCGCGGTGCGGGCGGCCTTCGCCAGCTGCGCCGCGGTGTCCTCGGCCGCCGCCGTACGGGCCTGCTCGCCGGCCTCGCTGCGCAGCCGCTCGGCCTCCGCGCGGGCGTCGGCCAGGGACTGCTCGGCCTCCGACTTGAGGGCCTCGGCCTCCTTGGTGGCCTCGCCGACCAGCCGGGCCACCTGCTCCTTGGCGGTGCGGGTGCGCTGCTCGTTGACGGACTCCGCCGACGCGAGCTGCCGGGCCGCGCTCTCCTTGGCCTCGGCGAGGAGCTTCTCGGCCGCGGAGCGGGCCTCACGCAGCGCGGCGTCGGCCTCCTGCACGCGCGACTCGGCGACCCGGCCGAGGTCAAGGGTCTGCTGACGGGTCTGCTCCGCCTCGGCGGAGGTGGTGGAACGCAGCCGCTCGGCGTGCTCGCTGGCCTCCTGGGCCTGCGAGGAGGCGGCGGTCAGCAGCCGCTCGGCCTCCTTGCGGGCGCGCAGCAGGGTGGCCTCGGCCTCCGCACGGGCGGTCTCCGCGTCGGCGGCCATCCGGCGCCGGGTCTCCTCGGCGACCCGGGCGGCCTCGGCACGGGCGGCGTTCAGGGACTGCTCGGCCTCGGCGCGGGACTCCTCCATGAGCCGGCGCGCCTGGGACTCCGTACGGGCGCGCAGCTGCTCGGCCCAGGCCACGTTCTCGTTGACGTGCGCCTCGACGGTCTGGCGGCGCTCGTTGAGCTCCTGGTCGAGGCGCTGGCGGCGGTTGACGGCCTCGGCGTGCAGTTCGGCCTGCAGGCGCGCCTGGTGCTCGGCGTGCTCCTGGAGGATGCGCTGGGTCTGGGCCCGGGCGTCGCGCAGCTCGCGTTCGGCGTCGGAGCGCATCTGGTCGGCCTGGATCTGGGCATTGCGGAGCAGCTGCTCCGCCTGGTACCCCATGTCCGCGCCGTCGTAGGCGGGGCGGGACGCCAGAGCTCGGCGTACCTCGTGGAGCTTGGCGCGCAGCACCTCGACCTGGTATCCCAGGTCCTCAGCGTGCTGGACGGCCTTCCCGCGCTCCTTCTTCAGCCGCTCCATCTCGGCCTCGAAGCGCGAGAGATGGTCGGCCTCGGCCTGATGGCTCTCCTGGCTTTCGTAGCCCCGCACAGCGCGGTCCCATCCGTCCCCTGGTCGCAAGCTCATTCCCAAATGAGCATCGCTCGCCCGCTGAACGACGCCCCCGGGTGAATGGTGTCAGATACCGGGGCAGGGATCACAGGCCCCGACCCCGTCTCCGCACCGAACCCCGGCCGAGCCATGGCCACTCTACCGGCCGGGGAATGGGGACATCAGTACGCTCTTGTCAGGACCCCGGGAGCTGACCTTGCGGCAATTGCCTCTTCGGGTCCACGGCGCGACGATTTGCGATGTTCGAATATATGTGTCCGGGTCGCAGCGTACCGTCGTTGACGTGAAGCCGTGGTGCAGGTCATCGACAGGCCGAACCGGGCCTCCCAGGAGCTCCCGCAGACGTCCGCGCACGCGCGCGGGCGGACGCGGACGGCACACCGCGGCCGGCGGTGTGCCGCAACGCGGGCCCGTCAGTGACCGGCGGTCGACTGCTCGGGGTTGGAGGTGACCAGTTCGGTGAGGACTCCGTGGCAGTCCTTGGGGTGCAGGAAGGTGATCGAGGAGCCCATGGAGCCGGTCCGGGGCTGGTCGTAGAGGACGCGGACGCCCTTGCCGCGGATGGCCTCCGAGTCGCCCTGGACGTCCTCGGTGCCAAAGGCGATGTGGTGGACCCCCTCGCCGTTCTTCGCCAGCCACTTGCCCACCGCGGAGTCCTCGCGGGTGGGCTCCAGCAGCTGGAGGTAGGAGGCGCCGCCGTCGGACGTCTCGTTGATCTTGAGCATGGCCTCGCGGACGCCCTGCTCCTCGTTGACCTCGGAGTGGAAGACCTCGAACCCGTAGGTGGCACGGTAGAACTCGACGGTCTTGTCCAGGTCGAAGCAGGCGATCCCGATGTGGTCGATCCTTGTCAGCATGGAACCAGTGCACTGCCGAGGAGGGTGGTTACGCAACGTGCCAGCGATCACACCGGCAGCCCGGTGACGGCGCGGGTACCGCTCAGTACATTCAGGTAAACCCTCGTTCACTCCTCATCCTCAAGGGGCTGTGCCTCATGTCCGGATCGAACAACACCACCTCAGTGATCGTCGCCGGGGCCCGCACGCCCATGGGGCGGCTGCTCGGCTCGCTGAAGTCCTTCTCGGGTGCCGACCTCGGCGGCTTCGCCATCAAGTCCGCGCTGGACCGGGCCGGGATCTCCGGCGACCAGGTGCAGTACGTGATCATGGGGCAGGTGCTCCAGGCCGGTGCGGGCCAGATCCCCGCCCGCCAGGCCGCCGTCAAGGGCGGTATCCCGATGAACGTGCCCGCCCTGACCATCAACAAGGTGTGCCTCTCCGGGCTGGACGCGATCGCGCTCGCCGACCAGCTGATCCGCGCGGGCGAGTTCGACATCGTGGTCGCCGGCGGCCAGGAGTCCATGACGAACGCCCCGCACCTGCTGCCCAAGTCGCGCGAGGGCTACAAGTACGGCGCCATCGAGGTGCTCGACGCGATGGCCCACGACGGTCTCACCGACGCCTTCGAGAACATCGCGATGGGCGAGTCCACGGAGAAGCACAACACCCGCCTGGGCATCGAGCGCGCCCCGCAGGACGCGTTCGCCGCCGCCTCGCACCAGCGGGCCGCGGCCGCGCAGAAGAACGGCGTCTTCGAGGCGGAGATCACCCCGGTCGAGATCCCGCAGCGCAAGGGCGAGCCGGTGGTCTTCTCGCAGGACGAGGGCATCCGCCCGGAGACCACGGCGGAGTCCCTGGGCAAGCTGCGCCCGGCCTTCGCCAAGGACGGCACGATCACCGCCGGCACCTCGTCGCAGATCAGCGACGGCGCCGCCGCCGTGGTCGTGATGAGCAAGGCGAAGGCCGAGGAGCTGGGCCTGGAATGGCTCGCCGAGATCGGCGCCCACGGCAACGTGGCCGGTCCCGACAACTCCCTCCAGTCGCAGCCGTCGAACGCCATCGCGCACGCCCTGAAGAAGGAGGGCCTGGAGGTTGCCGACCTGGACCTCATCGAGATCAACGAGGCCTTCGCGGCGGTCGCCGTGCAGTCAATGAAGGACCTCGGCGTGACCCCGGAAAAGGTGAACGTCAACGGTGGCGCCATCGCCCTGGGGCACCCGATCGGCATGTCCGGCGCCCGCGTGGTGCTGCACCTGGCGCTGGAGCTCAAGCGCCGTGGCGGCGGGGTCGGCGCGGCCGCGCTGTGCGGTGGCGGCGGCCAGGGCGACGCCCTGATCGTCCGCGTGCCCAAGGCGTAGCGAGAACCCGGCAGCACCCGCCCGTACCCGTACGAGAACCGAGGAGCGCAGCACGTATGACGGCGGTGGACGTCCCCCAGCTGGTGGCCCAGGCACGTGAGGGCCGGCCGAGAGCGGTGGCCCGGCTGATCTCGCTGGTGGAGGGGGCGTCCCCGCAGTTGCGCGAGGTGATGGCGGCGCTGGCCCCGCTCACGGGCAACGCGTACGTGGTGGGGCTGACGGGCTCGCCGGGCGTCGGCAAGTCGACCTCGACCTCGGCGCTCGTGTCGGCGTACCGCAAGGCCGGGAAGCGGGTCGGCGTCCTCGCCGTCGACCCGTCCTCGCCGTTCTCCGGCGGGGCGCTGCTCGGCGACCGGGTGCGGATGTCGGACCACGCCTCCGACCCGGGGGTCTACATCCGCTCGATGGCCACCCGCGGCCATCTGGGCGGTCTCGCCTGGGCGGCCCCGCAGGCCATCCGGGTGCTGGACGCGGCCGGCTGCGAGGTGATCCTGGTCGAGACGGTCGGGGTCGGGCAGTCGGAAGTGGAGATCGCGGCGCAGGCGGACACCTCGGTGGTGCTGCTGGCGCCCGGGATGGGCGACGGGATCCAGGCCGCGAAGGCGGGGATCCTGGAGATCGGCGACGTGTACGTGGTGAACAAGGCCGACCGGGACGGGGCGGACGCCACCGCCCGGGAGCTGAACCACATGCTGGGGCTGGGCGAGTCCCGGGGGGCGGGGGACTGGCGTCCGCCGATCATCAAGACCGTCGCCGCGCGGGCGCAGGGCCTCGACGAACTCGTCGAGGCGCTGGAGAAGCACCGCGCGTGGATGGACGAGCGCGGGGTGCTGGCCGAGCGCCGTACGGCGAGGGCCGCGCGCGAGGTGGAGACGATCGCGGTGACGACCCTGCGCGCCCGGATGGCGGACGTGCACGGGGACGCGCACCTCGGTGCCCTGGCCGCCCGGGTCGCCGCCGGCGAGCTGGACCCGTACGCGGCCGCGGACACGCTCCTGGCGACGCTGACAGAGGCCTGAGCGGCCTGAGCGGCCTGAGCGGCCTGAGCGGCCTGAGCGGCCGCGCGCCGGCCGCATGCGCGAGAGCCGCGCCCCGTTCCTTCCGGGGCGCGGCTCCGCTGCGTCTGCGGGGCGGACCGGTCAGGCGTTGGGACGCTTGCCGTGGTTCGCCTTCTTCTTCTTGCGTGCTCGCTTCTTGTTGCCGCGCTTGGCCATGACGCCACTCCCTCGAAGATCGGGGTAATCCGGGCGCTCGCCAGTCTAGGGGCGGCCGATCCGGTCCGCATCAGATCCCGCGGGGCCGGTGGGTGTCAGTTGTCGTCGCTGTCGTTGTCGTTGTCGTCCGAGTCCGACTGGGACACCGTCGCCTTCCCCGAGGTCGGGTCCACGTGCACGTCGGTGGTCTTGTCGCCGGACTTGACCTCGACGTTCCAGTAACGGGCGCCGTTGTCGTCATCGTCGTCCCATTCCACCGACCAGACCTGGCCGGGGTGGGCGGCGAGGGCCGCCTTCATCGCCTGCTGGGCGGTGACCTTCGCGGTGAGCAGCGCCTTGTTCCCGCCGTTGTCGTCGCCGTCGCCGTCCGCGTTCTCGGTGAACACCTTGCCGGTGCGGGTGTCGACCGTCAGTTCCGCGTGCTTGCCGTTCTTGCCGGTGATGTCGACGTGCCAGACGGCGTCGTCCTTGTCGAGGGACTCCACGACACCGGGGTACTTCTTCAGCGCGGCGGCGACCGCCTGCTCGGCGTTCATGTCGGAGCGGGCCGCCGCGGCCGCGGGGGCGGATCCCGCCGCGTCCGCCGTACTCGCGGCGGCGGCCGCCACCGGGCCCCCGACCATCAGGGCCACGGCCGCGGCCGACGAGACGTACGCCTTGTGCTTGGTGTGCATGGCTGACCTCCTCAGGCCGGCCATGCGCTTACGGTTGCCCGGCGGGCGGCCGGCGAGCGAGCGTTACCGACCACCCATTCTCCGGGCTGCCGTCGGCGACGGCACCCCGGACCGGGGCCGGCCGGCGTCAGGCCTTGCCGCGGTTGCCCCGCAGGTGCTCCGCCACCGGGTGCAGCGACTCGCGCAGCGCTGCCAAGGCCTCGGGCGGCAGCAGGTCGATGAAGTGCCGACGGACGGACGCCACGTGGTGCGGGGCGACCTTGCGCATCGTCTCCATGCCCTCGTCCGTGAGCACCGCGAACAGGCCGCGGCGGTCGGACTCGCAGTTCACGCGGCGGACCAGGCCCGCCGCCTCCATGCGCGTGATCTGGTGGGACAGCCGGCTCTTGGACTGAAGGGTGGCGGTCGCGAGATCGCTCATCCGCATCCGGTGGTCCGGCGACTCCGAGAGGTTCACGAGGATCTCGTAGTCGTTGTTCGTGAGACCGAAGGGCTGGAGGTCCTTTTCCAGCTGGTGCATCAGCAGCCGGCTGACATCCAGGTGGGTGCGCCAGGCGCACTGCTCCGCGTCGGTCAGCCAGCGGGTGCCGCCGGACTCCGTCCGGGGGAGGGCTGCCGTCCCGGTCTCCATGGTCTCCATGAGTGAACTCTACCTAAAAAGTTGAATTACGTACAAAAAATCGGGGCGAATGAACGGGTTACAGTCCGAAGCGGCGCTGGAGATCACCCAGCTGCCCCGGCATCCGCGGCACGCCCAGCTGCCCGAGCGGCCCCTGGCCGGCTCCCGGTACGCCCTGGGCGTTGCCCGTGGCCGCGCCGGCGCCGACCGCGCCGACCGCCTGCTCCGCCATCAGCATCTCCGACGACTGCAGCAGGACGGTGCCCGCCCCCACGAACTCGAACTGGTGCTCCTCGCCCGAGGCGCCGCCGATGCCGGTCAGTGAGCGCAGCCCGCCCATCACGCCCGACATGTAGCCGTGGTC
The DNA here is from genome assembly GCF_042267665.1 of Streptomyces sp. NPDC056224. Taxonomy (NCBI): domain Bacteria; kingdom Bacillati; phylum Actinomycetota; class Actinomycetes; order Kitasatosporales; family Streptomycetaceae; genus Streptomyces; species Streptomyces sp. NPDC056224. The sequence continues at coordinate 158,308 of NZ_JBHJTK010000008.1, forward strand.
GTAGTGGTGGCACGGCGAGGGGCAGTCCGCCCAGCCCACCAGCGCCTGCGGGTCCACTCGCAGCGGCGGCTCCATGAAGACCACCGGCCCGTTGGACGCCGCCACGAACTTGCCCGTCCCGATCAGCGTGAGGAAGCCCGGGACGATCGACTGCTTCAGGGCGAGCGAGGGCTGGTACGCGAGCAGGTTGCCCGACCGTATCGTCAGGTTGCCGTTGTCCAGGTCGTACGAGTTCACGTCGAAGGCCCGGTCGGCCAGCAGCATCTTGCCCTGGCCCTCGGCCACCACCCAGTCGCCGGCGTGCAGCGGCGAGTGGAAGCTGGTGCGCAGCAGGCGGTCGAAGCGGCCGTTGCCGATGCCGTTGAACTCGATGCTCCCGTAGTACGAGATCATCTTGCCCTTCTGCAGGAACCACTGGCTCCCCTTGAGCTCCACGCAGAAGGTGTACGCGTTCACGTTGTCGTCGGAGGGCAGGGTGTACGGGTCGAAGACCGTCGGGCCGCCGGGTCCGCCGGTCACGGGACCAAAGTTCACAGCTTCTCCTCCGAGGCCTGTACGTACACCGCGCCCTGGCCGGACAGCTCCAGCTGGAACGCCTCGCCCGAGCCGCGCCCCACCATGTCCCGCCAGCCGAGCGCGGTGGAGAGCTTGTTGCGCACGTCCCCGTGGTGGGCGACGTACGCCTGCGGGTCCACGTGGACCGGGCGCTGGGGGGTGATGGGGAGCTCGATGACCCCACCGTGCGCCATCACGGCGACCGAGCCGTGTCCCTTGAGCGTCGTGGTGAACAGCCCCTGGCCGGTCACCTGGCCGCGGACCATGCCCATGACCCCGCCCTGCGAGCCCATGAACATCGTGCCCTGCTGGAGGTTGCCGTCGAAGGCCAGCAGCCGGTCGGCCTCGACGTAGAGCGTCTCGCCGGTCAGGCTGATCACCTGGATGTGGTGGCCGCCGTGGCCGAACATCACGGTGCCGTTGCCCTCGACCGTCATCAGCGGGGTCTGCTCGTTCGCCACCCGGCGCCCGATCATGCCCATCACCCCGCCCTGACCGCCTGTCAGGCTCGGGGTGAAGGAGACCTCGCCGCGGTACGCGAGCATCGCGCCGCGCTGGCTGTACATCCTCTGCCCGGGGATCAGCTGGGCCTCGACCATCTTCGAGTTGATCTCGCGGAACGGCATCAGACGTCGCCCCCGACGGTGTTGCGCTCGCTGGGCTGCACGTACACCAGGCCCTCGCCCTCGAAGCGGATCTGGAAGGACTCGCCGGAGCCCTCGCCGATCAGGGTGCGGAAGTTCACGCCGGACTGGAAGGACTGCTGGAGGTTGCCGGTGTGCGCGATGTAGGCCCCCGGGTCGACGGACAGCGGGTACTGGGCGCTCACGCGCAGCACCACCGCCGGGCCGTCGGACATGATCGCCGCCTGGCCCGAGCCCTCGACGGTGGTGGTGAACAGGCCGTTGCCCGTCGTCGCACCCCGCAGACCGGTGAAGGTCGTGCCGGTGCGCAGCCCCGCGTCGGTGCACAGCAGGTTGCTGGACTCCACGTGGAGCTTCTCGCCGCGCAGATTGACCAGATTGATCTCGCTCGCGCGGTCGGCGAAGAAGCAGGTGCCGTGCCCCTGCACCTCCATCACGGTCATCTGCTCGCCGGTCAGCCGGCGGGTCACCATTCCGCGGAGGCCTTCGCCACCGCCGGTCATCTTCTTGAAGGCCATCTGCCCGTCGTACGCGACCATGGAGCCGTTCTTCGCTTTCACGGCATCCCCGGTCAGGTCGACGGCGAGCACCTTGCTGCCTTGGAGTCGGAACTGAGCCACGGGATGACGTTATCGGCAGCGGGCGGGCACGAACAGGGTCCCGTGGCCGATATACGCCACACCCGGGCGGTAACGGGCGCCGTACGGAGGGCCCGCGCGGGCGTTCCGGAGCCAGCGGCCGGGGGCCCGGGTCAAGATCCCGCAAAGCGGCTGAGACACTGGGACGGCCTCCCCCCGACTCCGTCAGGGGGTGCTCCAGGCCTCCAGACACCCCGAAGGTTCCCCGTGGACATCAAGACCGCCTCCGCCCTGCACCGGCTGCGCCTCATCTCCGTCCCGGAGGCGCTGTCGTTCCCGGCTCTGCTGATCTTCGGCTCGCTGCTGAGCCGGATCTCGGACATCGACTACCTGATGATGCCGCTGGGCATCCTCCACGGCATCCTGTTCGTCATCTACGCGGTCTTCCTGCTGGATGTCTGGAACAAGGCGAAGTGGCCGGTCACGAAGGTCGCCCTGTTCTTCGTGCTGGCGATGCTGCCGTTCGGCGGCCTGTACGGCGACCGGCTGCTCAAGCGGGACGAGGCCGACAGCGTGATCGCGGCCCGCGCGCGTGCGGCGGCCGAAGCGTGATCGTCGCGTTCTCCGTGACCCCGCTGGGAGTCGGCGAAGAGGTCGGGGAGTACGTCGCCGACGCGGTGCGCGTGGTCCGCGAGTCGGGCCTGCCCAACCGCACCGACGCCATGTTCACCACCGTGGAAGGTGAGTGGGACGAGGTCATGGACGTGGTCCGGCGCGCCGTGGCCGCCGTGGAGGCGCGGGCGCCGAGGGTCTCGTTCATCCTGAAGGCCGACATCCGGCCCGGTGTCTGCGACGGGATGACCTCGAAGGTCGAGACGGTGGAACGCCACCTCGCCGGGGGCTGACCCGCCCGCCGCAGTACTCCCGGAGCGCCTCCGGCCGTGCAGGCCGGGGGCGCTTTCGCGTACGCGGGCTCGGACACCGGCGGCGCCGCACGCGGCCGGCCCCCTCGCGAGAGCCCCCGCGATGGGCCCCGGGCGTGAGCCCCGCCACCGGGGAGAACTCCTCGAAGCCCGGCCCGCCTTGCGCACGCCGGCGGCCGGGCACGGCGATCGCCGACACCTCCGCCGGCGCCACGACCCGGCGCGGCCCCCCGCCCAGGTGCGGTGACGCCCCGGGCTCCGCCACCGTGCCGGTCAGGGGGCCGGGTCGCCCGTCGTGAGGGCGATGGCCAGCGGGGTGCGCTCGTAGAGGACCTGGTGGCCGTGGCGGGCGGAGACGAGCAGGCCCGCCGCGTGCAGGACGGTCAGGTGCGCCGAGACGGTGGAGGGGGCCAGCCCGAGTCGGTGGGACAGCGCCGTGGTGGAGGCCGGTTCGTGCAGTGCGCACAGCACGTCGGCCCGGGCCCGGCCCAGCAGACGGGCCAGCGCGTGCGGGGTCGGACCCGCCCGGGCGGTCCAGAGCGCGCCGACGCCCCGCGCCGGATACACGAGCGTCGGCTGCCACGGCGGGTCGTAGCCGCCGACCACCTCCGGCCAGACGAAGGCGCTCGGCATCAGCAGCAGCCCCTGCCCGTCCAGGGCGCGGTCGTGGTGCGCGGGCCGCTCGATGGTCAGCGTCGCCGTCTCCTCGTACCACCGCAGGTCCGGGTGGAGCCCGTCGAACAGGGCCCGGAGGCCGCCCGCCGCGAGGCGCCGCGAGTGGAAGACGATGTCCGCCTCCAGCAGCGCGCGCAGCCGCGGCCAGTGCGGGGCGACCAGCGCGTCCCAGGCCCGCTCGGTGAGATCGGCCAGCTCCCGTACCGCTCGCGCCGGATCCGCGAGCATCCGCCGCCCGATGTCGCTCTCCACGGCGCCCGGGGTGCACACCAGGGAGAGCCGCAGGTCCTCGCGCGCCGCCTCCGGATCGGCGGCGCGCACCCGCGCCAGCTCCTCGTCGAAGGTGACGGAGGGCCCCAGCGGCGACGGGCTGAGGAAGTCCGGATGGTGCCCGGCCCGCGGCATCAGCAGCCACAGCGGACGCAGGTCCAGCCCCTCGGCGGCCGCCCGGACCTGCCGCAGCCACGGCAGATGGTAGGTCTGCCGGTGCGGCCGCAGCAGGGTCCGCACCGCCTCCTGCGTCTCCCAGCGCGGCGACACGGCGAAGCGGCACCGCAACAGGTCGGCGGGCCCGAACCGGTAGTGGAACCCCATCGCGCCCCCTCCTCGGCCCCCTGCGCGCCGGCTCGGCCACCTGCGCGCGCGGAGATTCGTGCCCGGACGAATCTCTACGGGGCCCACGGTATCCGCCGCGAAGCTGCCGGGCATGTCAGCCGACACCTCCCCCTCCACCGGCTACCGGGCCGTCTTCCGTACCGGTGAGTTCCGCGCCGTCTTCGCCGCGCACCTGCTCTCCGTGCTCGGCGTGGTCGTCGCCGAGATCTCCCTCACCGTCCTCGTCTACCGCGCCACCGGCTCGCCCCTGTTGAGCGCGCTCACCTTCGCCCTCGGCTTCCTCCCCTACGTCCTCGGCGGCACCCTGCTCGCCGGGACCGCCGACCGCCGTCCCGCCCGGCGGGTGCTCGTCGGCTGCGACCTCGCGTGCGCGGCCTGCGCCGCCGCCATGGCCCTGCCGGGCACCCCCGTCGCGCTGCTCCTCGTACTGCGCTGCGCGATGGCGTTCGTGGCGCCGCTGTTCCAGGGCGCCCGCGCCGCCTCCCTCGCCGACATCCTCGGTGCCGGCGACGCCTTCGTCCTCGGCCGCTCGCTGCTGCGCATGGTGGCCCAGAGCGCCCAGCTCATCGGCTTCGGCCTCGGCGGGCTGCTGCTCACCGTCCTCGCGCCGCGCGGGGCCATCGCCCTGACCGCCGCCGGGTTCCTGGGCTCCGCACTCCTGCTGGGCCTCGGCACGCGCGGCCGCCCCGCCCGCGGGGGCTCGCGCGAATCCCCGCTGCGCGGGCTGCGCGCCGTCCTGGGGGACCGCCGGATCCGGGCCCTCACCCTGTTGTTCTGGCTGCCGCCCGTCTTCGTCGTCGTACCGGAGGCCCTGCTCGCCCCGTACGCCGCCGGGCTCGCCGCCGGGACCGGGGTGCTCGGGCTAATGATGTGCGCGATGCCCGTCGGCACCATCGTCGGTGAACTGTGGGCCGGCTCCGCGCTCACCGCCCGAACGCGTTCCCGGATCACGGGCCCGCTCGTGGCCGCCGGACTGCTGCCGCTCCTCCTGTACGGGTTCCGGCCCGGCGTGCCGCTGGCGCTCACCGCGCTGCTGCTCGCCGGCCTGGCCCACGCCTACACCCTCGGCCTGGACCAGTGGTACCTCGACGCCGTCCCCGAGGAGCTGCGCGGCCGCGCGATGACCCTGCTCAGCACCGGTCTGATGACCCTCCAGGGCGTGGGCATGGCCCTGGCCGGCCTCGCAGCCGAGTTCTTCCCGGTGCACGAGGTCGTCACCGCCTCCGGAGTGCTCGGCACGGCCGTCGTCCTGCTGCTGCTCGCCGAACTCCGCGCCTGCGCCCCGGAGCGCGAGCGGCCGAGGAGTGAGACGGGACTCGCCGCCAAATGACCGCCCGGTAGGGTCTGACGCGTGTCCAAGCCGCTCAGCCTTCCCTTCGATCCCATCGCCCGCGCCGACGAGCTCTGGCAGCAGCGCTGGGGGCCCGTGCCCTCGATGGCCGCCATCACCTCGATCATGCGGGCGCACCAGATCCTGCTCGGCGAGGTCGACGCGGTGGTCAAGCCGTACGGTCTGACCTTCGCGCGGTACGAGGCGCTGGTGCTGCTCACCTTCTCCAAGGCCGGCGAACTGCCGATGTCGAAGATCGGCGAGCGGCTGATGGTCCACCCCACGTCGGTGACGAACACCGTCGACCGGCTGGTGCGGTCCGGGCTCGTCGACAAGCGGCCCAACCCGAACGACGGCCGCGGCACCCTCGCCTCCATCACGGACAAGGGCCGTGAGGTCGTCGAGGCAGCCACCCGGGACCTGATGGAGATCGACTTCGGGCTCGGCGCGTACGACGCCGAGGAGTGCGCGGAGATCTTCGCGCTGCTGCGTCCGCTGCGGGTCGCCAGCGGGGACTTCGAGGAGAAGTAAGCCCCCGTCAAGATCGAGCAAAACGGACGGTTAGGCTCAGTGGCATGAAGAAGAGCGTGCTGACCCGCTACCGGGTGATGGCCTTTGCCACTGCCGTGATGCTGCTGGTGCTGTGCACCTGCATGATTTTCAAGTACGGCTTCGACAAGGGCGCCGATCTGACGTTCGTGGTGTCCCAGGCCCACGGCGTGCTCTTCATGATCTACCTGGTCTTCGCCTTCGACCTGAGCTCGAAGGCCCGCTGGCCCTTCGGCAAGATGCTCTGGGTCATGCTCAGCGGCACCATCCCGCTGGCCGCGTTCTTCGTCGAGCGCAAGGTCCGCGCTGAGGTCGAGCCGCTGGTCAGCGACGGTCTCGCGACCGCCGAGGCCTGATCGTCACACACCCCCGGGGCATCTCCCGGGGGTTTGCCATCGACATTTACTAGGACGTCCTAGTAAATTCGTGGGTATGGACGCAGACGCCATCGAGGAAGGCCGCCTTCGCTGGCAGGCCCGTTACGACAAGGCCCGCAAGCGCGAGGCCGACTTCACCACGCTCTCCGGCGATGCCGTCGAACCGGTCTACGGGCCCCGGCCCGGCGACGCGTACGAGGGATTCGAGCGCATCGGCTGGCCGGGCGAGTACCCGTACACCCGAGGCCTGCACGCCACCGGGTACCGCGGCCGGACCTGGACCATCCGCCAGTTCGCCGGCTTCGGCAACGCCGAGCAGACCAACGAGCGCTACAAGATGATCCTGGCCGCCGGCGGCGGCGGGCTCTCCGTCGCCTTCGACATGCCCACCCTCATGGGGCGGGACTCCGACGACCCCCGCGCCCTCGGCGAGGTCGGCCACTGCGGGGTCGCCATCGACTCCGCCGCCGACATGGAGATCCTCTTCAAGGACATCCCGCTCGGTGACGTCACCACCTCGATGACCATCTCGGGCCCCGCCGTGCCCGCCTTCTGCATGTACCTGGTCGCCGCCGAGCGGCAGGGCGTGGACCCCGCCTCCCTCAACGGCACGCTCCAGACCGACATCTTCAAGGAGTACATCGCCCAGAAGGAGTGGCTCTTCGAGCCCGAGCCGCACCTGCGGCTCATCGGCGACCTCATGGAGTACTGCGCGAAGGGCATCCCGGCCTACAAGCCGCTGTCCGTCTCCGGCTACCACATCCGCGAGGCCGGAGCCACGGCCGCGCAGGAGCTCGCGTACACCCTCGCCGACGGATTCGGCTACGTGGAGCTCGGACTGTCCCGCGGCATGGACGTGGACCACTTCGCGCCCGGCCTGTCCTTCTTCTTCGACGCGCACCTCGACTTCTTCGAGGAGATCGCCAAGTTCCGCGCCGCCCGCCGGATCTGGGCCCGCTGGATGAAGGAGGTCTACGGCGCGAAGAGCGACAAGTCCATGTGGCTGCGCTTCCACACCCAGACCGCCGGGGTCTCCCTCACCGCGCAGCAGCCGTACAACAACGTCGTGCGCACCGCCGTCGAGGCCCTCGCGGCCGTCCTCGGCGGCACCAACTCCCTGCACACCAACGCCCTCGACGAGACCCTCGCCCTGCCGAGCGAGCAGGCGGCCGAAATCGCCCTGCGCACCCAGCAGGTGCTGATGGAGGAGACCGGCGTCGCCAACGTGGCGGACCCGCTCGGCGGCTCCTGGTTCGTGGAGCAGCTCACCGACCGCATCGAGGCCGAGGCCGAGAAGATCTTCGACCAGATCAAGGAGCGCGGCCTGCGCGCCCACCCCGACGGGCAGCACCCGATCGGGCCGATCACCTCGGGCATCCTGCGCGGCATCGAGGACGGCTGGTTCACCGGGGAGATCGCCGAGTCGGCCTTCCAGTACCAGCGGGCGCTGGAGAAGGGCGACAAGCGGGTCGTCGGCGTCAACGTCCACCACGGGTCGGTCACCGGGGACCTGGAGATCCTGCGGGTCAGCCACGAGGTGGAGAAGGTCCAGGTGCGGGAGCTGGCCGAGCGCAAGGGCCGGCGCGACGACGCCAAGGTGTCCGGTGCGCTGGCCGCGATGCTGGAGGCCGCCCGGGACGGGTCGAACATGATCCCGGCCATGCTGGACGCGGTGCGGGCCGAGGCCACGCTGGGCGAGATCTGCAACGTGCTCCGCGAGGAGTGGGGCACCTACACCGAGCCGCCCGGCTTCTGACCCCCCGCCGGCTGGAACGGCCGGTCGTGGCGCCCCACGGTGGCGGCATGACCGGCCTTCCCGCTGTTTCGGTCCACCGCGCCGTGCCCGGCGTGAGCGTCCGTGTGGCGATGCAGACCGGCTGCGGACCGTACGCGTACATCGTCGCCGACGTCGAACCGCCCGGCCCCGGCGGCGAGTCGGAGTTCCTGCACACCGTGCCGGAGGAGCGGCTGCCGCACGCGTTCCCGCCCGCCGTGTGGGAGGGCATCGGGGAAGGGCCCGACGGGGTGGCGGCCACCGTGCTGCTCACCGACGGGGGCTTCCACGAGGTCGACTCCAGGGACCACGGCTACCGGCCGGCCGGCCGGGAGGCGGGCCGCGCCGCCCTCGCGGCCGTCGGGCCGGGACCCGCGCCGCGGGACCAGGGCCGGCAGATCCGGGTGAACTGGCCCGGAAAGCCACGGCCGAAGCCCGGGGAGGGCACCGGGCGCCGCCCCGTCAGGGCTGGGCAGGGCCCCGGAGGCCGTGCATCAGGAGCGCCGTGAAGGTGGACACCCAGAGCCCGTCCACCGGTTCGGAGCTCACCAGTGCGCGGTGCACCACCGTGCCCGCGATCACGTCGAAGATCAGGTCGGTGGTGCGGCCCGCGACCGACTCGTCCTCCTCGTAGGGGAGTTCCCCGCGCGCCTGGGCCCGCTCGCGACCCAGTACGACAAGACGTTTCTGTCGGTCCACGATCGCCGACCGGATCCGGTCGCGCAGGGCCTCGTCCCGGGTGGACTCGGCGACCACCGCCATCAGGGCCGTACGGGCCTCCGGGCGCCGCAGCAGCTCCGCGAACTGCAGGACCACGTGCTCGACGTCGGCTTCGAGGGAGCCGCGGTCGGGGAGCTCCAGCGCGTCGAAGAGTTCCGCGACCGCGTCCACGACCAGCTCGTTCTTGCCCGCCCAGCGCCGGTAGAGGGTGGTCTTGGCCACGCCGGCCCGGGCCGAGACGTCGCCCATCGTCAGCTTCGACCAGCCCAGGTCCACCAGCGCGTCCCGCGTCGCGGCGAGGATGGCGGCGTCCGCGGCGGCGCTGCGGGGGCGGCCGGTCCGGCCAGGGCTGGGGTTGCGCATGGCCGAGACCATACCCGTCGGTAGCCTATTGGGCCGCTGTGGTTCAGATCACGGGGCGCCACGGCGCCCGGAGGAGTTACGCTACGGCTCGTAGCGTAAGAGCGACAACCACGCGAAGGGCTACTGGCGCCAGGTGGGGACCCGGCGCCGCAACGGTTCGACCGTCGCGACGAGGCAATTCTCGCGATCTTTTTCGTCGGCGCGCGCACACGGGGGAGGATGTACGCATGCAGCCCAGAAACATGTCCATGAGCGGCGTCGTCGACCTCGCCGCGGTGAAGGCGGCCGGCGAGGCCAAGGCCAAGGCCGAGCAGGCCCGCGCCGAATCGGCACGGCAGGCGGCGCAGGGCGGCGGGGCCGGCCCGGCCGCCGGCGCAGTACCGCCGTCCGCGCTCGTCATCGACGTAGACGAGGCCGGCTTCGAACGCGATGTGCTCCAGCTCTCCGCAGAGGTCCCGGTCGTCCTGGACTTCTGGGCGGAGTGGTGCGAGCCGTGCAAGCAGCTCAGCCCGCTCCTGGAGCGCCTGACCGTCGAGGCGAACGGCCGCCTCGTCCTGGCCAAGGTCGACGTGGACGCCAACCAGATGCTGATGCAGCAGTTCGGCATCCAGGGCATCCCGGCCGTCTTCGCCGTGGTCGCGGGCCAGGTGCTGCCGCTGTTCCAGGGCGTCGCCCCCGAGCAGCAGATCCGCGAGACCCTCGCCCAGCTGGTCCAGGTCGCCGAGGAGCGCTTCGGGATCATCGGCATCGAGGTGGACCCGGACGCCGAGGGTGCGGCCCCGGCCGCCCGGGCCGAGGTTCCGGCCGGCCCGTACGACGCCCTGCTCGAAGCGGCCGTCGCCGCGCTGGACGCCGGGGACCTGGGCGGCGCGGTGCAGGCGTACAAGAACGTCCTGTCCGACGACCCGGGCAACACCGAGGCCAAGCTGGGCCTGGCCCAGGCCGAACTCCTCGTCCGCGTCCAGGACATGAACCCGCAGGCGGTGCGCACCACGGCCGCCGAGAACCCGCGCGACCCGGCGGCGCAGATCGCCGCGGCCGACCTCGATCTGGTCGGCGGGCACGTGGAGGACGCCTTCGGGCGCCTGGTGGACACCGTGCGCGTGACGTTCGGTGAGGACCGGGACGCCGTACGGCTGCGTCTGCTGGAGCTGTTCGAGGTCATCGGCGCGGACGACCCGCGCGTGTCGGCGGCGCGTACGGCGCTGGCGCGGGTGCTGTTCTAGGAGGCTCCGGAAACGGCTCCAGGAGCGGGGTCGAGAGGCGCCGCGAAGGCCGGTGGACCACCGGCGATTTGTTGACACGGAGATAAACAGCGGCCGCACTTTGCCAAAACTTGGCAATCGCGGCCGCTGTTACTCGCAGTAAGCCGAACCCCGTGAACTGTCCGGTGTGTTCACTCTTCCCCCGTTCTGTCGTGGCCCTCGGTGACACCCTGTGTTGCTGCCCGACAACAGGAGGCAGTACCCCGGTTATCTGGCCGTTACCCGCCAGTAACGAACCCCCTTGTGCCCCGGCCGGTAATGGACCACGATCGGCGACGCTCGGTCCTTCCCGCAGAGCCGCTCATCCGGAGCCGCGGTGGAGGGTCCCCACCGAGCCGGCCTGTGGCAGTGGCACCGGCCGTGGGACAGGGGGGTCTCTGCCACACGGCAGGGCCTGTCCTCCAGGTTGCGCGAACGCGTGGCCCAGTGGTTGTCGCTCGGGGGTGATCGCCGGTGTACGGGACGTGGCGCAGCCGCGGCCGGACCGCCGGCGCTCCTTCCCGAGGACGTAGCACTTCTCCCATCCCAGGACGGGCACGGCCCGGACCGGAGATGTACGTCCGAGAAGGAGGAACGAAAATGAGTTCTCAGGTTCGTGGCGGGACCAGATGGAAGCGCTTCGCGCTCGTCATGGTGCCGAGCATCGCGGCCACGGCCGCGGTCGGTGTGGGTCTGGCGCAGGGTGCCCTCGCGGCGTCCTTCAGCGTCTCCGGCCAGGACTTCAAGGTCTCGGCCGACAAGCTCGACGGTGACAACCTCATCCAGTACGGCGGCATTGCCGAGGGTCACGACCTCAAGGGCAACGCGCAGCACCACCCGGTCACCATCTCCGGGTTCAGCCACGCCGAGATCACCAACATGTGCCAGTCGCTGGTGACCCCGACGCCGCTGGGCAACATCACGCTGCAGCTGCGTACGGGCCACAAGGGCAAGCCGGCCGTCGCCGACAACATCTACCTGGATGTTGCCGAGCTCGACACCGACGCCGAGTTCAAGAACCTCGACATCGGTGTCGCCGTTGGCGACGCGAGCCACAAGACCAAGCCGCAGGCCGGCACGGTCGCCAGCCCGTACGCGTTCTCGCAGCGTGCGGACAAGGCGATCCTGACCAACGTGCGCCAGAAGGCGTGGGCGACGACGGCGGGCACCTTCAAGCTGCCCGACCTCAAGCTGCGCCTCATGGGCGGCGACCAGCCGTGCTACCAGGACGAGAAGTAACCCGTCCCGGCGAGTGACCGGAGGGGCGGTCGGCGGCGCGAGTCGCCGACCGCCCCGTCCGGGCTCCACAGAGTTCTCAAGTACCACCGTTTCCAGGGAGCTGTTGTCCATGAACCCCCAGGCCCCGGTTTACGTTCGCGCCGAAGACGACGCCTGGCTCACCGCGGTGTACTACCGCTTCCACGCGTGGAGCGGCCGCCGTCCGTTCTGGGCCGGGCTGTTCACGTTCCTCGGCGGCTTCCCGATCGCGTACTTCCCGTACGCGGACCTCCGGCTGGGCAACGTCAGTCTGGCGATGGCCACCACGGGTGGCGCCGGCGCCCTGATCATCGGCGTACTGCTGATCACGCTGGGCCTCGCCCTCTGGTTCCAGCAGGCCATCCGCGTCTTCGCCGGTGTCGCCGCGATCCTGCTCGCCCTGGTCTCGCTCCCGGTGTCCAACCTCGGCGGCTTCTTCATGGGCTTCATCCTCTCCATGCTCGGCGGCGCCCTCGCCCTGTCGTGGGCCCCCGGTGAGCCGGTGGAAGAGGTCCCGGCCGACCGGCGGCCCGCAGTGGTGGACATGGGCAAGGCGGAGTCGGCGGTGGGCCCCCAGGGCTTCCCCGGTCCCCGTGAGACGGAAACGGCACACGCGAGCGAGACGACTGCCCACGCCGATGGCGGGAGGAACAGTGCGGGGTGACGAGACGCAGCGGGGCGTGGCCCCAGGCGCAGAGTCCCGCGAGATCAAGGGGCCGCGGCATGCGGCGCCCAGGAAATCGCTGCTGAACAAGCTCCAGATACCCGTCGGAAAGACGATGGCGCTGGCGGCCATGCCGACGGCCGTGTTCGTCGGGATGGGCATGGCGCCCAAGCTGGCCGTGGCCGACGAGAAGGACATCCCCTTCGCGCCCGGCCCGTGTGTCACGCGGTCCGACGAGCCCACCGAGTCCGCGTCCCCGACGCCCACGGCGTCGCCTTCGCCGAGCGCGTCGGCCACCGCGAGCCCCTCGCCGTCCGCGTCGGGTTCCGCGAAGCCGAAACCGAGCACCTCCCCGTCCCCGTCGGCGACCAAGCCCGCGGCGGACAAGCAGGCCGACGCCCCGGCGCCGAAGACGACCCCGTCCGCGACCCCGTCGCCGACCAAGACCACGAACCCGCTGGACCCGCTGGGTCTCGGCGACGCGCTCAAGGGTCTGGTCGACGAGCTCGGCAACCCCCTCAAGGACGCGAAGGCGACGGCGACCCCGACGCCCGCGCCCTCCACGACCGCTCCGCAGACGCCCGCCCCGGCCCCGACCACGACCCCGGACCCGGCGGCGGACGCGATCCGCGACGCGGCGAAGAACGCCGGCGTCGACGTCGAGGAGCTGTCCGACGAGGTCAAGGACACCGCCAAGACCCCGAAGGACGAGACGGGCGAGGGCAAGGCCGACGACGACAAGACCACGTCGGACGAGACGAAGGACCCGGACGGGAAGGAACCCTTCCCCTGCCCGACCTACGACGCCAAGGCGCTGGCCGACGCCGAGCTGGAGCAGGGCGTCCCGCTCCTGCCGGACGAGCCCTGGTACCTCGACAGCTCCCTGCTGACCCTCTACGGCCTGGACTACCACGGCATCGTGGAGGTGAAGACGGCCGGCGGCAAGACCAAGAAGGTCCTGAAGTTCACCGCGGACTCGCTGGACATCAAGGACCTGTACCAGACGGTCGGCAAGGAGGGGAACGTCGCCCACCTGAAGTCCCGTCCGGGCTCCACGTCCAAGATCCGCGGCGGCACGGTGACGATGTACACCGAGAGCCTCAAGGGCAACCTCTTCGGCCTGATCCCGATCGAGTTCACCCCGAACAGCCCGCCGCCGCTGAACGTCCCGTTCGCGTTCTTCACGGACGTGAAGGTCGTCCAGGCCGGCCAGTTCGGCGGCACCCTCACCGTCCCGGGCCTGAAGAACTACATCGGCCCGCCGGAGTAGTCCGCAGGACCCGCACGAGAAAACACCGAGGGCGGCACCCCGGATCCCTGTCGGGATCGGGGTGCCGCCCTCGGTCTCTGTGCGGCAGAGTTCGATCGGCGGGTGCCGGGTCAGGCGCGCGCGTCGCCGCCCAGGTGGTGGACCCGGACCATGTTGGTGGTGCCCGGGACGCCGGGGGGCGAGCCGGCGGTGATGATCATGGTGTCGCCCTGGTTGTAGCGGCCCAGCTTGAGCAGCTCGCCGTCCACCAGGTCGACCATCGCGTCGGTGTTGTTCACGTGCGGCACGACGTACGCGTCGACGCCCCAGCTCAGCGTGAGCTGGTTGCGGGTGTTGGTGTCGGTGGTGAAGGCCAGGATCGGCTGGGTCACGCGGTAGCGCGACAGCCGGCGGGCCGTGTCACCGGACTGGGTGAAGGCGATGAGCGCCTTGCCGTCGAGGAAGTCCGCGATCTCGCAGGCCGCGCGGGCGACGGAGCCGCCCTGGGTACGGGGCTTCTTGCCCGGGACCAGCGGCTGGAGGCCCTTGGACAGGAGCTCCTCCTCGGCCGCCGTGACGATCTTCGACATCGTCTTGACGGTCTCGATCGGGTACGCGCCCACCGAGGACTCGGCCGACAGCATGACCGCGTCCGCGCCGTCGAGGATCGCGTTGGCGACGTCGGACGCCTCCGCACGCGTCGGGCGGGAGTTGGTGATCATCGACTCCATCATCTGGGTCGCGACGATCACCGGCTTGGCGTTGCGGCGGCACATCTCGATGAGCCGCTTCTGGACCATCGGGACCTTTTCGAGCGGGTACTCGACGGCCAGGTCACCGCGGGCCACCATCACGGCGTCGAAGGCGGCGACGACCGCCGCCATGTTCTCGACGGCCTGCGGCTTCTCCACCTTGGCGATGACGGGGACCCGGCGGCCCTCCTCGTCCATGACCTTGTGGACGTCCTTGACGTCGTTGGCGTCGCGGACGAAGGACAGGGCGACCATGTCGCAGCCCATCCGCAGGGCGAAGCGGAGGTCGTCGACGTCCTTCTCCGACAGGGCGGGGACGTTGACGGCGGCACCCGGCAGGTTGATGCCCTTGTGGTCCGAGATGACACCGCCCTCGATGACGATGGTCCTGACCTGCGGGCCTTCGACCTCGGTCACGCGGAGCTCGACGTTGCCGTCGTTGATCAGGATCTGGTCGCCCTTGGAGACGTCACCCGGCAGACCCTTGTAGGTGGTGCCGCAGATGGACTTGTCACCCGGGACGTCGTCGGTGGTGATGGTGAACTCGTCACCGCGCACCAGCTCGACGGGACCCTCGGCGAAGGTCTCCAGACGGATCTTCGGACCCTGGAGGTCGGCGAGGACGCCGACCGCACGCCCGGTGTCCTCGGAGACCTTCCGGACGCGGTCGTACCGCTCCTGGTGTTCTGCCTGGGATCCGTGGCTGAAGTTGAATCGGGCCACGTTCATACCTGCCTCGATGAGCGCTTTCAGCTGCTCATACGAGTCGACGGCGGGGCCCAGCGTGCAGACGATTTTGGAACGGCGCATGGAGCGGATCCTATCGGTTTGTTTCGTAGCGGAATATTCCGTCTGGCGGAAAGTCCAAGTGACTAGCGGGTAACCAGCGCGTACGCCTGGGTGGCGATCTCCAGTTCCTCATCCGTCGGGACCACGGCGACGGCCACCCGGGCACGGTCCGCCGAGACCAGCCGCGGCTCGGGCGAGCGCACCGCGTTGGCCTCCCGGTCCAGCACCAGGCCCAGCTCGGCCAGGCCGTCCACCGCAGCTTCCCGGACCTGGTGGGCGTTCTCGCCCACCCCGGCCGTGAACGTCACCGCGTCCACCCGGCCGAGCACCGCCGAGTAGGCGCCGATGTACTTCTTCAGGCGGTGGACGTACGCCGCGAAGGCGGTGCTCGCCGCCTCGTCGCCCTCGCCCGCCCGCCGCAGCACCTCGCGCATGTCGTTGTCGCCGCACATGCCCAGCAGACCGCTCTTCTTGTTCAGGAGCGAATCGATCTCATCCACCGAGAGGCCGCCCACCCGTGCCAGGTGGAAGACGACCGCCGGATCCAGGTCACCTGAACGGGTACCCATGACCAGACCCTCCAGCGGGGTCAGGCCCATGGACGTCTCCACGCACACCCCGCCGCGGACGGCCGAGGCCGAGGCGCCGTTGCCCAGGTGCAGCACGATCACGTTCACGTCCTCCACCGGCCGGCCCAGCAGCGCGGCCGTCGCCCGCGAGACGTAGGCGTGGGAGGTGCCGTGGAAGCCGTACCGCCGGATGGCGTACTTGTCGGCCGTCGCGGCGTCGATCGCGTACCGCGCCACGTACTCCGGCATCGTGGAGTGGAAGGCCGTGTCGAAGACGGCCACCTGCGGGACGTCCGCGCGCAGCCCGCGCGCCACCTCTATGCCCGTCACGTTCGCCGGGTTGTGCAGCGGGGCCAGCGGGATCAGGCTGCGGATCTCCGCCAGCACCTCGTCGTCGATGACGGTCGGCTGCGTGAACCTCGTCCCGCCGTGCACCACCCGGTGTCCCACCGCGGCCAGTTCGGGGGAGTCCAGGCCCGTCCCGTCGGCGGCCAGCTCCGCGGCGACGGCCTCGAGCGCCGCCTCGTGGTCGGCGATCCGGCCGAGCCTCTCCCGCGTCCCGCCCGCGGCGCCCGGCCCCGCCAGCGGCTCGTGCACGAGCCGGGAGGTCTCCTCCCCGATGCGCTCCACCAGGCCGACGGCGAGCCGGGAGCGGTCCGCCATGTCGAGGAGCTGGTACTTGACCGACGAGGAGCCGGAGTTGAGGACGAGTACGCGCGATGCGGTCACGGTGGAGGTCTTTCCTTCTCGCAGACGGTGGTGGGAGGGGTCAGGCGGTGGGTGCGGCTGCGGCTGAGGGTGCGCCCTGTGCCTGGATCGCGGTGATGGCCACCGTGGTGACGATGTCCTGGACGAGCGCGCCGCGCGAGAGGTCGTTGACCGGCTTGCGCAGCCCCTGGAGCACCGGGCCGACCGCCACGGCGCCGGCCGAGCGCTGCACGGCCTTGTACGTGTTGTTGCCGGTGTTGAGGTCGGGGAAGATCAGCACGCTCGCGCGGCCCGCCACCTCGGACCCGGGCAGCTTCGTCGCGGCGACCGAGGGCTCCACGGCCGCGTCGTACTGGATCGGGCCCTCGACGGCCAGGTCGGGGCGCAGCTCGCGGACGAGCTCGGTGGCCTTGCGGACCTTCTCCACGTCCGCCCCGCTGCCCGAGGTGCCGGTCGAGTACGAGAGCATCGCGATGCGCGGCTCGACACCGAAGGCCGCGGCGGTGGCGGCCGACTGGACGGCGATGTCGGCGAGCTGCTCGGCGTCGGGGTCGGGATTGACGGCGCAGTCGCCGTAGACGAGGACCCGGTCGGCCAGGCACATGAAGAAGACCGAGGAGACGATGGACGCTTCCGGCTTCGTCTTGATGATCTCGAAGGCGGGGCGGATGGTCGCCGCGGTGGAATGGACCGCGCCGGACACCATGCCGTCGGCCAGGCCCTCCTGGACCATCAGGGTGCCGAAGTAATTGGCGTCGGTGACGACGTCGTTGGCCAGCTCGACGGTCATGCCCTTGTGGGCGCGGGCCTTGGCGTAGTAGTCGGCGAACCGTTCCCGCAGCGGGGAGGTGGCCGGGTCGATGAGCTGCGCGGCCGAGATGTCGATACCGAGGTCGGCGGCCTTCTTCAGGATCGCCGACTCCTCGCCCAGCAGCGTCAGGTCGCAGACCCCCCGGCGCAGCACCACGTCCGCGGCGCGCAGCACGCGCTCCTCGGTGCCCTCGGGCAGTACCACGCGGCGGCGCTCGGAGCGGGCCCGCTCCAGCAGCTCGTGCTCGAACATCATCGGCGTGACGCGCTCCGAACGGGCCACCGACAGCAGGTCGCGCAGCTCGCCGGTGTCCACGTGCCGCTCGAAGAGGCCGAGCGCGGTCTCCAGCTTGCGCGGGGTCGCGGAGTTCAAGCGGCTCTGCAGCGCGAAGAGTTCGGCGGCGGTCGGGAAGCTGTTGCCGGCGACGGACACCACGGGCGTGCCCGGAGCGAGCTTCGAGGCGAGCGTCAGGATGTCCGGGCCCGGGCGCTCGTTCAGGGTGAGCAGCACACCGGCGATCGGCGGGGTGCCCGAGGTGTGCGCGGCCAGCGCGCCGATGACCAGGTCGGAGCGGTCCCCGGGGGTGACGACCAGGCAGCCGGGGGTCAGGGCGTTCAGGAAGTTCGGCAGCATGGCACCGCCGAAGACGAAGTCCAGCGCGTCGCGGGCCAGCCCCGCCTCGTCGCCCAGGAGCACCTCGCCGCCGAGCGCGCGGGTGATCTCGGCGACCGTCGGGGCGGACAGCGACTTGTCGTCCGGCAGTACGTAACAGGGCACGGGGAGCCGGGCGGCCAGCCGCTCGGCTATGAGGTCGCGGTCCTCGGCGGCCACCCGGTTGACCACCATCGCC
This sequence comes from Streptomyces sp. NPDC056224, assembly GCF_042267665.1. NCBI lineage: Bacteria > Bacillati > Actinomycetota > Actinomycetes > Kitasatosporales > Streptomycetaceae > Streptomyces > Streptomyces sp. NPDC056224. Next base: position 176,304 of record NZ_JBHJTK010000008.1, read on the forward strand.
ACGACGTGGCAGCCCAGGCCCTCGTAGGCGCGGTAGGCGTTGCGGACCTCGGCGCGCACGGCCTCCGCGGGGTGCTTGGTGCCGCCCACGACGGGAACGACGACCGCGCCCAGTTCGTTGGCGAGGCGGGCGTTGAGCGCGAGTTCGTCGGGGAGGTTGGTGTCGGCGTAGTCGGTTCCGAGGACCAGCATGACCTCGTAGCCGCGGGCCACCCGGTGGTAGCGGTCGACCAGCCGGGAGACCAGCTCGTCGGTGCCCTTCTCGGCGAGGATCGCCGAGGCCTCGTCGTACTCCATGCCGTAGGCGGTCGCCGCGTCCTGGTCGATCCGGTAGCGGGCCTTGAGCAGATCGAAGAGCCGGTCCGGTCCGTCGTGGAGCAACGGGCGGTAGACGCCGACCCGGCCCGTCTGCCGGGTCAGGAGCTCCATGATCCCCAGCTCCACGACCTGTCGGCCGTCCCCCCGCTCGATGCCGGTCACATACACGCTGCGCGTCACGCCTGCTCTCCATCCCTTGCTGTGAATGTCTGTTTAGTCTGGCTTGACCTCTTGACAATACCTCTGCCGCTGGATAAGACGCCCCCCGGGAAAAGGCCAGGCCGGACGGGCCGAGAGGCCTGGAGGGCGGAGCAGCAGAACACGCGCCGCACCCCGGGCCCGTGGAACAATCGGACAGGCTTCACCATTACGCCCTTCATATGTACGGCAGGAGACACAGCACGATGCGTATCGGAGTTCTCACCGCGGGCGGCGACTGTCCGGGCCTCAACGCTGTCATCCGGTCGGTCGTACACCGGGCCATGGTCGGGCACGGGGACGAGGTGATCGGTTTCGAGGACGGTTTCAAGGGCCTCCTCGACGGACACTTCCGCCCGCTCGACATCAATGCGGTCAGTGGCATTCTGGCGCGCGGCGGCACGATCCTCGGTTCGGCCCGCATGGAGCGCGCACGTCTGCACGAGGCCGCCGAGAACGCGCAGGAACTGGCGACGCGGTACGGCATCGACGCCCTCATCCCGATCGGCGGCGAGGGCACCCTGACCGCCGCCCGGATGCTGTCGGACGCCGGGATGCCGGTCGTCGGCGTACCGAAGACCATCGACAACGACATCTCCTCCACCGACCGGACCTTCGGCTTCGACACCGCCGTCATGGTCGCCACCGAGGCCATCGACCGGCTGAAGACCACCGCCGAATCGCACCAGCGCGTCATGGTCGTCGAGGTCATGGGCCGCCACGCGGGCTGGATCGCCCTGGAGTCCGGCATGGCCGGCGGCGCCCACGGGATCTGCCTGCCGGAGCGCCCGTTCGAGGTGGACGCCCTGGTGAAGATGGTGGAGGAACGGTTCGCCCGCGGCAAGAAGTTCGCCGTCGTCTGCATCGCCGAGGGCGCGCACCCGGCCGAGGGTTCCATGCCGTACGAGAAGGGTGCGATCGACCAGTACGGCCACGAGCGCTTCGCCGGCATCGGCAACCGCCTCGCGGTCGAGCTGGAGCGGCGCCTGGGCAAGGAGGCCCGCCCGGTCATCCTCGGCCACGTCCAGCGCGGAGGCACCCCCACCGCGTACGACCGCGTGCTCGCGACGCGCTTCGGCTGGCACGCCGTCGAGGCCGTGCACCGCGGCGACTTCGGCAACATGACCGCCCTGCGCGGCACGGACATCGTGATGGCCCCGCTGGCCTCGGCCGTCACCGAGCTCAAGACCGTCCCCGTGAACCGCATGTACGAGGCCGAGTCGGTGTTCTGAGCACCCCGGCGGCCAGGACCTTCGAGCCGCGAGGCCCCGGAGCCCGGCGCTCCGGGGCCTCGCCGTGCCCCGGACCCCGCAGGCCGGTGGTTAAGATTTTGACGGGGGGATCGGTGGCCGAGCCGCGTGGACGGATCGGGCCCGCACGTCCGGGCCCCGTCATCCGTCCGCTCGTGCTCGATGGGAACACTCCTGTGGCGACCAGCCCTGCTGCCCCGACCGCCGAACCGGTCGGCATCAGACCGACCCCCGGGGCCCCCGGCCCCGCCGCCCCACGGCGCAGCTGGTCCGTCCTCGCCGCCGTCCTCGCCGCCTCCTGGGCGGTGCCGCTGCTGCTCGACGCGCTCGCCCTCGACGTACTGCTCCTTCCCGTACTCGTCCTGACGACCGCCTCCCTGATCCGGGTGGGCGGCGGACTGCTCGACCGCCTCGTGGTCGCGTCCTTCCTGCTCTGCGGCGCGGTGATGGCGGCCGGCCTGCTCTTCTCCGTCTGGCCGTGGGGCCTCGCCCCCGTACCCGGCGCCGGTCTGCTGCTGACCGTCGCCGCCGTCTCCGGCTGGCTGGCCCGGCGCAGGCCCCGTCTCCCGCTGCGGCTGCGCGGTTCGGACGCGCTGGTCGCCGGCACCGTCGCCGTGGTCTGGCACTACGTCCACCACCCCGTGGCCGGAAAGCCGGCCGCCGACCGGCTGGCCTATTTCGTCACCTCCGAGGACCGGATGGGGCACTTCTCGTACTTCGCCGGGATCCGTCAGGTCGGGGGCTACGCCTTCCTCCACCAGGACGCTGCGCGGACGTACATGATGACGCCGTCCGAGGCGGTCTACCCGCAGGGCTCCCACTTCCTGCTGGCCTGGGTCGACGCCCTGGTGACGTCCTCGGCCGGGGCCGGCTCCGCCCTCGCCATGACGAACCGTTATTTCCTCTATGTCCTGGCCGCCTACGCGCTGTTCTGCGGCGCGCTGGTCTGGGCCGCCCGCTGGATCGGCGGCCCCCGCCTGCGCGGCTGGCGCGCGGCCGCGGTCTGCGCCACCGCGGCCGCGGTGATCGTGTCCGGATCGATGGCCGAGCTGATCGAACGCGGCTTCGACTCCGAGACCATCGGCCTGCTCTTCCTGGCCGTCGCCCTGGCCGTACTGGTGCGGCCCGCGACGGGCCGGGCCGAGTTCGTGCTCGTCGCGGCGGCCGGGCTGATCGCCGTCACGTACGTCTACAACCTGTACGGCGTCCTCGTCGGCCTCGCCCTCGCCGCGGTGCTGTTCGTCCACCGGCGGCGGTTCACCGGGCGGTGGATCCCGGTCCTCGGTGCACTGGCCGCCGCCACCCTGGTGGCGGGACTGCCCAGCGTCTTCTCCGTCCTCACGAAGCTGGACGTCGCCAAGACCTCGAACCTCGCCGGCCCGATGGTCATCCCCGACCGCCCCGTGTTCATCGGGCTCGGACTGCTCGCCCTGGTCGCGGCCACCCTCCCGGTGAACCGCCGCACGGGAACCGGCCGGATGGTCCTGGCCGTCGTCCTCGGCGCGGCCGCGGTGATCGGTGTCTTCGGCGCCTGGCAGAAGCACACCATCGGCTACTACTCGTACTACTTCGAGAAGCTGGCCGCCGCCGGACTGGTGATCGCCCTGCTCTCGCTCGGCCTGATCGGGCTGATGCTGCCGCCCGACGGCCGGGCGACGGGCCCCGCGCTGCGCCGCCGGGCGGACCTGCTGCTGCGCTCCTGCCTCGCCGCGGCCGCCGCGCTGGCCCTGTTCGGCAACGTCCAGTGGGGCGTGCCCTCCGGCTGGAGCCATCCTTCGGCCTGGTACGGCAGCCCCATGCTCAAGTGGGCCAGGGGAGAGGCCAAGGGCGACATGGGACCGGCGGCCGCCGTGCTGACCGAGCGCGACCTGCCGGGCGTCACCTCCCCGGTGATCGCCCTGTACAGCAACGACTCCTACTACAACCTGAAGTCGACCTTCCTCGCCCAGATCCTCACCCACCAGGCCGGCAACATGGTCGGGCTGTACGAGGTCTTCCACGTCAAGCTCGGCGGACCCGCGGCGGTGGAGGAGAACGAATACCGGACCTCGCTGGGCAGGCTGAAGACCGCGATCGCCTCCTGCCCCGCCGCGCCGACCGTCCTGGTGGGGGACCGGAAGACCGCGGACCGGCTCAGGGAGGACCTGGCCGCCGCCGGCAGCGCGGCCGTCGTGGTCCACGCGCCGCTGACCTAGTGCTACCAGGCGTGTCGCGGCGCCAGGCGTCGCGGGCCGGGCGGGACCCTCACCACACGCCCGAGGGGCCTCGTCCCCGCCCGGGGCCCGGACTACTGACCGCCGCCCGCGAGGTGCCAGAAACGGTCCACGATCTCGGCGAGGAACTCCCGGCCCGCGTCCCCGCTGCCCGCCTCGCCCTGGCCGCCGCCCCAGCTGAGCGTCGCCACCATCCGCGACTGGTAGTCCCCGTGCAGGTGCTCCAGCACCCGCTCCAGGTTGGCCTTGGGGATCGGCAGCAACTTGCCCAGCGGCTTCACGTACGCCTGCCAGCGCGTGGTCACCGCACTGCGCAGCAGCTCCGCCAGCTCCTCCTGCTTGCCGGTGGCCCTCACGAACTGGGCCAGCGTCAGACCGAGCACCGTCGCGAGGGAGACGGACTGGCGCTCGTTGCCCTTCCAGCGCCCGGTGTCCTCCATCTTCTGGTACGAGTTCGCCTCCAGCCCGATCCGCCGGGCCAGCTCCTCGGCGGCCAGCCCCCTGGCGATCCGGTGCTCCCGCAGGGTGACCGGCTCGGCCAGCAGCTCCCCGGGGGAACACCACAGGACGCCGGCGAGGGCGGTGAGCTCGGCCGAGGTGGGCGATATCTCGCCGCGCTCCCAGGCCGTCACGGTCTCGGGCGCGACGATCAGTCCGTACTGGGCGCGCAGGCCATAGGCGACATGACCGGGAGCCATGCCCAGGGCCGCGCGCAGGCGACGCGCGGCGGGGGCATTGAAAGGTGGGCTGGAGTGCACACGGCACACCGTAGGAGTGGCCGGGCTGTGGCGACTACAGACCAATCAAACAAGCCCATAACTCGTAGGAAAGTCCTATGGAGTGAGGGGGCTTTTATCGGTTTCCTGTGCGACTGTCCGGTAACCGGTGCGAGTGACGATCGGCTGCCCCCCGTACGTTTCCAGCCAGCGCCCGCCGGCGCAAGACCCCTCACAGCCCCTGCACAAACCTGAACCGCACGTCCACCCCGCCCCCGGCCGCCGCCCCGAGCCCTCCTCTTGCCTTGACGTCGGCGTCAAGGAATACGGTCGCTCCATGCGCATCGGCGAACTCGCGGAGCGGGCCGGGACCAGCACCCGGGCGCTTCGGTACTACGAATCGCGCGGGCTGCTGCCCGCGCGGCGGGCGGACAACGGCTACCGGACGTACGACGAGGACGACCTGCGGCTGCTGCGCCAGATCCGCACGCTCCAGGACTTCGGCTTCGAGCTGGAGGAGACCCGGCCCTTCGTGGACTGCCTGCGGGCGGGCCACCCGGACGGGGACTCCTGCCCGGCCTCGCTCGCCGTGTACCGGCGCAAGCTCGCCGAGCTGGACGGCCTGATCGGCCAGCTCGCCGACGTACGGGACCAGGTCGCGCGGCGGCTGGCCGACGCCGAGGAGGCCGCTGGGGAGGCGGCCTCCCCGCGCTGCGAGATGACGGGCTGAACGGCCCGCCCACACGACCGGCACGAGAGGGAACACGAGATGATCCACGCAAAGGGTGTCGCGGAAGTGACCGACGCGGACTTCGGGACGGAGGTGCTCGGCGAGCGGGGCAGGCCCGTCCTCGTCGAGTTCACGGCGGACTGGTGCGGCCCCTGCCGCCAGCTCGCCCCCGTGCTGTCCGCGATCGCCGCCGAGGAGGCCGACCGCCTGAAGGTCGTGCAGATCGACGCGGACCGCAACCCCGTCGCCGTCACGCGGTACGGGGTGCTGTCCATGCCGACCCTGCTCGTCTTCCGCGACGGCGAGCCCGTCCAGCAGATCGTCGGCGCCCGGCCCAAGCGCCGCCTGCTGCAGGAACTGGAGGAGCAGCTCGCTACGGCCTGAACCAGACCGTCGCCAGCGGCGGGAGCGTCATCCGCAGGCTCGCCGGCCGGCCCTGCGCGGGCACCGGCTCGGGCCGCAGCGGCTGCAGGAGGCGCACGCCGCTGCCGCCGTACTGCTCGTGGTCCGTGTTGAGGACCTCGTGCCACAGCGCGACGTCCTCCGGGACGCCGATCCGGTACCCGTGCCGGACCACCGGCGAGAAGTTCGACACGCACAGCAGCTGCGAGCCGTCCTGCGCGTACCGCAGGAAGGCGAAGACGTTGTCCTCCGCGGCGTCCGCCTCCACCCAGGCGAAGCCCTCCGGCACGGAGTCCCGCTCCCACAGGGCGGGCGCCGCCGCGTAGCCGCGGTTCAGGTCGCGCACGAGGGTGCGCACGCCCCGGTGGTCGCCGGCCGCCGCGTAGGAGTCGTCCAGCAGCCACCAGTCAGGCCCGTACCTCTCCGACCACTCCGACCCCTGGGCGAACTCCTGCCCCATGAACAGCAACTGCTTGCCCGGGTGGGCCCACATGAAGCCCAGGTACGCCCGGTGCGCGGCCCGCTGCTGCCACCAGTCCCCGCCCGGGATCTTCGACACCAGCGAACCCTTGCCGTGCACCACCTCGTCGTGCGAGATCGGCAGTACGAAGTTCTCGCTGAAGGCGTAGACCATCCCGAAGGTCATGTCGTTGTGGTGGTACTTGCGGTGCACCGACTCCTTCGACATGTAGCGCAACGTGTCGTGCATCCAGCCCATGTTCCACTTCAGGCCGAAGCCCAGCCCGCCGGCGTCCGTCGGCAGGGTCACCCCCGCCCACGCGGTGGACTCCTCCGCGATCGTCACCACGCCCGGGCAGCGCCGGTACACGGTGGCGTTCATCTCCTGGAGGAACGCCACCGCGTCCAGGTTCTCCCGCCCGCCGTGCTCGTTCGGCGTCCACTCGCCCTCGCGGCGCGAGTAGTCGAGGTAGAGCATCGAGGCCACCGCGTCCACGCGCAGCCCGTCGACGTGGAACTCCTCGCACCAGTACACGGCGTTGGCCACGAGGAAGTTGCGGACCTCCTTGCGGCCGTAGTCGAACTCCAGCGTCCCCCAGTCCGGGTGCGCGGCCCGCTGCGGGTCCTGGTGCTCGTACAGCGGCCGCCCGTCGAACTCCGCGAGCGCCCAGTCGTCGCGCGGGAAGTGCGCGGGCACCCAGTCGACGATCACCCCGATGCCGGCCTGGTGCAGCGCGTCCACCAGGAAGCGGAAGTCGTCCGGGGTGCCCATCCGCGAGGTGGGCGCGTAGAAGCCGGTGACCTGGTAGCCCCAGGAGCCGCCGAAGGGGTGCTCGGCGACCGGCATCAGCTCCACGTGCGTGAAGCCGAGTTCCTTCACGTACGCGGGGAGCTGCTCGGCGAGCTGCCGGTAGGAGAGCCCGGGCCGCCAGGACGCCAGGTGCACCTCGTACACCGAGAAGGGGGCCTGGTGCGGTGCGCGGGCGCCGCGGTTCGCCATCCACTGCGCGTCCCGCCACTCGTGCTCGCTCGCCGTCACCCGTGAGGCGTTCGCCGGAGGGACCTCCGCCGAGCGGGCCATCGGGTCGGCGCGCAGCGTGTGGCTGCCGTCGGGGCGCGCGATGTCGAACTTGTACAGCGCCCCGGCGCCCACGCCGGGCAGGAACAGCTCCCACACGCCGCTCGACCCGAGCGAGCGCATCGGGTAGGCGAGCGAGTCCCAGTACGAGAAGTCACCGGCGACCCGGACCCCCTGGGCGTTGGGCGCCCACACCGTGAACCGGGTGCCGGCCACCCCCTGGTGCTCGACGGGCTCGGCGCCGAGCGCCTTCCACAACTGCTCGTGGCGGCCCTCGCCGATCAGGTGCAGGTCCAGCTCGCCGAGCGAGGGCAGGAACCGGTACGGGTCGTGGATCTCGATCTCGTCGCTGTCATACGCCACCAGTAGCCGGTAGTCCGGCACCCCGGCCAGCGGCAGCAGCCCGGAGAACAGCCCGTCGCCCTCGTCGAAGAGCTCGGTCCGCAGCCCCTTGGCGAGGACGGTGACCGTCTTGGCGTACGGGCGCAGCACACGGAAGGCGACCCCGCCCCGCTGGGCATGGGCGCCCAGTACCGCGTGGGGGTCGTGGTGGCGGCCCTCCAGCAGCCGGGCCCGTTCCTCCCCGCCGAGTGCGGGCGCCGGCCGGACCCCGCGGGGCGGGGCGGCGCGGCGGGCCCGTGGTGCGCGCGGCTTCTTGGCGGACGCCGGGACGGGTGCGGCTTCGTCGTGGACGGTCGGTGACGGCTGTCGTGCGGCGCTCACGCGAGCGGCCTCCTCGGGGGCTTCTGATGGGGTTGGGGATGCGCGGAGACGGTGCCGGGGACGGGCGGGGTCGGTGGTACCCGGTGGGCGGGGCGCTGCGGCTCGGAGAGCCGCCGGATCGCGGCCATCGGGACGTGCAGCCAGTCGGGGCGGTGCCGGGATTCGTAACGGGCCTCGTACACGGCCTTGTCGGTCTCGTACGCGCGCAGCAGTACCGGGTCCTCGCGGGGGTCGCGGCCCGTGGTGCGGGCGTAGCCCTCGCAGAAGGCGCTCCGGCAGTCGTCCGCCCAGGCGGGGGCGAACGGCCGGTGCGAGCGCGCGGCGTAGTCGAAGGAGCGCAGTATCCCGGCGATGTCGCGCACGGCCGGTTCGGGGCGGCGCCGGTCGGCCAGCGGCCGGGCCGGCTCTCCCTCGAAGTCGATCAACGACCAGGAGCCGTCGAGGGTGCGCAGGGTCTGGCCCAGATGGAGGTCCCCGTGGATCCGCTGGGCGGGCACCCCGGCTCCCCTGGAGGCGGCCAGTGCGTCGAACGCCCCCCGCAGCCCCGCCTCGTAGGGCCGCAGCGCGGGCACCTCCCGGGCCGTGGCGGCCAGCCGGGCCGTCATCCCGGCGGCGAGCCGGGCGGTCTGTTCCGGGCCGAGCGCGACGGTGGGCAGCGCGGCGGCGAGGGCGCTGTGCACCTCGGCGGTGGCCCGGCCCAGCGCGTACGCCTCGGACGTGAAGTCCTCCCCGGCGTCCAGCCGGCGCAGGGCGAGCTGCCAGCCGTCGTCGGAACCGCGCAGGTACGGCTGGAGCACGCCCAGGGTCAGCGACTCGCTCCCGGGCAGCTCGGCCTCGTACCAGGCGACGGGCGCCGGGACACGGGTGCAGCCGACGGCGGCCAGGGCCCGGGGCAGCTCCAGGTCCGGATTGACCCCGGGGCCGACCCGGCGGAACACCTTCAGGATGTACGAATCCCCGTAGATCAGCGAGGAGTTGGTCTGCTCGCCGGACAGCGGCCGGGGGACGAGGCCGGTCGGGACGGGCGCGTCCGGGTCCCGGTCGAAGCGGAGGGGGCCGAGGCTGCCGGGGGAGCGCAATCGTTCCAGCAGCATCGCGGCGAGCCGGGGGTCGCCCAGCGCCTCGTACACCGCCCGGCCCGCGTAGGGGCCGTCCTCGGCGTGCCCGACCAGCGTGTGCGCGAGCGCGGGCGGCAGGGAGGGGCGGATGCCCAGGAGGAGTTGGTAGCAGTCCCCGTCGACGTCGAGGAGCAGGTGCAGGAGTCCGGGCGTGGACCCCGGGGGCAGTAGTTCGGCGGCCGAGACGGCCCTGAGCGTGCCGATGGTGCGGCCCTTGCCCGCGAACCAGCGCTGTGCGGGCAGCCAGGCCCTCAGCATCGGTTCCAGTGGGCCGATCCCGGCGGTCCCGGCGATCCCGGCGGCCCGGTCGGCCGTCAGCCGGCTCCGGGCGGATGCAGCCTCCGACATGGCGTCGCGTCCTTTCCCCGGGCCGTCACAGAATGCGCAGAGTGTCCCGGATGTGCGGCAGTTGCTTCTCCGGCGTGTGCGAGTGTCGGGTCAGGATGATCCGTACAGGGGCGGGCGATTGACCCATTCGCGCGGCCCGCCCCGTACCCGGCTACTGCTCGGCGCGCTGCTCGGTGCGCTGCTCGGTGCGCAGGCGGAACCAGTAGAAGCCGTGTCCCGCCAGGGTCAGCAGGTACGGCCACTCGCCGATCGGCGGGAAGCGCACATCACCCGTGAGCTCCACCGGGACCCGTCCGTTGAACGACCGCAGATCCAGCTCGGTGGGCTGCGCGAAGCGCGAGAAGTTGTGCACGCACAGCACCAGGTCGTCCCCGAACTCGCGCAGGAACGCGAGCACCGCCGGGTTGGACGAGGGCAGTTCGGTGTACGAGCCGAGTCCGAAGGCCGGGTTCGCCTTGCGGATCTCGATCAGCCGGCGGGTCCAGTGCAGCAGTGAGGAGGGCGATGCCATCGCGGCCTCGACATTGGTGACCTGGTACCCGTGGACCGGGTCCATGATGACCGGCAGGTTCAGCCTGCCCGGATCGCAGGAGGAGAAACCGGCATTGCGGTCCGGGGTCCACTGCATGGGGGTGCGCACACCGTCGCGGTCACCCAGCCAGATGTTGTCGCCCATGCCGATCTCGTCGCCGTAGTAGAGCACCGGCGAGCCCGGCAGCGACAGCAGCAGGGCGGTGAACAGCTCCATCTGGTTGCGGTCGTTGTCCAGGAGCGGCGCGAGCCGGCGCCGGATGCCGATGTTGGCCCGCATCCGCGGGTCCTTGGCGTACTCGGCGTACATGTAGTCGCGCTCTTCGTCCGTGACCATTTCGAGGGTGAGCTCGTCGTGGTTGCGCAGGAAGATGCCCCACTGGCAGCGCTCCGGGATCGCCGGGGTCTTGGCCAGGATTTCGGAGACGGGGTAGCGGGACTCTCTTCGGACGGCCATGAAGATGCGCGGCATGACGGGGAAGTGGAACGCCATGTGGCACTCGTCCCCGCCCTTCGCGTAGTCCCCGAAGTAGTCGACGACGTCCTCGGGCCACTGGTTGGCCTCGGCGAGCAGCACGGTGTCGGGGTAGTGCGCGTCGATCTCGGCGCGCACCCGCTTGAGCAGCGCGTGGGTGCGCGGCAGGTTCTCGCAGTTGGTGCCCTCCTCGGCGTACAGGTACGGGACGGCGTCGAGCCGGAACCCGTCGATGCCGAGGTCCAGCCAGAAGCGGAGGGCGGAGACGATCTCCTCCTGCACGGCCGGGTTCTCGAAGTTCAGGTCCGGCTGGTGCGAGAAGAAGCGGTGCCAGTAGTACTGCTTGCGCAGCGGGTCGTACGTCCAGTTCGAGGTCTCGGTGTCGACGAAGATGATGCGGGCGTCCTGGTACTGCTTGTCGTTGTCGGCCCACATGTAGTAGTCGCCGTACGGACCGTCGGGGTCCTTGCGGGACTGCTGGAACCACTCGTGCTGGTCGCTCGTGTGGTTCATGACGAAGTCGATGATCACCCGCATGCCGCGCTGGTGCGCGGCGTCCACGAACTCCACGAAGTCGGCGAGGTCGCCGAACTCGGGGAGCACCGAGGTGTAGTCGGAGACGTCGTAGCCCCCGTCGCGGAGGGGTGAGGCGAAGAACGGAGGCAGCCAGAGGCAGTCGACGCCGAGCCACTGGAGGTAGTCCAGCTTGGCGGTGAGCCCCTTGAGGTCCCCCACGCCGTCGCCGTTGCTGTCGTGGAAGGAGCGGACGAGCACCTCGTAGAAGACGGCCCGCTTGAACCAGTCGGGATCGCGGTCCTTGGCGGGGGTGTCCTCGAAGGTGTCGTGGACGGGATCGTTGATCATCATGTGGTGGGTGACCCTCCGGTGGGCGGGGACGGTCGCAGAGCCGCCAGTACGTGCGCGGGCGTGCGGCCCGGCTCTAGGCGCACGTAGTTGGCCCTGCCCCAGTGATAGGTCTCGCCGGTGAGCTCGTCGCGCACCGCGAGGGACCCGTGCCAGTCGAGGCCGAGTACCGGCATGTCCAACGAGACCGTCGCCTCCTGGGTGTGGTGCGGATCGAGGTTGACGACCACCAGTACGGAATTGGCTCCGGCGTGCTTCGAATAGGCGATCACCTGTTCGTTGTCGGTCGAGTGGAAGTGGATGTCGCGCAATTGCTGGAGGGCCGGGTTGCGGCGGCGCATCCGGTTCAGGGCGGTGATCAGCGGGGCGATGGTGCGGCCCTCGCGCTCGGCGGCGGCCCAGTCGCGCGGCCGCAGCTCGTACTTCTCGGAGTTCAGGTACTCCTCGCTGCCCTGCCGCACCGGGGTGTTCTCGCAGAGCTCGTAGCCGGCGTAGACGCCCCAGGCCGGGGACAGGGTGGCGGCGAGCACCGCGCGCACCTCGAAGGCGGGGCGGCCGCCCAGCTGGAGGTACTCGGGGAGGATGTCGGGGGTGTTGACGAAGAAGTTCGGCCGCATGACGGAGGCCGACGGGGTGTCGGACAGTTCGGTCAGGTACTCGGTGATCTCGGCCTTGGTGTTGCGCCAGGTGAAGTACGTGTACGACTGCTGGAAGCCGACGGAAGCCAGGGCGCGCATCATCGCGGGACGGGTGAAGGCCTCCGCCAGGAAGATCACGTCGGGGTCGGACTTGTTGATGTCCGTGATCACCTTCTGCCAGAAGACGACGGGTTTGGTGTGCGGGTTGTCCACCCGGAAGATGCGGACGCCGTGGTCCATCCAGTGCCGCAGGATCCGGCAGGTCTCCTGGACGATGCCGGCCATGTCGGTGTCGAAGTGGATGGGGTAGATGTCCTGGTACTTCTTCGGCGGGTTCTCGGCGTAGGCGATCGTCCCGTCGGCGCGGTGGCGGAACCACTGCGGGTTCTTCTCCACCCAGGGGTGGTCGGGGGAGCACTGGAGGGCGAAGTCCAGGGCGATCTCCATGCCCAGCTCGCGGGCGCGCGCGACGAAGGCGTCGAAGTCCTCGATGGTGCCGAGCTCGGGGTGCACGGCGTCGTGCCCGCCCTCGGTGGAGCCGATGGCCCAGGGCACGCCCGGGTCCCAACTACCGGCGGACAGCGTGTTGTTCGGCCCCTTGCGGTAGGTGCTCCCGATGGGGTGGATGGGTGGCAGGTAGACCACGTCGAAGCCCATGGCGGCGATCGCGGGCAGCCGCTCGGCGGCGGTGCGGAAGGTCCCGCTGACCGGAGCCCCGCCGGGCACGGCGACGGCTCCCTCGGACCGGGGGAACATCTCGTACCAGGATCCGAAGAGGGCGCGCTTGCGTTCGACGAGCAGGGGCAGCGGCTTGGCGGCGGTGACCAGCTCGCGGTACGGGCGCTTGGCGAGCGCCGCGTCCACGGCCGGGTCGAGGGCGGCCGCGTACCGCTCGGCGGCCGGCCGGTCCTCGTCGCGCATCGCCTCGGCGGCGGCCAGCACGGCCTCGCGGCCGTCCCGCTTGGGGATCCGGGCGCCGGCGCGCGCGTAGACCTCGGCGCCTTCGAGGAGGGTGAGGCCGGTGTCGATGCAGGCGGGGATCTTGATCGCCGCGTGGGCCCGCCAGGTGGCCACCGGGTCGCTCCACGCCTCGACGGTGTACGTCCACCTCCCCTCGACCTCGGCGGACACCCGGGCCCCCCACCGGTCGGTGCCGGGGGCGAGCTCGCGCAGGGGCACGGGGGGCCGCAGCCGCCCGCTCGGGTCGCGCAGCACGACGTGCGCGGATACGGCGTCGTGTCCCTCGCGGAACACGGTGGCGGAGATCTCGAAGACTTCGTCCACGACCGCCTTGGCGGGTCTGGCGCCGCAGTCGACGGCGGGGCGGACGTCCAGCACGGGAATGCGACCGATCATGATGGGCTCACCTGGGGGCAGTTCGCAGGGCTCGGTGACAACAGGCCAGCCGGTATCGCGGCTGGTAGTGCACGCTCTGTTCGCTCTGTTTCTAGCCGCTCGGTGGACGGCTGGGCTGCGGGCATGGCCGCTCCTGTCCGCGTTCACTCGGGTGGCGGGGAGAGGTTGGGGGCGGGTGCGCCGTGCGTGTACGACGTGTACCCGGTGAGCCCTTCCCACTCTCTCCCCGCCCAATCCGCGCGCTCGGTTAACTACTCGTACGTAGTGGCACGCCCGGAACCAAGCCCCGGATCGACATCCGCCCGGGCTCCGTCAAGTCGGCCAGGACTACCTGATGTAGTGACGGACAACGTGCTTCTCATCAGTCCCACGGGTTGCTTCAGGTTCGCCGGGCGGCAGGGGCGAACAGGACGAAAAGGGGGTGAATCGTGGATGCCGGAGCACGGGCGCACCGCTGCGTGGACGGCCCCCGAGTTGGCCGGTCCCGCACGGTCCGGGGTCCGGGGGGCGGCCGGTACGGATTGCCCGCGATCTCACGGAGTGGGACGGCGGTCCCGCCGAGTCGTGTACCTGTGGGGCGGACGGGGCGGACGTGCTCCGGATCGGCCCCCCGGCGCGGCGAGGCCCGGCGCGGCCCGAGGCGGCGAGGCCGAGCCGGTATGCCCGAGGCGGCATGGCCGAGGCGGCGGGGCGGCGCTAGCCTTCCGGGGGTGATGCGCGGATGCACAGCGTGGTGCGGCCGCTCCGATCCGTAATCCCCTGCGAAGGTGGAACACGTGAAGGCTATCCGTCGATTCACCGTGCGCCCCGTCCTTCCGGAGACCCTGCTGCCGCTCAGCGACCTCGCGCGCAACCTGCGCTGGTCGTGGCATACGGAGACCCGCGAACTCTTCCAATCCGTCGACCCCGAGGGCTGGCAGGCCGCCGGGGGCGATCCCGTCCGGCTGCTCGGCGCCGTTTCCGCCGCCCGGCTCGCGGAGCTGGCCGGCGACCGCCGCTTCCTGCGGCGGCTCGCCGTCGCCGCAGCCGACCTCGATGACTACGTGAACGGCGGGAGGTGGTACCAGAGCCAGGAGAACGGCACGGAACTGCCCGCCGCCATCGCCTATTTCTCCCCCGAATTCGGCATCACCGCCGCCCTGCCGCAGTACTCCGGCGGCCTCGGCATCCTTGCCGGGGACCATCTGAAGGCCGCCAGCGACCTCGGCGTCCCGCTCATCGGCGTGGGACTGCTCTACCGGCACGGGTACTTCCGCCAGTCGCTCTCCCGCGACGGCTGGCAGCAGGAGCACTATCCCGTACTCGATCCCAACGAACTCCCGCTCACCCTGCTCCGCCAGGACGACGGCTCCCCGGCCCGGATCTCGCTCACCCTCCCCGGCGCCCGGTCCCTGTACGCACACATCTGGCAGGCCCGCGTCGGCCGCGTGCCCCTGCTGCTCCTGGACTCCGACGTCGAGGACAACGACGCCGCGGCCCGCGAGGTGACCGACCGGCTCTACGGCGGCGGCAGCGACCACCGGCTGCTCCAGGAGATGCTGCTGGGCATCGGCGGCGTCCGTGCCGTCCGCCTCTACTGCGGGCTCACCGGCCACCCCGGCCCCGAGGTCTTCCACACCAACGAGGGGCACGCCGGATTCCTCGGACTCGAACGCATGAGGGAACTGGAGAGGGAGCAGGGACTCGGCTTCGACGCCGCCCTCGAGGCGGTCCGCGCCGGAACCGTGTTCACCACGCACACCCCCGTCCCCGCCGGTATCGACCGCTTCGACCGGGCCCTGGTCGCCCGGCACTTCGGGGACGGCGGGGAGCTGGCCGCCGTCCCCACCGACCGGATCCTGGAGCTGGGCGCCGAGTCCTACCCGGGGGGCGACCCCGGGGTGTTCAACATGGCCGTCATGGGGCTGCGCCTGGCCCAGCGAGCCAACGGGGTCTCCACCCTGCACGGGGCGGTCAGCCGGGAGATGTTCGCCGGGCTGTGGCCGGGCTTCGACCCGTCCGACGTGCCCATCACCTCGGTGACCAACGGGGTGCACGCCCCGACCTGGGTGGCCCCGGAGGTCGTCCGGCTCGGCGCCCGCCAGATCGGCGCCGGCCGCACCGAGGACGCCCTGTCGGTCGGCGGCTCCACCCGCTGGGACGCGGTCGCCGACATCCCCGACCAGGACGTGTGGGACCTGCGCCGGGTGCTCCGCGAGCAGCTGGTGCAGGAGGTGCGGGACCGGCTGCGGGCCTCGTGGCGCCAGCGCGGGGCCGCCGACGCCGAACTGGGCTGGGTGGACTCCGTGCTCGACCCGGACGTGCTCACCATCGGCTTCGCCCGGCGCGTGCCCTCGTACAAGCGCCTGACCCTGATGCTCCGCGACCCCGAACGGCTGCGCAGGCTGCTGCTGGACCCCGAGCGGCCCGTGCAGATCGTGGTCGCGGGCAAGGCGCATCCGGCCGACGACGGCGGGAAGCGGCTCGTGCAGGAGCTGGTGCGGTTCGCGGACGACCCGCGGGTGCGCCACCGGATCGTCTTCCTGCCCGACTACGGCATGGCCATGGCGCAGAAGCTCTACCCGGGCTGCGACGTCTGGCTGAACAACCCGCTGCGACCGCTGGAGGCGTGCGGGACCAGCGGGATGAAGGCCGCGCTGAACGGCTGCCTCAACCTGTCCGTGCTGGACGGCTGGTGGGACGAGTGGTTCGAGCCCGACTTCGGCTGGGCCATCCCGACCGCCGACGGGGTCGGCGCGGACGAGGACCGGCGGGACCACCTGGAGGCGAACGCGCTCTACGAGCTGATCGAGGGCCGGGTGGCGCCCCGGTTCTACGACCGGGTCGGACGTACCGGGCTCCCGGTGCGGTGGATCGAGATGGTCCGGCGCACGCTCGTCTCGCTGGGGCCGAAGGTGCTGGCCGGGCGGATGGTGCGGGAGTACGTGGAACGGCTCTACGCCCCCGCGGCGCTGGCCCACCGCGCCCTCACCCCCGACGCGGCACGCGACCTCGCCTGGTGGAAGGGCCGGGTCCGGGCGGCCTGGCCGCGGGTCGGCGTCGAGCACGTCGAAGCCCTCGCCGCGGCCCCGGTGGGCGGCACCGCCGAGCTCGGGGCCACCCTCACCCTGCGCGTGCAGGTGGCGCTGGACGCGCTCGGGCCCGAGGACGTGGAGGTGCAGGCCTTCGCCGGGCGGGTGGATCCGCAGGACGTGATCCGGGACGGGCGGAGCTTCCCGCTGAAGCCGGCCGCCGGGCCCGACCTGGACGGCCGCTGGGTGTACGAGGGCCCGCTCGCCCTCGACCGTACGGGGCCCTACGGGTACACGGTCCGCATCCTGCCGGCGCACCGGCTGCTGGCGAATCCGGCCGAACTGGGCCTGGTCGCCGCCCCGGTGGACACGGACGCGGGAGGCGGCGTACTGCTGCGGTGACCCTCACCGGGGGACGGGCGGCGGATCCACCAGCCGCCCGTCCTCCACGAGCATCCCGGCCCGCTTGACGCTGCGCAGGGTCGGGATCAGCTCCACCTGGCCCACGCCGTCCACGGCGCCGATCCGCTCGGTCAGGTACGTGTAGAGGGCCTCGGTGTCCCGGCACACCACCACGGCCATCAAGGAGGCCGCCCCGGTCACGGCCGCCGCGAAGGCCACCTCGCGGTGGCTCGCCAGTGCGGCACCCACCTGCGCGAGCCGGGCCGGCGGGACGGTCAGGACCAAGGTCGCCTCCGCCTCGTAGCCGAAGAGCGCGGGGACGAACTCCACGTCGAAGAAGACCGCGTCGAGGTCCCGCAGCCGCTCCAGCCTCCGGCGGGCGGTGGACTCCGACAGGCCGGTGGCGCGCGCCAGCTCCGGGTACCCGGTGCGTCCGTCCGGGCCCAGTGCGGCGAGCAGCGCCAGCTCCGACTCGTCCATGGCGTACCGCTCCGGGACGGGTCCGGCCGGCGGCCGCTCCAGGGCCGCGATCTGGTCGGGCCGCAGTACGTCCAGCCCCGCCCAGGCGTCCCGTCCGCCGAAGAACTTCCGCAGGATGGTGTGGGCGCTGATGCCGGTCACCCGGCGGGTGCGCGGCAGTTTGTCCAGCAGCAGGGTGTCCCGGTCCTTGCGGGTACGGGAGCGGGTCATGCAGTGGATCTCCGTGCCCCCCGAATTCAGGGTCACCCACGCGATGTCCGGGCGGCGGGCGAGCGCCTCGGCCACCGGGAGCGCCGCGTCCGGGGCGCACTGCACCCGGAGCCAGGACTCGAACAGCCCGACGCGGCTGCCCGTCGGCAGCCCGACGACGCGGATCAGGCCGGCGGTCCGCAAGCGCCGGTAGCGGCGCACGACGGTCTGGTCGGACACCTCCAGGACCTCGGCGAGCCGGCTGAAGGCGGCCCGGCCGTCGATCGTGAGGGCCTGGACCAGGCAGCGGTCGAGTGCGTCCAGCTCCGGGCTGATCACGGTTTCCGTCATCACTGGAGTCTAGGCGAGGGAAATCCGGCAAGTACGGGGCTCTGGGTGGGGGTGGGGTGCGCGCCGCTGAGAACTTGGGGTCACCGGGGACCGCCCCGGACGCCCCCCGCCCCCGCGCCATCAGAGGAGAACTCCCATGCGTAAATGGCTGCCGTTGACGGCCGTCTGCCTCGGAGCGTTCATGCTCCTGGTCGACGTCACGATCGTGACCGTGGCCCTGCCCGACATGGCCGCCGACATGCACAGCGACTTCGCCGGACTCCAGTGGGTCATGGACGTCTACGCGCTGGCGCTGGCGGCCCTGCTGCTCGGCGCGGGTTCGCTCGCCGACCGGATCGGCCGCCGCCGCGTCTACCTCGCGGGGCTCGTGCTGTTCGCCGCCGCCTCGCTCGCCTGCGGGCTGGCCGCCGGCCCGGGTGAGCTGATCGCCTTCCGCGCGGTCCAGGGCATCGGCGGAGCCGCCATGTTCGCCACCACCATGGCCCTGCTCAGCGGGGCCTACCAGGGCCGCGACCGCGGGGTCGCCTTCGGCGTCTGGGGCTCGGTCAACGGTGCCGCCGCCGCGGCCGGTCCGGTCATCGGCGGGCTGCTCACCGAGCACTTCGGCTGGCGCTGGATCTTCTTCATCAACCTGCCCGTCTGCGCGCTCGCCGTGTACGTGACCCTCAAGGCCGTCACCGAGTCCCGCGATCCGCACGCCAAGGGCCTCGACCTGCCGGGCATGGCCACCTTCACCACGGCCGCGGGAGCCCTCACCTACGCCGTGATCCGCGTCGGTGAGAACGGGTGGGGCTCGCCCACCACGCTCGGCCTGCTCGGCCTCGCCGCCGCCGCCTTCGCCGCCTTCGTCCTCGTCGAACTGCGCAGCTCCCGACCGATGCTGGACCTCGCGCTCTTCCGCAGCCGCACCTTCGTCGCGGTCATGGCGGCCGGTCTGCTGCTGTCGGGCGCCGCGTTCTCCTACCTCATGTACGTCTCCCTCTGGCTGCAGTCCGTCCGGGGGATGAGCCCGGTCGGCGCGGGACTGGCCCTGATGCCGATGGCCGCGGCCGCGCTCGTGGTCTCGGCGGTGGCCGGACGGCTGCTGCACGCCATGCCGGCGCGGCTGACCATCGGCGGCGGGCTGCTGCTGATCGGCGTGGGCGCGCTGATCCTGGCCTGGACGCTGGACGCGGGTGACGGCTGGTCCGCCATGGCCCCGGGGCTGCTGGTGACCGGCGTGGGAGTGGGCGCCGCGACCCCGGCGCTGGCCGCGACCGCGATGGGGGCCGTGGCCCCGGCCCGGGCGGGCATGGCCGGGGGAGCCCTGAACACGGTGCGGCAGCTGGGTACGGCCCTGGGGATCGCCGTCCTCGGCGCGGTCTTCCACGCCGGGCTGCGCGGCGGCCTGGGTGCGGGCGGCGGGGAGCTGTCGGAGCCGCTGGCCTCCGGCGGCGCCGGGCGGCTGCTCGCGGAGGCGCCGACGGGAGCGGCGCGCGAGACGCTGACCGCGCTGGTCGACTCGGCCTTCGCGAGCGGGCTGCGCGAGACGTTCCTGGTCTCGGGCGCGATGGGACTGGCCGGGGCCCTGGCGGTCTTCCTGCTGGTCCGCACCGGCCCGCGGCCGGCTCCGGGCGGCCCGGTGGCCCTCCCGGGCCAGACCGCCCCGGACCGGACGGCCCCGGCGGCCGGAAGTCCTGCGCCCCGGAGGTAACCGCACCCGGCCATAAGGCGGGTGGCCCTGGTATCTGACGGGTGAACCTTCGAACGCGCTGAGCATGCCGAATCGTTTCGTCACCGCCGTCCGCTCCTACGTTGACCCGCGGATGCCACCGGACCCGGCATCCCAGGACCCCGAGAAACGGACTTCCCATGCGTCTTCGCACCACCACCGCCGTCGTCTTCGCCGGTGCCCTCGCGCTCGTGCTGCCCACCGCCGGCCAGTCGTTGGCCGACGACAACGGCGGCCGTACCCTCGGCACCCTCCACTACCGCTTCGTCGACGACGGGGGCGACGAGCGCAGCGCGCAGCTCCGGCCCGCCGAGAACGACACCTGCTACGTGCTGACGCGGACCTCCGACGCCGAGCCGGCCGTCGAGGTGGTCAACGAGACGGAGTCGCTGGCCGTCCTCTTCGACAACCGGACGTGCGACGGGAAGGCGGAGCGGGTCCTGGAGCCCGGCCAGCGGGCGCAGGACGTGGAGGCCGTCTCGGTCTTCTTCAAGCCGGTCGACCGGCCGGACGCGGGCCGTGACGACCAGGCCCACGAGGACCAGGCCCACGAGGACCAGGCGCGTGACGACCAGGGCCGTGACGACCAGGCGCGTGACGACCAGGGCCGCCAGGACCAGGCCCGCGAGGACCAGGCCCGCCAGGACGAGGGCCGGGGCGACTGGAACGGCCGTGACGACCAGGCCGCCCGCGAGGACATGGCCCGTGAGGACATGGCCCGTGAGGACATGGCCCGCGGAGACGCGGAAGGGGAGGACTTCCTCGACCGGGTCCTGCGCACCATCGGCTGATCCGGCGCCGGACCCGCGTCGGGTCACATGGAACAGGGCCGCCCGGGGAGGGTTCCTCCCGGGCGGCCCCGTGGTCTAGCGGGTCAGCTCCTGCTCACACGGCCCCGATGGGGGTCAGAACGTGAGCTTCCAGCTGTTGATGTAGCCGGTGTCGGCCGTGTACACGTCCTTGACCCGCAGCTTCCACACACCCTGCGCGACCTCGGAGGAGGCGTTCACGGTGTAGGAGGCGACGACGTTGTCCGCGGAGTCCGAGCTGGAGGTGTTCTTCAGCCGGTACGCCGTGCCGTCGGGGGCGATCAGGTCGATCTGGAGGTCACCGCGGTAGGTGTGGACGATGTTCACGTCCACCTTGAGGGTGCTCGGGGCGTTGCCCGTGCGGTTCACGGTGATCGGGGAGTCGACCGTGGAGTTGTCCGCGATCTGGTAGTCGGTGGTGTTCTCGAAGACGTTCGGCTGCGTGGTGCCGACCGTCCAGGTGAAGGCCGCCGTACCGGTCTGGCTCGCCGAGTCGGTCACCGTGACGGTCACGTTGGACGTGCCCGCGGTGGTGGCCGTACCCGAGATCAGGCCGGTGGAGGAGTTGATCGACAGGCCGGCCGGCAGACCGGTCGCCGCGTAGCTCAGGGCACCGGCGTTGCTGCTGGTGGCCTGGATCTGAAGGCTGACGGCACCGCCCGTGACGGTGGTCTGGTTACCCGGGTTGGTGACCGAGACGCCCACCGCGGGGCGGGAGCCGACGCCGATGCCGGCCCAGGCGTGCGCGACGTTGTTGTACGTGGCCGAGCCGGCACCGTACAGGTCGGCGGCGGCCTGCAGGGTGGCCGTACGCGCGGCCGCGTAGTTGGTGTTCGACTTGAACAGACCGGTGGTCAGCGCGCGGAACCAGATCTTGGAGGCGGCGTCGCGGCCGATCGCGGTGACCGGAAGGCCGTCGGAGGTCGGCGAGTTGTAGCTGACGCCGTTGATGACCTTGGCGCCGGAGCCCTCGGAGGCCAGGTAGTACCAGTGGTTGGCCGGACCCGACGAGTAGTGGACGTCGATGGAGCCGATGCCCGAGTACCACGAGTCCTTGGAGCCGCCGTCCTTGCTCGGCTTGTCCATGTAGCGCAGCGGGGTTCCGTCGCCGTTGATGTCGATCTTCTCGCCGACGAGGTAGTCACCGACGTCCTGCGGGTTGTTGGCGTAGAACTCGACCGCCGCCGCCATGATGTCGGAGGTGGCCTCGTTCAGACCGCCGGGCTCACCGCTGTAGGTCATGTTGCCGGTGACCGAGGTCAGGCCGTGGGTCATCTCGTGCGCGGCCACGTCGGTCGAGGTGAGCGGCTTGTTGTTGCCCTCGCCGTCGCCGTAGGTCATGCAGAAGCAGGAGTCGTCCCAGAACGCGTTGACGTACGCGTTGCCGTAGTGGACCCGGGTGTACGGGGCCACGCCGTCGTTGCGCAGGCCGTTGCGGCCGTGCACGTTCTTGTAGTAGTCCCACGTGACCTGGGCGCCGTAGTGGGCGTCCGCGCCGGCCGTCTCCAGGTTGGAGGCCAGGCCGTTGCCCCAGATGTCGTCCGTGCCGGTGAAGAGCGTGCCGGTGCCGGAGGAGCCGTGGTTGAGGTTGTACGTCTTGTGGCTGCCCCGCCCGGCGTCGGTCAGCGTGTAGTTGCTGCCCGACTGGGAGGTTCCGAGGGTCACCTGGCCGCTGTACTGCGTGTTGCCGGTGCCCGTCTCGATGGCCTGCCACTCGGTGATCTTCGCGCCGGTCTTGGCGTTCGTCACCACGTGGAGCTGGCTCGGCGTGCCGTCGTCCTGGACGCCGCCGACGACGGTCTCGAACGCGAGGACCGGAGCGCCCTCGGCCGCCCAGATCACCTTGCGGGCGCCCTTGGCGGCCTTGGTCTCCTTGGAGCCGGCGGCGTTGGCGGCGGCGACCGCCTGGCCCTCCGCGGCCGACGGGGCGACCGCGGCGTCGGTGTCCGCGACCTTGATCTCGTGGTTGGTCGCCTTGGTCACGCTCTTGGTGACGCCGTCCTTGGCGTGGACCGTGAGGTCACCGCCGAGCACGGGGAGGTCGTTGTACGTGCGTTCGTACGTGGTGTGCGTGGTGCCGTCGGCGTCCTTGACCACGTCGCGGACGACGAGCTTCTCGCCGCCGCCGAGACCGAGCGCCTTGGCGGCCTGCGCGGTGGTCGAGTTGGCCTCGGCGAGGAGCGTCGCACGCTCCGAAGCGCTGAGTACGCGGTTGGCCGCGCCCGGGTTGGACTTGACGGCCTGTCGGGCCTGCGGCGCGTTCGCGTCGGCGGTCGCGGTGCCGGTCTGAATGCCTACGGCGAGCAGGGCTGCCGCGGCAACGAGCGCGCCGGCCGCGGTGGCACGCCTCTGGGGGGTGGCTCTCAACGCAGACTCCTTCTGCAAGGCGGGTTCCGGATGGCTGGGTGGGCCTCCGGGCAGATCAGGGCTGGTGCGATGAACGGTCGAAGAGTGCCACCTGTTCGCCATGATGTCAGGACCGCGTCAAAAGGTTGGCCGGAAACGGTTCGTTGTCCGATCAGTCATATCCGGTATCCGAACCCTTCACCTTTGCGTGCCAAAGGGGCGTCCGGTATGCGGAGCAACTAGTACCGCTTGCTAACACTTGAACAACAAGGGGTCGTGATGCCCCAAACGGCACCTGGCGAACGGGTGTTTGTCGTACTGTTTCCCGGTGCGACAGATGTCCACTGCCTGGGGAAGCCGTGGATACTCGCCGCTGTCATAGACCACGTGCCAGGGGGGCCCATGAGGCATGTCCATTTTCCTGCGCAAAGGGTGGCCGGAACGGCCCGTGAGTCCACACGGCGCCTGGGTGACAAGGCCCGCTGGTACCTGCCCGCCGCCGTCACCGCCGATTTCCTCGGCGCCGCCGTTCCGGTAGGACTCGTCTTCGCGGCCGCCCAGCAGGTCCGGCCCCTCTACTGCGCCCTCGGCGCCGCCCTGGCGTGGACCGGGGTGCAGTTGCTGCGCCGGCGTTATGCCGCCCGGGTGCTCGGAGAATCCCGCGGAGTACTGCCGGTCGTGCACGACTGGCTGATTCTGATCGGCGTGCTGGCCGTCGCCCGCGTGGTGACCGAGGAGGACACCCCCCGGCTCTCCGCCCTCGGGGCCCTGCTGCCCGCCCTGCTGATCACCGTCGCCTGCCACAAGTTGACCTACCGTCACCTGTCGGCCGCCCGCCGCGAGGCCCAGGCCGTCAGCCGGGTCCTGGTGATAGGGGAGCCCGACGCCGCCGAGGACGTCATCGCCCACCTCGCCGCGCGCACCGACCATCCGTACGTGGTCGTCGGCGTGGTCCCGGTCGGCGGCGGGACCCTCACCAGCGGGGTGCCCGTGGCGGCCCGGCTCGACGCGGTCATGTCCGCGGCGCCCGCAGGGGACGCCGCGGCCGTACTCGGAGCCGTCGACAGCCACAACGCCGACCTGGTCCTGGTGGCACCCGGGGCGCGGATCGCGGGGGAGCGACTGCGCCGGGTGGCCTGGGCCCTGCACGACGCCGGGCTGGAACTGGCCGTCTTCCCCGGCCTGGTGGAGGTATCCGTCAAGCGCCTGGAGACCTTGTCCGCGGGCGGACTCGCCGTACTGCGGGTGGCGCCGCCCGTCGGCCGCGGCCTGCAGACCCTGCTCAAGTCGGTCCTGGACCGGGCGGGGGCCGCGGCCGGACTGCTGCTGCTCTCCCCGCTGTTCCTCGGGATCGTCCTGGCGATACGGCTGGGCTCGCGCGGCCCGGCCTTCTACCGCCAGCGGCGCATCGGCCGCGACGGGATCCCGTTCGTCATGTGGAAGTTCCGCACGATGGTGGTGGATGCCGACGCCCGCAAGGCCGAGCTGGCCGGGTCCAACGAGAACGACGGCCTGATGTTCAAGATGCGCCGCGACCCCCGGGTGACCCGGGTGGGCCGGCTGCTGCGCCGCACGTCGATGGACGAACTGCCCCAGCTCATCAACGTCCTGACCGGACACATGTCGCTGGTCGGCCCGCGCCCGCCGCTGCCGGAGGAGGTGGCGAAGTACGACGAGGTCGAACTGCGCCGGCTCACCGTGCGGCCCGGGATGACAGGTTTGTGGCAGATCAGTGGAAGGTCCGACCTGTCCTGGGATGAAACGATCCAGCTCGACCTGCAGTACGTCGACAACTGGTCCTTCACCAGTGACGTCGACGTGATGGGCCGCACGCTCCGCGCCGTCGTCGACGGTCGCGGAGC
The DNA here is from genome assembly GCF_042267665.1 of Streptomyces sp. NPDC056224. Taxonomy (NCBI): domain Bacteria; kingdom Bacillati; phylum Actinomycetota; class Actinomycetes; order Kitasatosporales; family Streptomycetaceae; genus Streptomyces; species Streptomyces sp. NPDC056224. The sequence continues at coordinate 200,881 of NZ_JBHJTK010000008.1, forward strand.
GTACTGAGGGGCTCTGGTTTGGGATCAGCCGTTCTGCTCGCGCCACCACCGGTAGGTGGCGTCGATACCGTCCCGCAGCGGGATGCCGGGCTTCCAGCCGAGGGCGGTCAGCCGGCCGACGTCGAGCAGCTTGCGCGGGGTCCCGTCCGGCTTGGACGTGTCCCAGGCGAGCCTGCCCCGGAAGCCCGTCACCTCGGCGACCGTCTCGGCCAGTTCCCTGATCGTCAGGTCCTCGCCGCAGCCGATGTTGACGGGCTCGTCGCCGTCGTAGCCGCCGAGCAGCACCGCGCAGGCGGCGGCGAGGTCGTCCACGTGCAGGAACTCCCGGCGCGGGGTGCCGCTGCCCCACAGGGTGACCTCCTCGCGGCCCTCGGCGGCGGCCTCGTGGAACCGCCGGATGAGGGCGGGCAGGACGTGCGAGGACTCCAGGTCGAAGTTGTCGCCCGGGCCGTACAGGTTCGTCGGCATGGCCGAGATGTACGAGGCCCCGTACTGCTTGCGGTACGACTGGACCTGGACGATGCCGGCGATCTTCGCGAGGGCGTACGCCTCGTTGGTCGGCTCCAGCGGACCGGTCAGCAGCGCGTCCTCGCTGATCGGCTGCGGGGCCAGCTTCGGGTAGATGCACGACGAGCCGAGGAACAGCAGGCGGTCGACACCGGCGGCGTGCGCACCGGCGATGACGCTGAGCTGGATCTTGAGGTTGTCCTCCAGGAACTGCACCGGGTACGTGCTGTTGGCCATGATCCCGCCGACCTTGGCGGCGGCCAGCACCACGGCGTCCGGGCGGACGTCCCTGAGGTACGCCCCGGTCGCGGCGGCGTCGCGCAGATCGAGGTCGGCGCGGCCCCGGGTGAGCACCTCGTGGCCGTCGGCGGTGAGCCGGCGGGCGACCGCCGACCCCACGAGGCCGCGGTGGCCCGCGACGAAGACACGGGCGTTCGGGGGCAGCAGCGGCAGCGAACTTGTCATACCGCCGATGATGCCAGTCCGCTCCCGCGGAGACGGCGGCAGTCCGTCCCCGCCCGGTCCGTCCCCGCGCGGTCCGTCCCCGCCCGGCCGGGCCCCGGGCGGTCGGGCAACGGGCGGGCCTCCCGCGGGAGTCCCGCTCCCGCCTCGCGCGGCGCACCGCGGAATCCGCCGCAAACGCGGCCGGACCCGGCGTGTACGGTACGCATCCAGTCCCCGGGCACGCGCCCCGGCGGGCCGGGGGCTGCCGGGGGTGCAGCCCGCTCAACACAACGAACAGCAACCACCACCAGGGGGACCCCATGGGCAAGACCGCACTGATCACCGGCGTCACCGGACAGGACGGCTCGTACCTCGCCGAGCTCCTGCTCTCCAAGGGCTACACGGTGCACGGTCTGGTGCGGCGGTCCTCCAGCTTCAACACGGAGCGGATCGACCACATCTACCAGGACCCGCAGACCGCCAACCGGTCCTTCGTCCTGCACCACGCCGACCTCTCCGACGGCGTCGCCCTGGTGAACCTGCTCCGCGACATACGCCCCGACGAGGTCTACAACCTCGGCGCGCAGTCCCACGTCCGCGTCTCCTTCGACGCGCCCCTCTACACGGGCGACGTGACCGGACTCGGCGCGCTGCGCCTGCTGGAGGCGATCCGGGCCAGCGGCATCGACACCCGCATCTACCAGGCCTCGTCCTCCGAGATGTTCGGCGCGACCCCGCCGCCGCAGAACGAGGGCACCCCCTTCCACCCGCGCAGCCCCTACGGCGCCGCCAAGGTCTTCGCGTACTGGACCACGGTGAACTACCGCGAGGCGTACGGCATGTTCGCCGTCAACGGGATCCTCTTCAACCACGAGTCCCCGCGCCGCGGCGAGACCTTCGTGACCCGCAAGATCACCCGCGCGGTCGCCCGCATCAAGGCCGGTCTCCAGGAGAAGCTCTACCTCGGCAACCTCGACGCCGTCCGCGACTGGGGTTACGCCCCGGAGTACGTGGACGCGATGTGGCGGATGCTGCAGCAGGACGAGGCCACCGACTACGTGGTCGCCACCGGTGTGGCCGCGACCGTACGCGAGTTCGTCGAGGCCTCGTTCGGGCACGCCGGTCTCGACTGGAACGAGCACGTGCGCTACGACCCCAAGTACGAGCGCCCCAGCGAGGTCGACGCGCTCATCGGCGACGCCTCCAAGGCCCATGACCGACTCGGCTGGAAGCCGACGGTCCTGGTGTCCGAACTGGCCAAGATCATGGTCGACGCCGACATCCGCCAGGTCGAGGACCAACTGGCGGGCGTGACCGTACGCATCGACCGCTGAAGCCTTATATTTCCCCTACGATTTGCCCTGTCCCGGTCATATTCCGCAGGTCCGTGTGGGTGTGGCCGGGTCAAACCTGCTATATGTCCGAAGTGCACCCTCCTGGCTGAACCCTGTATTCCAAGTTGGTATGCAATGGGTCAAGTGAGGTGACCGGGCCCTTATGTGAGCCCTAGTCTGCGCCAGTACATATGGCTGTTCGGATAGTTCCAGCCATCAAACCGGGCGATTGCCCTGGGGGGCTCATGCGTAGATCCAGAGGGCTGACTGCTGCCCTCGTCTTGTCACTGGCCGGTGCCGGCACCGGTATCGGCCTGGTGCTGATGCCGCAGGCGTCCGCCATCACGGCGCCGGTGGCGTTCACCGCCGACAACCTGCCGACGTGGCAGCCCAACGGCATCGTGTGGGCGATGGCCCAGGCGAACGGCACCGTCTTCGCCGGTGGCACCTTCTCGGCCGTCAGGCCGCCCGACGGTGCCGCGGGCGCCGAACAGGAAGCCGTGAACTTCGTCGCGCTCGACGCCGCGACGGGCAACCCGACCTCCTGCAAGCTCGCCTTCACGGTGGGCGACGGCACCGCGACGGTCCGCACGCTGGCCGTCTCGAAGGACAAGAAGACCCTCTACGCGGGCGGATACTTCGGAGCCGTCAACGGCACCCCGGTCTCCAGCCTCGCCGCGGTCGACATCGAGACCTGCACCCCCAAGGCCGCGTTCCACCCGGGCGTCCCCGCCACCGTGCGCGCGCTCGCCGTCACCGACGACACCCTGTACGTGGGCGGCGACTTCGCCTCCGTCGAGGGCCAGACCCGCGAGCGCTTCGCCGCGGTCGACGCCTCCTCCGGCGCCCTGAAGCCCTTCGTCGCCAACGCGGACGAGCCCGGCCGTGCCATCGAGGTGAGCAACGACGGCAAGAACGTCCTGCTCGGCGGAGACTTCTTCTCGGTCAACGGCGCCAACACGCACGCGCTGGCCGTCGTGAACGCCACCACCGGCGCGGTCACCAAGACGTACACCAGCATCCCGTCCAACTCCGTGGTCAAGGACATCTCGGCCGACGCGACGGGCTACTACACGGGCAGCGAGGGCTCCGGCGGCGGCGTCTTCGACGGCCGCATCGGCCTGAGCACCGACTTCAGCGAGAAGTGGCGCGACCGCTGCCTCGGCGCCACCCAGTACGTGCAGCCGTACGACGGGGTGCTCTACAGCTCCTCGCACGCGCACGACTGCTCGACCGAGCTGGAGTACCCGGACGGCAAGCGCCACTTCCTGCTGGCCCAGCCGACCGATCACACCGGCGCAGCCCCCGCGCCCGTGAACGGCTTCGTGCGCGGCCCGCGCAAGCTCGGCTGGTTCCCCACGGCCAACGACGGCCTCGGCGAGGGCATCGGCCCGCGCGTCATGTCCGTCGCGGAGAAGAACGACGTCAAGTACATGTGGGTCGGTGGTGAGTTCACGCTCATCAACGGCAAGCCGCAGCAGGCCCTGACCCGCTTCGCCTCCACCGGCGACGTCGGCGCCCCGACCACCCCGGTGGTCAGCGCCGCGAGCGTCAAGCCCGGCGAGGCGCAGGTCCGCTGGCGCACCAGCTACGACGCGGACGACAGCAAGCTGACCTACCGCATCTACCGCAACGGCTCGGCCACGCCCGCCGCCACGGTGAACGCGGACTCCCTGGAGTTCGAGCGGCCCCAGGCCTCCTGGGTCGACACCACGGTCAAGGCCGGCCAGTCGTACAGCTACCGCGTGACCGCGACCGACGGCGCCGGCAACACCAGCGCCCTGTCGGCGAGCGTCTCGGTGACGGTCCCGACCGCGGTCCAGCCGTACCCGAACCAGGTCCGCGCGGACGGCGCCAACCTGTACTGGCGCTACGACGACACCGTCAGCCCGTACGTCGCCGACTCCTCGGTCAGCGGCAACACCGGCGGCGTCCAGCTGAACGCCCCGGCCCTGCGCCAGACCCCCGGCGCGGTCTCCGGCACCAGCACGGCGATGGGCTTCAACGGCACCAGCCAGCAGGTCTACAGCGACCACCGCCAGACGGTCGGCAACGCGTTCACCATCGAGACCTGGTTCAAGACGGGCACCACGCGCGGCGGCAAGCTGATCGGCTTCGGCAACAACACCGACCGCAACAGCGGCTCGTACGACCGGCAGATCTACATGACCAACGCCGGCCGTCTGGTCTTCGGCGTCTACAACGGCTCGACGCGGACCGTCACCACCGGCCTGCTCGACACGTACAACGACAACAAGTGGCACCACGTGGTCGGCACCCAGGGCCCCGGCGGCATCACCCTGTACGTCGACGGACAGAACAAGGGCTCGCTGAACGCCACCAGCAACGCGACCTACGCGGGCTACTGGCACGTCGGCGGCGACAACCTGGCCAGCTGGCCGACCCGCCCGACGAGCAACTTCTTCGCCGGCCAGATCGACGAGACGGCCGTCTACCCGTCGGCGCTCACCGAGACCCAGGTCAAGAACCACTTCACCCTGGCCAAGGCACCCACCGACACGGTCTCCAAGGTCAACGCGACCGAGGACACCTACATCAACCAGGGTGCCCCGAGCACCGCGTACGGCACGTCCTCCTCGCTCGCGGTGCGCGGCACCTCGGCGTACGAGACGTACCTGCGCTTCGACCTCCCGGCCGCCCCGGCCGGCCAGGTCCTCAAGTCCGCCTCCCTGCAGGTCAAGACCACCACGCAGACGGGCGCCGGCACCGCCGACACCGTGTCCGCGGTCCCGGTCACCGGCACCTGGAGCGGCGCGGGCACGACCTTCAACACCAAGCCCACCCTCGGCACCACCCCGCTCGGCACCATCGCGGGCGTGCCGGACGGCTCGGCGGTCCACAACGTCGAGCTGGACACCGCCGCCATCTCCGCGGTCCTGGGCACCAACTACAGCCTGGGCCTGACGAGCACGGGCACCGACCCGCTGTGGATCTGGTCCTCGGAGTCCACGGCGGCGGACGGCATCCCGCAGCTGGTTCTCACCTTCGGCGCGAAGTAGCGACGAGAACCGTAGTAACCGCCTGACGGCGTGCGGGGCCCGGCTCTACGTGGCCGGGCCCCGCATTCCTGTCCCACCCAGTAAGTACGGGAGCCATCCGATGTACCGACGCTCCGCAGCGGCCGCTGTTCTGCTGACCGCCGCACTGACGCTGACCGCCTGCAGTTCGGGCAAGGCCGACTCCGGCGCGGAGGCCAAGGCGAAGCCCCCGGCCTCGTCGGCGGCCCCCGACCCCGCGGACAGCGCGGCGCCCTCGGCTTCCGCGCCCGACGCGAAGCCGACGGGCCCGGTCCTGCCCGACGCGAAGCTCACCCCGAAGACGGGAAGTTTCACGGCGCAGGAGAAGAAGTACCTGAGCGGGCGGGTCCCGGAGAAGATGGACCCGGCGGCCGTCCTGCAGAGCGGCCAGGAGGCCTGCCAGCGCGTGGAGCGCACCGCGAAGCGCGACAAGGACGCGGCGACCGGCGCGGTCATCACCGGGGAGATCCCGGGCGCGAAGGACGCGATCACCCTGTTGTGCCCGGAGCAGAAGCCGATCCTCGCGGCGGCCGAGAAGGGCTTCCCCGAGGGGCCCCGCCAGTCGCCCGCGGCGGGCACGTACCGGGCGCTGACCCAGGCCACCACCTGTACGTGGGAGGCCAAGGCCAAGGACGGTTCGATCCTGGCCTCGGGCCCCGAGACCCAGCCCAAGGCGGGCGACAAGATCACGGCGACGATCCCGTCCGGCACGGCGGAGTTCAACTCCTCGGGCTGCTACGCCTGGCTGCCCGCGTAAGGGCCACCGCCGTACGCGAACGCCCCCGGGGACCGGACTGCCGGTCTCCGGGGGCGTTTTCGTGCACCGGGGCGGGGTAACCGCGGGCCAGTACGCAACGACGACACCGGCTTCCGGAGGCGATCCTATGCGCGGCCTGGGCGGCTGCATCGGCCTGATCGTGGTGGGGGCCATCCTCACCTTCGCCACCGACTGGGAGATGCGCAGCGTCGACCTCGACCTGGTCGGCCTCATCATGATGACGGCGGGAGCCATCGGCCTCGCCGTGTACTCCAGCGTCCTCAAACGCCGTCGAACGGCGGGCGCCATCCCGGTGGTGGAGGAGCGCCGCCGGGACGGCGTCTAGAGCGGCCCGGGCCCTGTCGTCACGCTATTTCGACGACAGGGCCCGGTTCTCGCGGGCGGACCCGTACACCAGGAGCAGGGTGTCCAGGACCGCGTCCATCGAGAACGATTCCGCGGCCAGCTTCCGGGCCGCGCGCGAGGCCGCCGCGTTCGCCGCCGGGTCCAACAGGGACAGGACCGCCTCCGACACGCCCGAGGGGCCCGGCTCGACGGCGTGACCCGCACCCGCCGCGGCGATGTCACGGGCCAGGCCGTTGGAGTGGGTCACCACCGGGGGGACGCCCACCGCGAGGGCTTCCAGGACCGACATGGGGAACGGCTCGTCCACGGAGGGCAGTACGTAGACGTGCGCGCGGCGCAGCTCCGCCAGGACCTCCGCGCCGGACAGGGCTCCCGGGACGGTGAAGCGCGCCGAGAGGCCCAGAGCCGTGATGCGGGCGCGGACGGCCGCCAGCTCGCCCTCGTCCGGCCCCGCGACCACGAAGTGCGCCTCCGGATGAGCGGCGAGGACCGCCGGGGCCGCGTCCACGAAGTCCACCGGCCGCTTGCGGGCCTGCAGGCGCGCCGAGTACAGGACCCGCGGCGGGCCGCTGAGGGCGGGGCGTTCCTCCTGCGCCGGGGTGCCGTTGACCAGGCGGACCGCGTTCGCCAGCGGCGGCGCCCCCACCACCGCGTCCAGGCCCTGCCGTTCGTGCGGGGTCAGGTGGAGCACCGCGTCGGCGCCGCGCAGCAGCCGGCGTACCGCCACCGCGTCCAGCACCTTGGCCAGCAGCTTCTCGCTCGGGTCCACCATGCCGTGGGTCTGCAGGACGAGGGGCTTGGCGGCCCGCAGCGCCGCCAGGGCCACCGGCAACGTCACCAGGTCCCGGGCCAGGTGGACGTGTACGACATCGGCGTCCCGGACCAGGCGCCCGGCCGACGCCAGCAGCGCCGGCGAGGTCATTCCGCTGAAACCGAGCGGGAGCAGCCGCCGGGCCGGGAACAGCTTCGCCGGGACGCCCTCCACGGAGACGGGCCACTGCTCGAAGCCCTCGCCCAGCGCCAGCAGCCGCGCCTCGTGGCCGCGGGCCAGCAGCCCCTTCGCCAGGTTCAGCGCGACCCGGACGGGCCCGCCGAAGGCGTGCGTGGGGGAGTGCAGCGTTACGGCGTGCAGGACTCTCACTTCGGCTCCTCCACCGGGCGGCGCCGCCCGTCCTGGGTCTGCAGGGTCAGCTCCGGCAGGTCCTTGTGCACGACGGCTCCCGCGCCCGCGACCGCGCAGCGGCCGACCGTCACCCCGGCCAGCACGGTCGCCCGTACCGCCACCCACGCGCCGTCCTCGACCGTGATCGGGGCGTTGCGGTAGCGGAAGTCGGCGGCCCGGTGGTCGTGCGAGCCGGTGCACAGCATCGACTCCTGCGAGAGGCACACGTGCGAACCGATCGTCACCGGCTCCAGGTTCAGCAGCCAGGCGCCCTCGCCGATCCACGTGTGGTCCCCGACGGTCAGCTTCCACGGCCACAGCACCCGCACCCGGTGCCGGATCAGCACCCCCTCGCCGACCTTCGCGCCGAAGGCGCGCAGCAGCGCGACCCGCAGCCGCGCCGGACAGAACCAGCTCATGAACAGCGTGTTCATCACGGCGAACCAGAGCGCCTGCGTCAGCAGCCCGCGCCCCTTGTCGTATCCGGCCAGCGTGAAGGCAGGAAGGTCACGCACCTGAAGCCCCGATCGTCCACCCTCCCCCCGACAGCGTCGGGAGGACCCCCAGCGCCTCCCCGGGCGCCGCCCGCTCAGACTAGACTGCGCGCGGACCAGGCACATGGGGTGGGGGCGGCAGTGGCAACGGACATACGCAAGCCTTCCGTAGCGCCGCCGCCACACCCCCTCGAGGACGAGACCCTGTGGGGCCGGGTCACCACCCCGCGCACCCTGCTCTCCCGCGCGCTGTCCGTCCCGCTCGCCCTCGGGTTCAGCGTCTTCCTGCCGCTCCTCGTCGCCGTGCAGCCCGGCGCGGGCAAGCGCGACGCGGCCTTCTGGCTCCAGCTGCTGCTCACCATGTACGCGGGCGCCCGCCTCTCCGCGATGGTGCTCACCAGCCGCCGCAAGCTGCTCCAGGGCTCCTTCTGGCTCTTCGTCTACATGGCCATGGGCGTGGCCCCCCTCGCACAGGCCGTCCTCGGGCAGGTCCCGACGCCCGTCGTCGGGCCCCGCTCCGACCTCACCGTGGCCATCGGACTGGTGCTGCTCGGCTGCACCGCCTTCGACGTGGGCGTCCTGCTCGCCCGTCACCGGCCCGCCGGCCGCGCGGGCGGTTCCCAGAAGAAGTCCCGCCCCGTCATGGCCCACCGGCGGCGGCTCCAGCTGCTCACGCTCCTGTCCTTCGCGTGCAGCGCGGCCTTCGTGGTGAAACTCGGCGGTCCGGCGGTCTTCTTCTCCAGCCGCCAGGAGATCATCGCGGGCATTCAGGAGGCGGGCGTCTCGAACGGCGACGGCCAGGCCGGGCAGGCCCTGCTGCGGGGGTTCGGCACCGTCCCCGCGCTGCTCTCGCTGCTGCTCTACACGCGCTGGCTGATCACCTCGAAGTTCGCCCGCCGCAAGGTCTCGATCATCGTCACCTGGTCGGCGCTCGCGCTGCTGAACCTCGTGGTCAACAACCCGATCTCGAACCCGCGCTACTGGTTCCTGACGGTCATGTTCGCGATGCTCTTCACCGTCTTCCCGGTCAGCGCGGCCATGTACCGGGTGGCCCTGTCGATGGCCGTGGTCATCGCCCTCCTCGTCTTCCCGTTCGCGGACCGCTTCCGGTACGACGAGAAGAACTACCGGCCGGTCGAGACCACGTCCTTCCTGGAGCCGATGGCGCTCAAGGACTACGACCAGATCGGCATGTTCGCGAACACCATCACCTTCTCGAACTCCGGACCGGGGCACTTCTACGGCCGCCAGCTGGCCGGGTCGGTCTTCTTCGCGGTGCCGCGCTCGGTGTGGCCGGGCAAGCCGCGCGACACGGGCGTGATGGTCGGCCAGTGGATGGGCACGGTCAACACCAACCTCTCCTCCCCGATCTGGGCGGAGCTGTGGATCGACTTCGGCCCGCTGGGCATGGGCGCCGGCCTGCTGGCCATGGGCTACGCCTCCGCCCGCGTCGACCGGCGCTACGCGAAGCGCGCCACCCGGCGGGCCCCGCCGGGGAGTCTGATCTCGGTGGTGGTCCCGCTGGTCGCGGGCTACTCCTTCATCCTGCTGCGCGGGCCGCTGCTGCAGGCGTCGGGGCGGGTCGCGATCGCGGCCCTGTGCCTGGCGCTGGTCGCGACCCACCGCACGGACAAGTCCAAGACCCTGCGCTGACATGTGCGGGGCCGCGCTGCCGGGGCTCCGCCCCAAGCCCCTGCGCCCCAGGCCCCTGCGCCCCAGGCCCCTGCGCCTCGATCGCCGGCGGGGCCGGACGGGCTGATGCCGTCCGCCGGTGAAGAACCCGCAGGGCGGTCCGGCCCCGCCCATGACCGAGGCGCGGGTGCGGGCGGAGCCCGGTTTCCCGGAGGGGCGGCGCGGGGCGAGGCTCCGCGCAACGGGTCAGGGCAGGGGAGCCGCGGCCGGGCGGGGCGCGGCGGCCCCGGGGGCGGGGAGGCGCGCCACCCGCAGCCAGCCGGCGCCGGCCTTCGCGGCGGAGCCGGCGGCCAGGCCCCAGGCCGCGCCCGCCACGCCGAACACCGCGTAGCCGCCCAGCAGCAGCCCCACCGACAGCAGCGAGAAGACCACCTGCAGGGACAGCGTGGCCTTGGGGGCCAGCACCCGCAGGGTGAGCAGCGCGCAGGTGCCCAGCCCCATCACCGCGTACTGGGCCCCCGTCGCCGGCAGCAGCGCGGACGCCGACGCCCAGGTGTCGCCCAGCAGTTGACGGCCCGCCCGGTCGGGAAGCGCGAACAGCACGGCTCCCCACCCGGCGCCGAGCAGCGCCAGCACCCCGCCCAGCAGCGCGGTCGCCCGGACCGTGGCGCGTTTGCCGCCGAGCCGCGACAGCACCGGCGGCGCGAACGAGTTCGCCGAGTTGAACAGCACGTTCAGCGGGCCGAACAGGGTCGTCGCACCCCGCAGCGCACCGACGGCCAGCGGCGTCGCGAAGACGCCGAGGCCCAGTACGGCGAGCTGGCTGGAGCCGTTGCCCACGGCGAACTCGACCACGAACCGCTGCCCGAGGTGCCCGCGGCGCAGGTACGGCCGCAGATCGGCCCGCGTCCCGTGCACGTACGGCCGCAGCAGCCACAGGCCCAGGCCGAGCGCCGGCAGCGCGGACAGGCCCCACACCAGCACCAGCCGCCCCGCGGAGGCCCCGGACGGCTGGGAGGCCAGGGCTGCGACCACGCACGCCAGGCGCAGCGCGTCGGCGGCCAGCGCCCGCTCGGGGGCGCGCAGCGCCGAGAAGCAGTACCGCAGCCCGTCCTGGAGGAGCACCAGCGGCAGGACGAGGCCCAGCGCGAGGAACGCCCGGCCCGTGGCGCCGGACAGGGCCAGGCCCACGGCCCCCAGCGCGGCCCCGGCCGCCGTCGAAGCCGCCCCCGTGAAGCCCACGGCCGACCGGCACACCGCGCCCAGCCGCGCGCCCTTCTCCAGGACGACGCTCTGGCCGACGTAGGCCATGTTCAGCCCGAGGAGCACGGTGAAGGTCACGTACACCATCGAGAAGTCGGCGAAGCCGGACTCCGTCGACAGCCGGGCGGCCAGCACCAGAACCAGGATGTTCGTGGCGCTGGAGGCGGCCTGGTCCAGCACCGACGCGACGGCGGCGAGGCCGCGTCGGCTCATCTGCGGCCCATGCGGACGGTGCGCAGCGCGACGGTGTCGGTGCCGTCGCCGGGGATGTGCTGCTCGGGCTCGGCCACTTCGTACGGGATCGGCTGGGGCTGCGGAGCGGACTTCCCGGACGCCTTGGAGCCGGTGGCCGGGGCCGCCGCTGACGGGCCGGCCTTGTCCTTGACCCGGCCGCGCTTCTCGCCCGGCAGCGGCGCGTGCAGCACCGCGCCCAGCACCGTGCCGCCGGCGCCGCTGATCAGCTCGCGGATCCGGGCAAGGTCGGTGCGGTGGACGGCGCGCGGGTTGCAGACGACCAGGACGCCGTCGACACGGTCGACGAGGGCGAGGGCGTCGGCGTACGAGAGGACGGGCGGCGCGAGCACGACCACGGTGGAGTTGGGCGAGTCGGCCTCGGAGATCAGCTGGGTGGCGCGTGCGGAGGTCAGCGCGCGCGGGACGTTGCGCGCCCGCTCGCCCGGAATCAGCTCGAACGAGCCGGACTCCCCGGCGTCGACGACGAGCTGGCGTCCGTCGGGCCACTCGGAGTCGGCGTGGCGTCCGGCGGCCGGGCTGCCCGGGTTCCGGCTCCACCGGGGCCGGCCGCCGGCGTCCGTCGGCAGCTGGCTGGCCAGGACCGGGGTGCGCAGGTCGGCCTCGATGAGCAGGACGTCCTTGCCGGTCTCCGCGAAGGAGGCGGCGAGGTTCACGGCGACCGCCGCGGCGGTCTCGCTGCTGCCGCGCGGGGCGACGACGAGCAGCCGGCGCCGGTCGGCGAAGCGGGAGTCGTAGGCGAGCCGGAAGGCCACCGAGCGGTACTCCTCGGCGACCCGCGGATCGGCCTCGCCGGCGGCGAGCAGCGGTCCGCCGCCCGTCCTGTCGCGGGGGAGGTAGCCCAGGACGGGCGCGCGCAGGGACCGCGCCACGTCGCCCTCGGAGCGCGGCGCCGGGTCGAAGACCAGCCGGACCCAGGCGGCCAGCAGGCCGAGTGCCAGGCCCACGGCCGCGCCGAGCGCGAGCGACATGACGATGCCCGGTCCGTCGGTCGCGGTGGGCGCGGTCGCGGCGCTGGTGACCCGGCCCGGGGTCATGTCGAGGGCTTCGAGCTTGGTGATCTTGGTGTTGTAGCCGCCGACCTCGCTCTGCAGGTCGGTCTTGGCGGAGGAGGCGGCGTCGCGCCCGGCGCCGGCGGGCATCCGGGCGATCTCCTTGGAGAGTTCGTCGAGCTGCTTGGCGATCGGGTCGCGCTGCTCCTTGTAGCCCTTGACCATTTTGTCGCGGGTGGCGTCGAGGGCTTCCTGCCGCTTGAGCAGGTACGCCTCGGTCATCGCGTTGGCGCGCTTGGCGGCCTCCTTGGGGGAGGACGCGGTGTAGGTGAAGCGGAGCACCATCGTCTGCGGCGGGTTGGTCACCTGGAGGCCGCTGCGCAGGGCCGCGAAGCCGGAGGCGGACACGCCGAGCTTCTTCGCGGCCTCGTTGGCTATGGAGGAGCTGAGGGCGACCTGGCGCTCCGAGCCGATGTTGATCGCCTTGTCGGGGGCGAGGCTCGGGTTGAACGGGTCGTCGGTGGGTGCGCGCAGGACGACGTCGGCGGTCGCGACGTAGGTGTCGGCCGTGGAGATGCCGAGGTAGACGCCGCCCAGCAGGCCGACCCCGATGCCCGCGCCGATGAGTCTGCGGTAGCGCAGGAGCTGGCGGAACTGATCCCGGAGGAGGTCCGGTTCGTCCTCGGCCGGTGCCGCTGCTGGGCGGTTCGTCTCGATCACGGCCGGGATCCCCCAAGTGCTTCGTCTATCAGTGCGTCGATGCGGGCCAGGCCCGCTTCGCGGCTCAGGTGGGCCGCCACGTGGCGGGGTCCGGCCGCTCCCAGTGCGTCCGCGCCTTCGGGGTCCTCCGCCAGGGCCCGTACGGCCTTCAACAGGGCCTCGGGGTCCTCCGGCTGTACGAGCACCCCTGCCCCCGAGCGCTCCACCTCCTGGGCGGTTCCGCCTTCCGCCGCCACGGAGGCGACGACCGGCCTGCCCGCCTGGAAGTAGGAGGTGAGCTTCGACGGAACGCTCATGTCCAGCACGGCGGCGTGCTGTGTGACCGCGAGTACGTCCGCCGCCGCGAGGATATCGGGGAACTCGCCGTCAGCGGCAGGGGGGATGATGTCCAGATTCGGCACGTCGGCGGCGAGCTCGGCGAGGGCCGAGCGCTGACTGCCGTCACCCATGAGGACGAAGCGGACGCCCGGGTCCAGCCGGGCGGCGCCCACGAGGACCTCCAGCCCCTGCTTGAGGCCCATGTTCCCGGAGTGCAGCACCACGGTCTGGCCGGGGGCCCAGCCCAGGTGGCGGCGGGTCTCGCCGCGCGGCTTGGTGGGCACCGCCACGTGGGACCAGTTGGGGACGAGGCGGATCCTGCCGGGATCCACGCCCATGCCCACGACCCGGTCCACGAAGGTCTCGTGGATGACGCCGACGAGGGTGGCCCGCTTCAGCGCGTACGCCTCGGCGCGGCCGGCGACCGCGGCGGCCTTGTCGCCGCCGCTGATCCCGCTCTGCGCGGCGGCGGCGCCCATCAGGTCCTGGACGACCGGGACGTACGGGACCTTCCACCGCGCCGCGAGCCGGGCGGCGAGCACGCCGCCGGCCAGGCTGGGCATCTGGGCGAGCACCGCGTCCGGCTTGGGCATCCGGGGCGGGGCCACGGCACCGTGCAGCAGAATCGATCCTTCGAAGAGGGCCCGCTTCACGGCGGTCTGCTCCCGCGGCACGGTGTGCGCACGCCGGTGTACGGTGACCCCCGCGCGCTGTTCCGTGCGCCGGAGCGCCCCCTGGTACTCCGGTTCCAGTGACCACGCCGGGTAGTGCGGCATCCCGGCGAGGACATGGGTCTCGTGGCCGAGATCTGCCCAGTGCTCCGCGATCTGGGTGGCGTACGGCCCGATCCCCGCGTGTTCGGGAGCGTAATTGGTGGAAACCAGCAGCATGCGCCGGTGACCGGATCTCGACACTGAACGTCCCCTTCTCCCCTGGATGATGCGCACGTCACCCTATTCGTTCACCCGCACGGTGCGGAACGTGCACGCTATTGTCTGCTAATCCGCTACACCGGGGGGTGTGGCTGCTGGGGGGTAAGAGATGACGGAGCGGGAGATGTCCGAACTTGGTGCGCCCGCGCGCAGGCCGTATCGGGTCGGCTACGCGCCGGGCGCCTACGACCTGTTCCACATCGGGCATCTCAACATCCTTCGGCACGCCCGGAGTCGGTGCGACTACCTCGTCGCCGGAGTCGTCTCCGACGAGATGGCCGAACTCGCCAAGGGACGCCGCCCGATGATCCCGCTCGTCGAGCGGCTGGAGATCGTCCGCAGCGTGAAGTACGTGGACGCCGCCTTCGTCGAGACGGTCCCGGACAAGGTGGAGACCTGGAAGCAGGTCCGCTTCGACGTCATCTTCAAGGGCGACGACTGGCGGGGCACCCCCAAGGGCGACAAGCTGGAGCGGGACTTCGCCGCCCACGGCGTCGACGTCGTCTACTTCCCCTACACCGTCCACACCTCCAGCACCCAGCTGCGCCGGGCGCTGGACGCGCTCGCCGAACCCCTCTCGGAGCCGGTCACCGCGGAACGGCGCTGAGCTCCCGGTACCACTTGGCGAGGAACGCCAGCAGGAACAGTCCGGCGACCACGCCGAGGCCCGCGTACGCCCACCGGAACAGCCCTCCGCCGCCGAGCAGCAGGAACACCAGGCAGAACACCCCGTAGTCCACGGGCAGCAACGCCACCGCGCGGACGGTCGACGGCGCGGCGGCGGGACTTCCCGGAGCCGTCCTCGGCTTGAGCTTCTCGGTCAGCAGGCCGCCGAAGAAGGTCACGATCGCGGCGAACTGGAAGCCGAGCGGCACCAGCAGCCAGCCGGCCCCGCCGGTCCCGTACGCGTCGGGGAAGCGGTAGAAGGCGATCAGCACACAGGAGTGCAGGGCGGTCAGCTTGGCGCAGTCCACGACGTGGTCGAGCCACTCGCCCGCCGCGCTGCCGCCCCCGCGCAGCCGGGCCAGCTGCCCGTCGGCGGAGTCGAAGGCGAACCCGACGGCGAGCGCGGCCCACACGGCGATCCCGAGCCCCCAGGACGGCGCCGTCAGCGCGACCGCGGCGGCGGCCGCGAAGCTGAAGGCGGCACTGACCAGCGTCACCTGGTTCGGGGTGAGCCCGAGCGCGTACGACCCGGCGGCGAGGTAGCGCCCGGCGGGCCGGTTGACGAACCGCGAGTAGAGCGACACCCCCTTCGCCGACTTCTGCGCTCCGCGCAGCTCCCGCAGCGCGGTTGTGACTCTGCCCATCCACGGACCCCCTCAGCGACGATGTCGAACACATCATCGCAGGACGAACTGGGGCGCCCGCTCCGTGCCGACCACGGGGCCCGGACTCAGCCCACCACCCTCAGCAGCACGACCGACCGGGCCGGCACCGTCACCGTCCCGCCGCCGCGGTGGCGGGTGAGCGGGGCGGCGGACTGGTCCTCGCGGGAGGTGTCCAGGACGACCTCGTAGCCCTCCGCCCACCGCGCCCCCGGCAGCACCCATGCCACCGGCCGGTCCCCGGTGTGCAGCAGGGCGAGAAAGCTGTCGTCCGTCACCTGCCGGCCCCGCTCGTCACGGCCCGGGATGTCCCGCCCCGACAGGTACATCCCCAGCGCGGCGCCCGGCGCGTACCAGTCCCGCTCCGTCATCTCCGTACCCGCCGGCGTGAACCAGGCCAGGTCCCGCAGCCCGTCCACCCCCTGCGGGTGCCCCGAGAAGAACGCCCGCCGCCGCAGCACCGGGTGGGCGTGCCGCAGCGAGATCAGCCGGGCCGTCAGCGCGAACAGCTCCCGCCACGCCGGGTCCTCCAGCAGCGACCAGTCCACCCACCCCGTCTCGTTGTCCTGGCAGTACGCGTTGTTGTTGCCGCCCTGGGTGCGCCCGAACTCGTCCCCCGCGACGAGCATCGGCACCCCCGTCGACAGCAGCAGGGTGGTGAGCAGGTTCCGCAGCTGCCGCCGGCGCAGCGCGGCGATCCGGGCATCGTCCGTCTCGCCCTCCGCCCCGCAGTTCCACGACCGGTTGTCGTTCGTCCCGTCCCGGCCCGCCTCCCCGTTCGCCTCGTTGTGCTTGCGCTCGTAACTCACCAGGTCCCGCAGGGTGAAACCGTCGTGCGCGGTCACGAAGTTCACCGAGGCGTACGGCCGCCGCCCGCCCCACGCGTAGAGGTCGCTCGACCCCGACAGCCGGTACCCGAGGTCCCGTACGTCCGGCAGCGCGCCCCGCCAGAAGTCCCGTACGGCATCGCGGTACCGGTCGTTCCACTCCGTCCACAGCGGCGGGAAGGCTCCCACCTGATAGCCGCCCGAGCCCACGTCCCACGGCTCCGCGATCAGTTTCACCCGCCGCAGCACCGGGTCCTGGGCGATCACCGCGAGGAACGGCGACAGCATGTCCACGTCGTGCATCGAGCGGGCCAGCGCCGCCGCCAGGTCGAAGCGGAAACCGTCCACCCCCATCTCGGTGACCCAGTAGCGCAGCGAGTCCGTGATCAGGCGCAGCACGTGCGGGCGGCCCGCGTGCAGGGTGTTCCCGCAGCCCGTGTAGTCGGCGTAGCGACGCTGGTCCGACTGGAGCCGGTAGTAGCCCCGGTTGTCGATGCCGCGCAGCGACAGGGTCGGGCCCAGCTCGCCCGCCTCCGCCGTGTGGTTGTAGACGACGTCGAGGATGACCTCGATCCCCGCCGCGTGCAGGGCCCGCACCATCCGCTTGAACTCCCCGACCTGCTGGCCCGCCGTACCGCTCGACGAGTACCCCGCGTGCGGGGCGAAGTAGCCGACCGAGTTGTAGCCCCAGTAGTTGCGCAACCCCCTGCGCAACAGGTGGTCCTCGTGCGCGAACTGGTGCACCGGCAGCAGCTCGACCGCCGTCACGCCCAGCTTCACCAGGTGCTCGACGGCCGCCGGATGGGCGAGCCCCGCGTACGTGCCGCGCAGCTCCTCGGGAACCCCCGGATGGCGCATCGTGAAGCCGCGCACGTGCAGCTCGTAGATCACCGAATCGGCCCAGGGGGTCTTCGGCCGGACGTCGTCCGCCCAGTCGTCCTGATCGTGGACCACGACCCCCTTGGGGACGAAGGGCGCCGAGTCCCGGTCGTCGCGCACGGTGTCGGCGATGTACTGCTGCGGCCAGTCGCGGACGTGCCCGTACACCTCCGGCGGCAGGGTGAAGTCACCGTCCACGGCCCGGGCGTACGGGTCCAGCAGCAGCTTCGCCGGATTGTGCCGGGCGCCCGTCCAGGGGTCCCAGCGCCCGTGCACCCGAAATCCGTACCGCTGCCCGGGGCGCACGCCCGGCACGAATCCGTGCCAGATCTCGTGCGTGAGCTCCGTCAGGGCGCAGCGGGTCTCGGCCCCGCCCGCGTCGAACAGGCACACCTCCACCGCCTCGGCGCCCTGCGCCCACAGGGCGAAGTTGGTGCCCTCCGTCCCGCCGGCTCCGGTCCCGCCCTGGCGGAACCGGGCCCCCAGGGGATGCGAGGACCCGGGCCACACCGGTGGTCCCGGGCGCCCCGACGCCCGTAACACCTGCCCTCTGACCTGGCCGTTCGGCCGCTCACCCGGCGGTTCGTCCAGCCGGGGCGCGGGCGCGGCGAGACCGCCCCGCACCCCGTCCACGGCATCAACGGCATCCACGGCGTCCACCGTGTTCCCGGCGGCTTCCACCGCCTCTTCCTGCTCGGCTGCGCTCGACACTGCCCGCCTCCACGGCTCCTGGGTACCTGCGGGGGAGGGGAGTGCGGCCCCGGCGTCCCGGCCCGGGCCCGCCCCCGTCTGCTCCTTCCCACTGTTCTGCCCGGACTGATCCGCCCGGAACGTGCGGCCCGCCCACGTTTCCCCCGGAGGGGCCCGGTCGTTGGAGGGACCGTGACACTTCTGACGAGGCGGGCAGGGGCGGGCTTGGCCGCCGTGGCGGCGTGGGCGGGCCTCCTCGGCGGCCTGACCGGATGTACCCAGGACGGCCGGGCCCCGGTCGAGATCGCGCTGCCGGGCAAACCGCGTTCGCCGGACGAGGCCATCCGGATCACCCCCGACGACAACGCCAAGGCGGTCCCCGCGGACGGACGCCTCGGCGTCACCGTGCCCGAAGGCCGGCTGGAGCGGGTCGTGGTCACCAAGGTGGAGGACGCGCAGGAGGAGCAGGTTCCCGGCGCCATCGCCGCCGACGGGCTCAGCTGGAGCCCCGACCCCGACGCCGCCCGGCTCTCGCTCGCGGCGAAGTACACCGTGGACGCCGTGGCCCTCGACGGGCACAACCGCCGCCAGGCCCGGCACACCACCTTCACCACCTACGTCCCCGAGGAGCGGTTCATCGGCTACTTCAAGCCCGAGAACCGCTCGACCGTCGGCACCGGCATGATCCTCTCCTTCAACTTCAACCGGCCCATCGAACGCCGGGCCGAGGTGGAGCGGGCGATCACCGTCACCTCGGACCCGGCCGTGCAGGTCGTGGGCCACTGGTTCGGCAAGGAGCGGCTCGACTTCCGGCCCAAGGAGTACTGGAAGGCGGGCACCGCGGTCACCGTGAAGCTGAAGCTGCGCGACATCGAGGGCGCGCCCGGCTCCTACGGCATCCAGGACAAGACGATCACCTTCACCGTGGGCCGCTCCCAGATCTCCACCGTGGACGCGGCCGCGCACACGATGGAGGTCCGCCGGGACGGACAGCTGCTGTCGACCGTGCCGATCAGCGCCGGAGCGCCCAAGACCACCACCTACAACGGCAAGATGGTGGTGATGGAGATGTTCGACGTCACCCGGATGAACGGCCAGACCGTCGGTTTCGGCGGCGAGTACGACATCCCCGACGTCCCGCACGCCATGCGGCTCACCTCCTCCGGGACCTTCCTGCACGGGAACTACTGGCTCAGCCCCGACACCTTCGGCAACAGCAACATGAGCCACGGCTGCGTGGGCCTGCGCGACGACAAGGGCGGCGGCTCGGACACCCCGGCCGGCTGGTTCTTCGACCGGACCCTGGTCGGGGACGTCGTGGAGGTCGTGAACTCGCAGGACAAGACGGTGGCCCCGAGCAACGGCCTGGGCGGCTGGAACATGTCCTGGGCCGACTGGGTCGCGGGCTCGGCGATCGCCTGACGGCCGCCGTCCGTCACCGCCCACCACCCTCCCGGGGCCACGGGAGGGTGATGGGTATGACCGGAATGCCGTAGTGGCCGAGTGTCCTCCCGTACTCGCGTACGAAGCTCCCCCAGCCTGTCAGGGCGCGACAGCCCCAGGCGACGGACGGAGTGTCATGGCAGCCAGGACAGCAAGGGTGTGGCCGCTCGGCCTCGCCGCCGCCGTGGCGGTGGTCGCCGCGGCGGCGCCGGCCCACTCCGCGGGTGTCGACGGCCCCGTCCCCAGCGCCCGGGTGGTGCTGCGGAACACGGACCTGGACACCGGATCACCCCTGCCCGGTGCCCGTTTCGAACTGTGGCGGGAGGTCAACGACCAGCCGGGGCTCCAGACCACCGGACCGGGCGCCGACGAGCGGCACGAGGGCGCCTGCGTGACCGACGCGCGCGGCAGCTGCACGGTGGAACTGCCCGCCGGCGAGACGTACTACTGGCGGGAGACCGCCGTCCCGGCCGGGTACGAGCCCCCCGAGGACCCGGTCACCGGCTTCACCGTGAGGGCGGAGGACACCACGGTGGGGATCGTCCTCAACGTCCCCCACCGCAAACGCGGCGCGGTGTACAGCGGCGTCGTCCGGGTCCTGAAGAAGGACGCCAAGACCGGGTCGCCGCTGGCCGGCGCGGTCTTCGAGCTCTGGAAGGAGACCAACGGCACCGAGGGGCTGCAGACCAGGGGCATCAACGCCGACCATCGGGCCAGGCCCGGCTGCGCCACCGACGAGGACGGCGTCTGCGACTTCGACCGGCTTCCCGACGGCGAGTACTACCTGGTCGAGACGGACGTCCCCGAGGGGTACGTGCTGCCGGCGAGAACGGTGACCGGCCCGCTGGGCCTGGACGGAAAAACCCCGGGCGGACGGCGCGCGGTCACCGTCCGCAACGAGCGGGACCCGTACGCCGGTGTCCCCATCACGGACCCGGACGAGGACGAGGGCGCCCAGCGGGTGCGCCGCCGGAGTGGCCCGCTCACCCCCTCGGCGGAGCAGCACGGGCCGTACGCCCGCCCCGCGGGTTAGCTGGGCGGCGGGGGTCCGGCTGGCGGGCCCGAGGAGGCCCGGATGACTACAGGTCAGGTGGCGAGCCGCCGCGGCGGTGTCCGGGCGGCCGCGCTCGGCGCCCTGCTCGTACTGGCGGGACTGAACCCGGCCCCGGCGGCAGCGGCAGCGGCGCCGGGGCCGGGCCCGGAGGCCGCGTGCACGGCGGGCACCGGGCCCTACCAGCGCGAACTGGAGAGGCACGTGGGCCGGCCGGTCGACGGGGTGCAGTCCTCGGCGGACTGCTTCGCGGTCCGCGCCTTCCAGCGCAAGAACGGGGTCACTCCCGCGGACGGCTACCCCGGCGTGGCCACCCACCGCACGATGCTCGTCGTGGCCGCCCGCCCGAACCCCAACGCCGAGGGCGACTGCCCCGTCCGCTCGTACCGCGTGACGTGCGTGGACATGGACCGTCAGCTGCTCTGGGTGCAGCAGGGCAGCCGGATCGTCTTCCCGGTCGTGCCCATCCGCACCGGCCGCGACACCCAGGAGACCCGGCCCGGCTGGCACGAGGTGTACTGGCGCAGCAAGGACCACAAGTCGACGCTGTACGCCGATTCCCCTATGCCCTACGCCCAGTTCTTCGACGGGGGCCAGGCCCTGCACGGCCGCACCGGCTACCTCTACGCCCACGGCGGATCCGCCGGGTGCGTCAACCTCGCCGTGGCGGACGCCGAACGCCTCTGGAACCTGCTGACCGAGGGCGACGCCGTCTACGTCTGGGGCACCAAGCCCGGAACCGAGGACTGACCTGCGACACCGTCACCGTCCGGGCACCGACAGTTGGGACGGAACGGTGACAAGACCGTGGCTTTTCGTGTTCTTCCCATGTGATTACCTGTCGACAAGCGCGCGACTGCCCGCGCGCGGGGGACATGGGGAGAACACGAGTGAACCTGCAGCCGATACGCGGCCGCGCCCGCACCGGCCTGCCGGCCCTTCTGCTGGGGGCGGCCCTGCTGCTGACCACCGCGTGCAGCGGCGGCGGCAGCAGCAGCGGCAGCGGTGGAGACAACGCGGGGGGCGACGGCAAGACCGGCACCGAGGCGTCCAAGGCCGTGGTCAACGTCAAGCCGGACGACGGTGCCAAGGAGGTCGCGACCAGCGGCATCCTGAAGATAACCAGCACGGGCGGAAAGCTCACCACGGTGACCGTCGCCGACACCAAGGGCAACGCGGTCGAGGGCAAGGTCGCCGACGACGGCGCGAGCTGGGAGCCGTCCCGCCACCTGGCCTCCGCCACCGAGTACAAGGTGCACGCGGTCGCCAAGGACGAGGCCGGCCGTGAGTCCGCCAAGGACACCACCTTCACCACGCTGACCCCGACCAACACCTTCGTCGGCCACTACACGCCCGAGGACGGCGCCACCGTCGGCGTGGGCATGCCGGTCTCCATCAACTTCAGCCGCGGCATCACCAACCCCGAGGCCGTCGAGAAGGCGATCACCGTGACGGCCGAGCCGGCCGTGCCGGTCGAGGGCCACTGGTTCGGCAACGACCGCCTCGACTTCCGCCCCGAGAAGTACTGGGCCGCGGGCACGAAGGTCACCGTGAAGCTCGCCCTCGACGGTGTCGAAGGCCGCCCGGGCGTCTACGGGAAGCAGACCCGTACGGTCACCTTCAACATCGGCCGCTCCCAGGTCTCCACGGTCGACGCGAGCGAGCACACCATGGAGGTCGTCCGCGACGGCCAGGTGCTCAAGAACGTCCCGATCACCGCGGGCGCCCCGTCGACGACCACGTACAACGGGCAGATGGTCATCAGCGAGAAGTACAAGGTGACCCGGATGAACGGCGCGACCGTCGGCTTCGGCGGCGAGTACGACATCTCCGACGTCCCCCACGCGATGCGGCTGTCGAACTCGGGCACCTTCGTCCACGGCAACTACTGGGCCTCCGCGGGCACCTTCGGCTCGGAGAACGTCAGCCACGGCTGTGTCGGCCTGAAGGACGTCCGCGGCGCCGGCGACGGCAACCAGCCCGCCGCCTGGTTCTTCAACGAGTCGCTGATCGGCGACGTGGTCATCGTGAAGAACTCCAAGGACAAGCAGATCGCCCCGGACAACGGCCTCAACGGCTGGAACATGGACTGGGCGGAGTGGATCAAGTAGTTCCCCCTGTGTAGCCCCAGGTGGCCCGGTGCTGTGACACACAGCACCGGGCCACCTGTCGTGCTGCGTCCTTCCGGGGGAGACCCCGGACCCCCTGGCCATTAACCTTCCGCGTATGACCCTCTCTCTCGAAGTCTCCGAAGGCGTCGGCACCATTCGCCTGGACCGGCCGCCCATGAACGCCCTGGACATCGCCACCCAGGACCGGCTGCGCGAGCTCGCGGTGGAGGCGACCGACCGGGCCGACGTCCGCGCGGTCATCCTCTACGGCGGCGAGAAGGTGTTCGCGGCGGGCGCGGACATCAAGGAGATGCAGGCGATGGACCATGCGGCGATGATCGCCCGGTCCCGCGCGCTGCAGGACGCCTTCACCGCCGTGGCCCGGATCCCCAAGCCCGTCGTCGCGGCCGTCACCGGCTACGCGCTGGGCGGCGGTTGCGAGCTCGCGCTGTGCGCCGACTACCGGATCGCCGCCGACAACGCCAAGCTCGGCCAGCCCGAGATCCTGCTCGGCCTGATCCCGGGGGCGGGCGGCACCCAGCGGCTGTCGCGGCTGATCGGCCCGTCCAGGGCCAAGGACCTCATCTTCACCGGGCGCATGGTCAAGGCCGACGAGGCGCTCACCCTCGGCCTGGTCGACCGGGTGGTCCCCGCCGCCGAGGTGTACGAGCAGGCGCACGCCTGGGCCGCCCGGCTGGCCCAGGGGCCGGCGATCGCGCTGCGCGCCGCCAAGGAGTGCGTGGACGCCGGCCTGGACGCCGACATCGACACCGGTCTGACCATCGAACGCAACTGGTTCGCGGGCCTGTTCGCCACCGAGGACCGCGAGCGCGGCATGCGCAGCTTCGTCGAGGAGGGCCCGGGCAAGGCCAAGTTCGTATAGCCGCAGTCGTGCAGGCGCCACCGCAGGGGGCGCATTCGCAGGGGACGCGGTCGCGCGGGGCGAGTTGCCCGTTCCTCCCTGTGGGTGGATTAGCCAGGCCTTAAGGGGGCCTTAAGCGACATCGTTGATCCACTCACGGTGATCGTCGCCGCGCACTGCGTCACGGCAGGTCAGGATGGGTTGAAGAGCCCTCCGCTTGCCTTACGCATATGCCTGGACGCCCCCTCGGGTTCCCGGGATCCGGGGGGTGTTTTCCCGTGGAACGGCGCGGAGGGGCGGGGCGGCCGTCCATGATGGGGGCATGGCGGGCCTGGAGGGTGTGGAACAGCCGCGGCAGCGCGGCAGCGCTTCGGCCGTACGGCTCACGGCGGCGGTCGAGGACGAACAGGGCTTCAGGGCGCTGGAGTCGCACGGGAACCCGGCCGAGGAGGAGGTGATCCTGCCGTCCATGCCGGAATCGGCCGGTACCGCGCGCAGGCTCGCCCAGTGCGTGGTGGTCCGCCTCTGGGGCCTCTCCCCGCAGATCGCCGAGCACACCGTCCTGCTGGTCTCGGAACTCGTCGGCAACGCGGTGCGGCACACCGGGGCCCGTACGTTCGGCTTGCGCATGAAGAGGCGGCGCGGCTGGATCCGGGTGGAGGTGCGCGATCCCTCGCGCGGACTGCCCTGTCTGATGCCGGTCCACGAGATGGACGTCACCGGTCGCGGTCTCTTCCTCGTCGACAAGCTCTCCGACCGCTGGGGCGCGGACCTGCTGCCCCGCGGGAAGATCACGTGGTTCGAGATGCGCGTCGCCGACCGCCAGAACGCCTGAAGCCCCCTGCTCGCCGTCGTGGGGCGGTGCGGGGGCTTCACGGGTGCGCCGACGATCGAGTGGGGTGTGATCCCCGGCGTGGCGACTTCGCTCGGGTCAATGGGGAAGTCGTGGTCCCGACTATGACAGACATGGGCCCGAACGCCAAAAGTCCCTACTCGGACATAAGTGTGCAAATAGTGAGAGCTTCTTGCTGAATCCTAGGTGAGGTGGGCCACTCACCTCGCAATCCATGAATAAATATCGACCGCTCTGTGTAAATCGTTGATCACGTAGCGGTTGGGTCGCCCTGTTGGTCCACTTCGGCGAACGTCCCTAATTGGGTCAATCATTACCTTCCGGGCCTTCCGCCCCTTAAATGGGCAGGTGCTCTCACAACCAGGCCGCCGTGCGGTCCTGCGCGCGGCCAGTCTCGGGGTGACCGGTGCCGCCGCGGCGGGCCTCAGCGCCGCCTGCGGATCGGACCGCTCAGCCTCCGTGTCCGCCGCCGCGCCCACCACCCCGCCCCCGGGCCCGGCCAGACCGGTCCGCTCCGCGCAGGTGGCCCCGGCCGTCCCGCGCAGGTTCTCCGGGCAGCCCGTCGAGATCGGCCACGGTCCACGAGACCGGCCCCGGGTGGCCCTCACCTTCCACGGCAACGGGGAACCCGCCATCGCGCGGGCCGTGCTCGCCGAGGCCGAGCGCGCGGGCGCGCGGGTCACCGTCCTGGCGATCGGCAACTGGCTCGACGCCCACCCGGACATGGCCCGCAGGATCCTCGACGGCGGCCACGAGCTCGGCAACCACACCCAGCGCCACCTCGCGATCAACGCCATGCCGGAGGAGGAGGCGTACGCCGAGATCACCGGCTGCGCCCAGCGGCTCAAGCGGCTGACCGGCTCCATCGGCACCTGGTTCCGGCCCTCCCAGACCCAGTACGCCACCCCGCTCGTCCAGAGGCTGGCCCAGCGGGCCGGCTACCCCCACGTCCTCTCGTACGACGTGGACTCCCTCGACTTCACCTCGCCCGGCGCCGCGGCCGTCATCCGCACGGTCACCGGGACGATCCTCGCCGGATCGGTGGTGAGCCTGCACTTCGGCTACGCGGACACGGTCGACGCGATGCCGCCCGTCCTCGAAGAACTCGCGCGCCGCAAGCTGCGCGCGGTGACCACCACGGAGCTGCTGACGCCATGAAGACCACCTGCCTTCCCCGGAAGGCCTCCGTGCTGCTGGCCGGTCTGGTCCTCGCCGCCCTGGCCGGCTGCGGATCTGCCGACAAGGGACCCGCCGAGGCGCTCGGCACCAAGGGCCCGGCCAAACCCGTCAAGGCCGTCCCGCCGGGCCTGCCCGGCATGCCCCCGCTGCTCGATCCGAACGACGTGTACGCGGCGGACCGGCCGAACATGCTCTCCCCCGTGGTCAAGGACTTCCCGTCCCGCGTGTACGTGCCGAACACCTCCTCCAACACGGTGTCCGTCATCGACCCGGAGACGTACAAGGTCATCGACACCATCCCGGTAGGGGTCCAGCCCCAGCACGTGGTGCCCTCCTGGGACATGAAGACCCTGTGGGTCAACAACAACCGGGGCCACACGCTCACCCCGATCAACCCGGCCACCGGTGAGGCCGGGGAGCCCGTCGAGGTGCACGACCCGTACAACCTGTACTTCACGCCGAACGGCAAGTACGCCGTCGTCATGGCCTCGATGGACAAGGAGCTGGTCTTCCGCGACCCGCACACCATGGACCGGGTGAAGACCGTCCCGGTGAGCTGCTTCGGCGTCAACCACGCGGACTTCTCCGCCGACGGCCGCTACTTCATCGTGAGCTGCGAGTTCTCCGGCGAACTCCTCAAGGTCGACACCGAGAGGATGGAGGTCGTCGGGCAGCAGAAACTGCCCTTCGAGGGCGCGATGCCGCAGGACGTCAAGGTCTCGCCGGACGGGAAGACCTTCTACGTCGCGGACATGATGGCGGACGGCATGTGGGTGCTCAGTGGCGACAAGTTCGAGGTCCCGAAGCTGCTGCCCACCGGAAAGGGCTGCCACGGGCTGTACGTGAGCCGCGACTCCAAGGAGATGTACGTCTCCAACCGGGGCGAGGGCACCGTCTCCGTCTTCGACTTCCCGCAGAACAAGCTCACCAAGAAGTGGGAGCTGCCCGACGGCGGGAGCCCCGACATGGGCGGCGTGTCGGCCGACGGCAAGGTGCTGTGGCTGTCGGGCCGCTACGACGGCGAGGTCTACGCCATCGACACCGCCACCGGCAAGCAGCTCGCCCGGATCCCGGTGGGCGGCGGGCCGCACGGCCTCGCCGTGTACCCGCAGCCCGGCCGCTACTCGCTCGGCCACACCGGCATCTTCCGGTAGGCCGCGGACGGGGCGGCGCCCCGGGAGCTCGCACAGCTCCCGGGACACCGCCGGTACCGGGCCGCGTGCGGACTACCAGGCCACCGGGAGCCGCTCCGGCAGCCGTTTGATGAAGCCCGTCCGCCAGACGAGGTTCTCGGCGGGCACCGCGAGCCGCAGCCCGGACAGCCGCTCGACCAGCACCTCCAGCGCGATCTCGGCGTGCGCCCGCCCCAGCGCCGAGGCCGGGCAGAAGTGCCGGCCGGCGCCGAAGGCGAGGTTGGCGCGGGAGCTCTCGCGCGCCAGGTCCAGCTCGTCCGGGTTCTCGAAGGCCTCCGGGTCGAAGTTGGCCCCCTCCAGCAGGACGAGGACGAGCTCGCCCTCCTTCACCAGGACCTCGCCGACCTGGACGTCCGCCAGCGCGATGCGCGGCAGGCCGTCGCCCACGGACAGGTTCCAGCGCAGCAGCTCGTCGACCGCCCTGCCCATGCGCTCCGGATGCCCGCGCAGGTACCCGACGAGCTCCGGCTTCTGGAGCAGCGCCAGGACCGCCAGGACCAGGAACGCGGAGGTGGAGACCGCGCCCGCGCCGAAGAGCGAGACGGCGACCGTGGCGAACATGTCGTCGGTCAGGTGCGCCGACTCCGGGTCCGCCTCCTTCAGCCCGGCGAACCTGCCGAGGAGCCCCGTACGCTCCTCGGCGGGCAGCGCGAGCTGGACGTTCAGCTGCTCGGCGAAGTAGCCCACGTCCTTGTACCAGTTGAGGGCCGAGTCGGCGAACGGCTCGCGAGCGGTCATGAACGCGACGTCCAGCCCCGACATCAGCCGCCGCCAGTCCTCGAAGGGGACCCCGAGGACCTGGCAGTGCAGTGCCGCCGAGAAGGGGTCGGCGAACCCCGCCCGGAGGTCGGCCGGAGCGCCCTCGGCGACCAGCCGGTCGATCAGCTCGCCCGCCGTGGCGCGCAGCCGGTCCCGGAGCCCCTTCCGGCGCGGGTTGAGCGCCTTCATCACGGCGGTGCGCAGGCCCGCGCTGTTGATGTTGCCCATGTTGTCGACGACCTCGGGCGGGATCGTCAGCGCGTACTGGCGCGGGACCCCGGCCCTCGCCGTGTCCTTGAGGCTGAACCGCTCGTCCTCCAGCACCTGCCTGGCCAGCGCGTAGCTGCTCACCAGCCAGGCCGGGTCCCCGGTGAGGGTGCGCACCCTGGCCACCGGGGCCTTCTCGCGGAGCCACGCGCACTCCCGCGGAAGCACGTCACCGCGCCGCGAGAGCGGGAAGTCGAGGAGCGGCGGCTGCTCCCCGGTCTCCGGTCCCTCACGCTGCTCGACGCTCATCGGCGTTCCCTCCGGTCGGTACGTGGTTCTCGTCGCTCCCGGGCGCCGTGTGCTCGCGGGCGGTCTCCGCCGCCCCGGGCCGGACGACGGCGTACGCCTGGTTGCGGGTGGCGCGCAGGCCCCCGCCGCGCGCGAAGAGGACATCCGTCAGCGGCATCCTGACGTGATAGGCCGCCACCGAGGACGGCACGTCGAGAATGCTCGGGGTGTCCACGAAGAACGGCAGCTCGGCCGCCATGTAATCGAAACAGACCTGCAACTGCCCGGCCGTGATGGATTCACCTTCCGGTACCTTCGATCCGACAAAATGCAAAGCCATCTCCTCGCAACCCTTGCGGAATTCGTCGTCGGTCTCCAGAAAATGCAGCACGCGCCGGTGCAACAGCCGGTAGACGGGGTTCTCCTGAAACTCCGAAAGTGCCCTCACGCGGATTTCTCCCTGGGGTGGCCCCGATTCCTCCACGCCCTTCAGGATCCGCCGCCGGACTGCCTTGATCTCTTTCGCGGCACGCTTCTGCGCGTGCTCCCGGGTGTAGCCGAAGGCGGCGAACATCCGGTCCACGTGGAGGTCTGCGTAGACGAAGTCGACCTGCGCGAAACGGGTCGTGGCCCACTGGGCGAGACGGGCGATGCGCTCGGAGCTGAAGTAGCTGTTTCCGGGACTCACTCCGATGAGCACATGGTCGCCGTCTTCCCAGATGTGGCGGCAGGTGCGTGTGAAGGGCAGAACTTCGAATGATGCGCCAGTTGTGATCGTCACCTGTGTGATCGCCCTTGTTGCCGCTTGTCCCTGGGAGCCCTGCGCTCCTGGTGTGGCGGCAATGTCGGTACGTTATGCGGTGGCGCCTGAGCGTGACAAGTCCATGCCGGAATTATGGGACGGAATTATCGATTCCGCTTTACGGGCGGGTAATTGAATATCTATCTGCCGCCCGAACGGGACCCGGAGCGGTGGCCGGCCGCACGGGCCGCTACCCTGAGCCGGTCAACAAGCACCGAGAAGGGGTGGACCCAGTGGCGGACATCGAGAGCGCACGGGCGACGTTCAGCAAGTTCGACGTGAACGGTGACGGCTTCGTCACGGCCGACGAGTACAGCGCGGCCATGAAGGCGATGGGCGACGCGTACGTCACCGGCGCGGTCGCGGACGCCGTGCTCGCCGCCAAGGACGCCAACGGCGACGGCCTGCTGAGCTTCGACGAGTTCTGGGCCGCCCTGAACAAGTAGGCACCCGCGAAGCGGGTCTTTGCGCAGTGGGCCCCCGCGCCGCCCCCGTCCCGCTCGCCGGGCGGGGGCGCGGTCATGCCGTGCCGCCGCCCGGGGGCGTCATGTCCCCGACCTCGGTGAGGGCCTCCTGGAGCCAGTGCAGCCAGAACGTCTCCAGGGCGATCCCGCCGTGCAGGACGAGCCGGCGCAGCCGGTCCTCCACGGCGTCCCGCTCCGGCGGGAAGTCCTTCTCCTCGATGGCCTCGTACTGCGCCAGCTGCCGCTGGTGCAGCTCCAGATGGCGCCGCAGCTCGGCGCCGAGCCCCTGCGGCCCGACCACCCCCGCCGCGCGGATGCGCAGCAGCAGGGGATCGCGCATCGGCTTGGGGTCCTGGCTCTCGCCGACCCACCGCGCGAGCTCCGCGCCGCCCGCGGGCAGGACCTCGTACTCCTTCTTCTGCCCCCGCACGGGAACGTCGCTCGGCAGCTCCCGGATCAGCCCGGACTCCTCCAGCCTGCCGAGCTCGCGGTAGATCTGCTGGTGCGTCGCCGACCAGAAGAACCCGATCGACTTGTCGAAGCGCCGGGTCAGCTCCAGCCCGGACGAGGGCTTCTCG
The DNA here is from genome assembly GCF_042267665.1 of Streptomyces sp. NPDC056224. Taxonomy (NCBI): domain Bacteria; kingdom Bacillati; phylum Actinomycetota; class Actinomycetes; order Kitasatosporales; family Streptomycetaceae; genus Streptomyces; species Streptomyces sp. NPDC056224. The sequence goes on from NZ_JBHJTK010000008.1 coordinate 230,606, forward strand.
AGCAGGGCGGTGAGGATGGCGTGCGGCAGCGACATGACGCCATCCTAGGTTTGCATCGGCCCCGGGCGGGCTGCGGCCATGCGGGCCAGCCCGTCAGGGGTCCGGGGGCCCGGGACGCCGGCGGGCAGCAGGCCGTGGGCGCGCAGGAAGGCCGTCACCGCCGGGGACCAGGCCTGGCGCAGGCCCGCCTCGGCGAGCAGGGCCGGATCCGAGAGCAGCACCCGGGCCGCGCCCACCCGGATGCCCGACGGGGTCAGGACCGCGGCGTCGTCGGCCCACCGGACGGCCAGGTCCACGTCGTGGGTGGCCATCACCACCGTGGTCCCCGAGGCGCGCAGCCCCGCCAGGACGTCCAGCAGCCGCTCCTGGCCGTCCGGGTCGAGCCCGGCGGTCGGCTCGTCCAGGATCAGCACCCGCGGAGCCATCGCCACCGCGCCCGCGATCGCCGCCCGCTTGCGCTGCCCGTACGACAGGAGATGGGTCGGACGGTCCCGCAGCGCCGTGATGTCCAGCGCGGCGAGCGCGGCGTCGACCCGCTCGCGCACCTGGGGCACCGGCAGGCCCAGGTTCAACGGGCCGAAGGAGACGTCCTGTTCCACCGAGGCCGCGAACAGCTGGTCGTCCGGGTCCTGCACGACCAGCTGGACCGCCGTGCGCAGCCGGGTCAGGCCGGCCCGGTCGTACGAGACCGCCGAGCCGTCCAGGCGCAACGCGCCCGACCCGGGCCGCAGGCCCCCGCTCAGCAGCCGCATCAGCGTGGTCTTGCCGCTGCCGTTGCGGCCCAGCAGGACCAGCGCCCGGCCCTCGGCGATCCCGAAGTCGACTCCGCGGAGCACGGCGGGCCCGTCCTCGTACGCGTAGCCCGCGCCCACCAGTTCCACCAACGGCCTCACAGGTACAGCTCCTTCAGTACGAGGGTCACGGCGGTCAGGCCGGTCAGCAGTGCGGCACAGGCGGTCAGGAACCGCCAGGACAGCGCCGCCTCGGGGACGAGCACGCGCAGCGCGCCGTCGTAGCCGCGCCCGGCCAGGCCCGACTGGAGCCGCGCCGCGCGGTCGAAGGCCCGTACGAACGAGGTCGCGGCGAGAGCGCCCACCGAACGCCACGCCGCCGCCCGGCCGGTGGTGCCGAGCCGGGCCGCCTGGGCCTGCCGGATCCGGGCGAGGGAGTCCAGGAGCAGGAACCCGATCCGGTACATGACCAGGGCCACGTCCACCACGGGGGCCGGCACCCCCGCCCGGACCAGCCGCGGCAGCACGTCCGAGACCGGGGTGGTGAACGCGAACAGCAGCACACCGAGCGAGGCCGCCGAGGTGCGCAGCAGCAGCTCCGCGGCGTGCCGGGGGCCGTCCGGGGCCAGCGAGAGCAACCCGCCGGGCCCGCCGACGGCGAACAGCAGCGGCAGCGCCCCCGTGAAGCAGAAACCGAGCGGGATCCGGAAGGCCCGCCACAGCTGCCGCCCGGCCACCCCGGCGGGGCCGAGGAGCACGGCGAGGGTGGCCGCGGCGACCAGCGGCCCGCCGGGCCACGCCGGCAGGCACACCGCGGTGACCGTCAGCCCGATCCCCAGCACGGCCTTCTCCAGCGGATGGCGATGGCGCCAGCGGCTGCTGTGCGCCGCCGCGTCGATCGGCAGCACCGCCTACGACTCCGTGACGGGCGCGGACGCGGACGGGGACGGGGACGGGGACGGGGCCGGGGCGGCGGCAGCGGCGGACGCCGCACCCTGGCGCCGGCCCCGGCGCACGCCGAAGTAGTACGCGAGCACGCCCGCCCCCAGCGCCGCCTGGAGGGCGAACAGCGCCGACTCGATCTCCGCGGACGGGGGTTCGTACAGCGGCGAGAACCAGGGCTCGTAGTCCGGCTTCAGCTCGGTGATGGCCGCCTCGGCCTGCCCGTCGGCGCCACTGAACGGCTCCTCCTTGCCCTCGCCCAGGCCCAGCGCGAGCGGGAGCACGGCCAGCGCCGCCACCACGAGCAGCAACAGGGTGTTGATCTTCGCGTTCCTGCTCATCAGGCCGACGCCTCCTGCTTCGTCCCGGATCCGGTGAGCTTCGCGACGCCGAGCCGGACCAGGTCCGACTTGCTGGACTGCATCAGCAGCCGCATCACGAGCACGGTCAGCAGCCCCTCGCTGACCGCGAGCGGGATCTGCGTGAGCGCGAAGATGCCCGCGAACTTCTCCAGCGCGCCCGGGAATCCGGTGCCCGGGTCGGGGAAGGCCAGCGCCAGCTGGACGGAGGTCACGCAGTAGGTGACCAGGTCGGCGAAGAAGGCGCCGGCGAACACGGTCACCATCAGCGGCAGGCCGCACCTGCGCAGCAGCCGGTAGACGCCGTAGCCCGCCCAGGGCCCGGCGATCGCCATCGAGAACACGTTGGCGCCGAGCGTGGTGAGCCCGCCGTGCGCCAGCAGCAGCGCCTGGAAGAGCAGGGTGATCGTGCCGAGCACCGCCATGATCGGCGGCCGGAAGAGGATGGCCCCGAGCCCGGTACCGGTGGGATGGGAGCAACTGCCCGTCACGGAGGGGATTTTCAGGGCGGACAGGACGAACGTGAACGCCCCGGACGCTCCGAGCAGCAGCGTGCTCTCCGGATTGGCCTTCACCTCGCGGGTGAGGGCGCGTACTCCGTGTACGACAAAGGGAGCGGACGCGGCGCCCCAGGCGACCGCGTGCAACGGGGGCAAAAACCCCTCGGCTATATGCATGAGTGGGGAAGACCTCTCCAGCACCTCGTGGATGGACAGCGCGCCCCGGCCGGTCTCCTGGCTCACGGGTACTGATGCCCGGACTCCGCCTTCCCGGGGCCGTGCGGTTTCCCGCGCGGGCCCAGTGGCTTCCCTGGGGGCACCTCCCGGACGGAGTCTGGGGGAGAGTGGAGCCGGACTTCCCGATCACAGTGGCGAGGGCCGCACCGGTTTCACACCGGTTTCCCGAACACCAAGGCGCACTGACCCTAGTCGGCCGCGCGGAGAGGTGACAAACCGCTGCGAACACCACCAGGTGGTGCCCGCGGTACGGCAGGTGGCCCAGCCCGCCGGGCGCGCGGGGGAGCGGCCTGGTGGAGTGGAGCGCGCAGTGCGGTACACGTTCCCCCACCAGGGCGGTACGCGAGCCCGGCTCGCTCCTGCCGCGTGAAGGAGACAGGGCGATGGCGGAGACGGAAAAGACCTACGGGGACCTGCGTGCCCTGGTGATCAACTGCACGCTCAAGCGGTCGCCGGAGCGCAGCCACACCGAGGGCCTGATCGACGTCAGCCGCGGCATCATGGAACGCCAGGGCGTGCAGGTCGAGGTCCTGCGGGCGGTGGACCTCGACATCGCCACCGGTGTGTGGCCGGACATGACCGAGCACGGCTGGGAAACCGACGAGTGGCCGGTCGTCTACAGCAAGGTGATGGCCGCCGACATGCTGACGCTGGCCGGGCCCGTGTGGCTGGGTGACAACTCCTCGGTCATGAAACGGGTCGTCGAACGCCTCTACGCCTGTTCGTCGATCCTGAACGAAGCCGGCCAGTACGCCTACTACGGCCGCGTGGGCGGCTGTCTGATCACGGGCAACGAGGACGGTGCCAAACACTGCGCGATGAACGTGCTGTACAGCCTGCAGCACCTGGGGTACGCGGTCCCGCCGCAGGCGGACGCGGGCTGGGTGGGTGAGGCCGGTCCCGGTCCCTCGTACCTCGACCCCGGTTCCGGCGGGCCGGAGAACGACTTCACCAACCGCAACACCACCTTCATGACCTGGAACATGCTCCACCTGGCGAGGATCCTGAAGGACGCCGGCGGCATCCCCGCCCACGGCAACCAGCGCTCGGAGTGGGACGCGGGGTGCCGGTTCGACTTCGAGAACCCCGAACACAGGTGAGGGACGGTCCGGCAGCCACCCGGTCACGGACCGCCGGGATCCCCCGGAGCGGAGGGCGGCTCAGATCAATCGCGAGCGATTCATCAGAACGCTGACGTTCTGGCTGCGTCCGGCATTCGCGCTTCGCGTGGTGAACCGATTCCAGCGCATCGCCGGGTTCGACCGCTCGATGGCGCTGGCTTCCAGCATGCTGACCACGATGGTCTCCCTCGCGATCCTCAGCGGGGCGGTTCTGGCCGGCATCGGGAACAAGGACGTCGCCGAGCAGATCATCGACCGGTACGGCCTCACGGGGGCCGGAGCCGATGCCGTACGGCAGATCTTCTCCTCGGCCGCCGACACGAGCGTCGGCGTCCTCGGGGCCCTGTTCCTGCTGATCTCCACGCTGAGCTTCGCGCGCGCGGTGCAGCGGCTGTTCGAGCAGACGTGGCGGCTCAAGCCCCTGAGCGTGCGCAACACGGTGAACGACGCGAAGTGGGCCCTCGTCTTCGTGATCTACGTGCCGGTGAGCGGCTGGCTCGTCGCCGTCACCGGCCGCGGACACCTCACGCTGGCGGTGAACCTGCTCGAAGCGTCGCTGACCGGGCTCTTCCTCGTCTGGGGCGGCTGGATCCTCTCGGCGAAGAGGATCCCCTGGCGTGACCTCCTGCCGTTCGGTGTCATCGCGTCCGTGTCCACGGTGGTCTACTTCGTGGGCGCGCAGCTGTATCTGCCGCGCCTGTTCAACTCCTACGCCGACCGCTACGGCGCGGTGGGCGTGGTCTTCGCGATGCTCTCGGCGTTCTTCGTCATCGTGCTGGTCGTGGTGGGGTCGGCGGCGCTCGGCCGGGAGGTGCACGACGAACTCGGCCGGATCCGCCAGGGCGAGCGGCCGCCGGACGACGAGGTCCGCCGCGAATGGGACAAGGTGGTCGACCAGGTGAGGGAGCGGTGGCACACCACCCGGGGGAGGATCACTCGCTTCCGGCCGTCCCGGAGGCCGAAACGGCCCTGAGCGCCCGGAGGCCGAAACGGCCCTGAGCGGGTTCCCCGTTCAGATGTCGGGGGTGGCGATGACGTCGCCGGCGGCGATGGCAGCGGTGAGCGCGGCGTGGTCGGAGACGGTCTGGTCGGCGTAGAGGAGCGCGAAGTCGGCGACGGCCCGGTCGAAGGCGTCGCCCTTGCCGAGGTAACCGGCGATGGCGATGCGGTCGCCGGAGCGGGCGTGGGCGCGGGCCAGGGCCGTGCCGCACAGTGCGGCGTATTTGCGCAGTACGGACGGGCTCATGGTCTCGATCAGCGCCGACCCCTTCATGTCGCGCAGCTGGCGGCAGTAGAAGTGGCGCCCCTCGGGTCCGGTCGTCCAGCCGAGGAAGATGTCGCTGGCGGCCTGCATCAGCCGCTGCCCCGCGACCACCCGCTGACCGTGGTGAGCGTGGCCGCCGGCCGGCAGGTGGGCCTCCAGCACCGACGGCACGGCCTCCTTGAGCTGGAGGAAGAGCGGGTCCTGCTCGTCGCGGCCGGTCAGCAGGACGATGAAGCAGCGCGTGCCCACGCTTCCCACCCCGACGACCTTCCGGGCCGCGTCGACGAACCCGTAGCGGTCCAGCAGGAGGCGGCGCTCCTCGGGGAGGGTGCCGCGGTACTGGCTGAAGATCGCGTCGACGGCCCGTGCCGCGCGTTTGCCGACGGGCGCCAGCAGCGGCGGGTCGTGGATGATCCGCCGACGGCCGCCGTGGATCTCGGTGAGCTTGTCGAGTGCCTGCAGGCTGGTGCGCCCGCGGGCGCGTGCCAGGTTCGCCTCGGCCCGTCCCCGCCGCTTGCCGCGGACCAGGGGGAGTACCGCGTAGGGGTCGATCCGCTGGTACCAGACGGCGAGCTCGCCGTGCTCGGCCAGCTTCCGCATGGCGCTCCGGTAGGCCTCGGCCGCGGAGAGAGCGGCACGCCACGCGCGTTCGTCCCCGTGCCCCCGGTCGCGGGCGGCCACCGCGACGCTGGCGGCGAGCCGCTTGACGTCCCATTCGAACGGGCCGGGCAGGGTCTCGTCGAAGTCGTTGACGTCGAACAGCAGGGCCCGTTCGGGTGAGGCGTAGACGCCGAAGTTCAGCAGGTGCGCGTCACCGCAGAGCTGGACGGTCAGACCGGTGTTCGCCGCGGCGCCGAGGTCCGCGGCCATGACGGCGGCCGCGCCGCGCAGGAAGGTGAAGGGGGAGACCGACATCCGCCCGTAGCGGATCGGCAGCAGCTCGGCCACCCGGTCGACGGCCTGCCGCTGCAGCACCCACAGGGGATCGGGCCGGTCCGCGGCCGGGGTCCACCGGCCGTGCGAGGCCCGGCTGACCTGCTTGCGCACCGCGCGCCCGCTGCGGTCCCGCTCGGCTGGACTGGTCATGGTCTTCTATTCCTTCGCGGCGTCGGTGCCGGCGCCCGCGTGCAGGGTCGGCCACTTGAGTTCGATCTCCAGCTCGATCTCCCCGTCGCCGACCTCGACCTCGATTTCGGAGCGGAGTTCGTCGGGGATCCGCAGGGTCAGCGTCCCGGGTCCGAGCTCCAGTTCGGCCGTGCCGCCGCGCCTGAGGGCGTCCGCGAGGGCGGAGAGCTGATCGGCGGCCTCAAGGCGCGTCAGCGAACGCTTCTGTTCGAATTCGAGGTCCTTCACGGCCGTCTCCAACCTGATAGGAACAGCAGACATGGTCAATTGTGGCGCCATGCACCAAAAGGGGCATCCTTATGTGGGCCGACCGAAGGCCAGTGCGACGACGTCGCGCCAGTTGGGGGGCGGAGGGGGCGTACGGGCCCCGGGCCGGTCCTTGGGCACCAGCACGCGCAAGGCGCCCGGGCGGATGGTGCAGGTGACGGGGGCGGGCAGGGACAGGGCCTCGCCGTCCACACCGACCGCGATGCGGTCGGTGTCCGAGGTGACGACGATCCGGCGGGAGGTCAGCACGTTCAGGCCCGCTGCCCGGGCGCCTCTGACCGCGATGTCCGCCGCCTGGGCCGCATTGCCCACCCGGATCCCGACGACACCCAGCAGCCCCAGGTCCAGCCGGGGCCTGCGGCCGCCCGCGGACGTGGGATCGGGGGCGGCGTACGGGTTGTTGCTGACCAGGAGGGCCTGCTGGGACTCCAGCCCGGTGCCGTCCGTCCGTGCGTCGAGCGTGTGGCCGGAGTATCCGAGCAGGAGGTCCGGCAGCGCGTCCAGGATCGAGCCCGCCTTGGCATCGCGGTACTCCGGGCGCTGCACGACCTGTGCGTAGACGCCGAACGAGGCCGTGTTGACGAAGGCGCGGCCGCCCACGAAACCCAGGTCGATCCGGAGTTCCTCCCCGTCGGTCAGCGCGTCCAGGCACCGGGCCGGGTCCTCGCGGTCCAGACCGAGGTCCATGGCGAAGTGGTTCCTGGTGCCCGCGGAGATCGCCAGGAACGGCAGGCCGTGCTCGGCGGCCACTTCGGCGACCCGGGCCTGGGTGCCGTCGCCGCCCGCCACCCCCAGCAGGTCCGCGCCGTCGGCGACCGCCCGGCGGGCGATCGCGGCGAGGTCCGTTTCACCCTCGCCGCCCAGCAGCACGACCCGGGCGCCCAGGGCCTCGGCCTTCTCGACCAGACCGAAACGGCCCACCTTGCCGCCGCCGGACTTCGGATTCATGATCAGCACCGGATGCCGGGGGAGGGAGCACGGGACCGCGCGCATGCCTCCGGGCTCCCGTGCGCGCATCAGCGCCCACCGCGAGCACGCCACGGCGGCCGCCCACAGGACGATCGCGGCCAGCAGGGTCGGCCACAGGCCCGCCCGGGTGTAGAGCACCAGGACGGCCACGGGCGCGGCCACCGCGACCAGCACCCCGGCCACCCGCACGGCCCCGCGATGGGACAGCGCCCACCACGTACCCATCGCCGTGAGCGCCGAACAGGCCACCCCGGCGGCGAGGATGACCAGACCGCCGAACCCGCTCGCCGTCACCAGCGCCACCGCCGCACCCAGTGCGCAGGCCAGCGCCAAGCGCGCCGACGCGCGTGCGCGCGTCGGCGCGCCGGAACGGGACGCCGGGGACATCGTCCTCACCCGTGGAGGACGGGGCTCAGGGCTGGGTGTCGGATTCGGCCACGGCGATGGCGATCCCCAGCGCCTCCGTGAGGTGGGTGGCCGCCGACATGACGCGGGCGGTGCCCACGATCGGGGCGATGGCCACCAGGACGTCCTGGAGCTTGCCGGCGTCCACGCCGGAGTCCATGGCGGGGCCGATGTGGGCGACGTAGGACATCGCGGGCGCGTCCATGGCGACGAGCGCGGCGATGCGGGTGAGCATGAGGGTGTCCGCGGACAGGCCGCACCGTTCGAGCGAGTCGAGCGTCATGGCGGCGAGGGTGTCGAGGACAGGAGTGTCGGACGCAGTCGTCATGCGGTTCATCTCCTGGCGGAAGGGGGCCGACGCCGTCAGTGGCGGGGAACCGGGTTCTCCTGCGGCGTGTCCCTGTCCATCGACCTTAGGAACATTTCGGACCGTACGCATCCCGGCGGCGACGGGGTGCGTGCCGCCGCCGGGACGCCCGGCCGTTCAGCACGGGTGCGGGTGCGCGATGTCCACCACGAACCGCTCCGGCGAATGCAGGGAGAAGGTGCGGTAGTACGGGACCGTGTCGAAGGCGGCGCCGAAGGTCACGTACCCCTCGAAGTCGCCGGTCAGGGCGAGGCCCTTGAGCGTGCTGAGGCCGGTCCTCTGGAGCCTGGGCCCCCGGTAGGTGCTGTTTCCCGCGTCGTCGTGCGCGGCGGCGGGGTTGAGCCGGATCTCCAGGAAGTGCTTCCCGGCGAGCGGCACGGGCTGGCCGGACCCGTCGTAGAGCAGCCGCGGGACGGAGGTGACGGTCGCCCCGGGGACGAACCCCCGGAGGTCGATGACGATCCGGTCGTAGGCGGGGTGCCCGCCCCAGCGGGCGTTGACGACGAGCGGCGTCTGGATCTGGGCCCGGGCGGCGATGGCGGCCGAGGCCGGAGCGGCGGACGAGAGCCCGGCGGCGAGCAGAGCGCCGCAGGCCAGGGCCACGATCCGACGGAAAGGCGGATGGATCATGACGTCCCCTCGATTCTCGGTGAGGCGGGGACTTGTGACACAGCCTAGGACGCCGTAGCGGACCCGGCAGTTCCACTTCCCTTTCCGTCATTCGCCGGTGCTCGACTCCCCCGGGTGGCGGGCCGGTTGAGCGAGGTCCGGCCTGCGGCGGCGGCGCGGACGGCGCCGCGGGCGCCCGCGGACCACGAGCGGGGGCCCGGGCGGGGGGCCGGCCCCGCCGGGGGGTAGGGTGATGGGGGGGGGGGAGTAACATCGAGAAAACAAAAAACAAAAAAGGAAACAAGAGA